>JAJZSA010000095.1 GCA_021822115.1 Pseudomonadota bacterium
GACCTGGCCCGTACACGCTGGCGACAGTTTTTCGAGGGGCGCCCGCTCACCTTGGTCTGTCATTACCAGGCTGGCAAGGAAAACGCCGCATGGCTCAAGGCCTGCGACGGATTGAACGACATCGTACGGCCGCTGGGCGCGGATGTCGCCGTACGCAGCCAGTCGCTCTCTGCCGCGCAGTTGCAGGCGCTGTTGCAAGGCGAGATGCCGGCCGGGATGGCTGCACCGCAAGGCCTGCTGCTGGTGGTGGTGGCCTCCGGCAACATGGGACGGCGCTCCGCCGATGCGCAGCGTGGCAGCGAATATCAGTTCGACGGCAGCATGGCGAGCCTGCTGCTGGATGACGGCAAGCTGGTGTTCTCGGATCGCTTCAAGGGCGCCACCGGCTGGAACCCGGTGTCGCCGGAGATGGTGATGGATGTGCTGGGGATCAATGTGGTCAAGCGTTGGCAGACCAGGTTCGCCCGGTTCCTGGGCGGTGATTGAGTGGACGGAGGTGCGATGGACAAGCGGGTGAGGCGATGGGTGCTGGTGCTGCTGCTCGGCATGTCCGCTACGGGCATGTGCGGTGCCGAAGAAGACGTGACCTTGGTCAGGCAGCAGGGGGCGGTGCAACTCGATAGTCGCGATGGGCGTCAGGTGGTCACCACCGGCGCCGACGGACGTGCGGTGGTCAAGGCCGGCGCAGCCGGTTTCCTGGTGGTCGAGCGCAACAGCAGGCTGGAGATCGCGCGCACGAACGGTGCCGCCAACGTGTTCCGCCAGCTCAGCGGCATGGTGTTCTATGCGCTGAACCGGTTGCGGGCGGACAGTTCCCCGCTGCAGGTGCACACCGCCACAGCGGTGATCGGCGTGCGCGGCACGCGCTTCCTCGTGGTGGAACAGGCCGGGCGCCAGGAGATCGGCATGCGCAAAGGCCAGGTGACCGTGACCAGCGCGCGCGAGGAGTTCGAGATCCATCGCCGGCAGGAGCAGGACGAGTTCGCCGCGTTCCGCCAGGAGGCGAACGAGGCGATGGCCCGTGAGCGGCGCGCGTTCGCAGACTATCAGGCAAAGAACGCACGCGAGTTCGTCGAGTTCAGGCGCGAGTTCCAACTGGGAGCCGACCGCATGGTGTCCTTCGACGGGCAGCGTGTGACCGAAACGGCGCTGGGCGAGCAGACCCGCCGCGAGATGGAAGGGCTGGAACAGTTCGCTGCGCAATGGCTGCCCCTGGTCGAGGATTGAGCTGGAGTTTCCTGCACCGCCCCAGATAGGTCGTTTGTGCGGGAATGGAGGTCCGCTCCCTGATGCGCAGGCGTATAGTTGTCCCACATCGTTCGTTAAACAGAAGGAGATCGATCATGCAAAAGCGTAATGTTCTGCCAGTGCTGGCTGCAGGTTTGCTGGGGTTGGCCGGTTGTGCCAGCGCGCCCAAGGAAGCCCCGATGGCCGCACCGGAATGCCTGTTCCCCAGTTCGCAACAGGTCGCGCCGGGCTGGGTGTGCAACATGCCAGTGCCGGAAGCGACGGTGACGGCGGTCGGCATCGCGCCCAAGTCGGCCGCCGGTCCGGCCTTCATGCGCCAGATGGCGATGACCGATGCGCGCGTGCAACTGGCGCAGACGGTGCGTACCCGGGTACGCAACATGATCAAGCAATATGCCGAGACCACCGGTGCCGCCGATCAGCAGACGGTGGATCAGGTGAACACCTCGGTCACCAAGCAGATCACCGATGAATCGCTGGTGGGCACCAAGCTGTTGCGCACCATCACCGGACCGGACGGTACCTTGTATGCCCTGGTCGGTGTGGATAGCGCGGCCGCACAGCAGATCGCCGAGGCCGCCATCCGCACCAGCATGAACAACGACCGCGCCGCCTGGCAGCAATTCCGTGCCCAGAAGGCGCAGGATGAGCTGGCCGCCGACATCGCCCGCCAGCCGGTCGCTCAGTGAACGTCGAGACTCGTGCAAGGGAGGCGGTATGCGTAACTTGATGGGTCTGCTGGCGTTGTTGTCCTTGTTGTCGGCACTCGCCGGTTGCGCCGGCAGCGGCGCACATCAGCGCGAGGTATGGCAGCAGCAGCGTTCGCAGCAAGGGCAGGATGAGTTGTCGCGGGAGACACAGCACAGCGCACCGTGAACCGGGCGCGGCGACGGCCAAGCCGTCGCCCGTGTCCTGTCTCAGGGCTTGGGTGCGGCGATCAGGTCGCGGGCGCGCTTGATCGCGTCCTCCAGATTGGCCGCCACGTTCTCCTTGCCGATGCGTTCGAACAGCCCGGCCTGATGCATCAGGAAATAGGGCTGTGTGTGCGGGCCGCACAGGATCAACTGCTTGTGGCGCTTGTGCAGTTTCTCGTGCAGTTCTTCCAGCACATGCAGGGCGCTGGCATCCATGCTGATCACCTCGGTCATGTTTAGCACCAGCACGTCGGGTTCGGCATGTTGCTGGTGCAGCACGTTCTCCAGCTTGTCGGCGATGCCGAAGAACAGCGCGCCGTACAAGCGATAGATGAGCACCCCTGGCGGCGCCATCTTGCGCGCCAGCGTGGCCTCGCCGTCGTCCGGCATGGCGGTGTGCTCTTCCGACAGTTGCACGTGCGACAGCTCGGTCATGTTGCGGATGAAGAACACCGCAGCCAGCAACAGGCCTACCTCCACCGCGACCGTCAGATCGAAGATCACCGTGAACGAGAAGGTGACCAGCAGTACCACCGCATCGTGGCGCGGATAGTTCTTCAGGCGTTTGAACACGTCCCACTCACCCATGTTGATCGCCACGATCATCAGGATAGCCGCCAGCGAGGCGAGCGGGATGTACTGTGCCAGCGGCGCCGCCACCAGCACGATGAGCAGCAGCGTCAACGCATGCACCATGCCCGACACCGGGCTGGTCGCACCGGAGCGCACGTTGGTGGCGGTGCGCGCGATGGCGCCGGTGGCCGGGATGCCGCCGAAGAACGGCGTCACGATGTTGGCGATGCCCTGTGCCACCAGTTCCTGGTTGGGATCGTGGCGGTCATCGATCATGCCGTCGGCCACGGCGGCCGACAGGATGGATTCGATCGCCCCCAGCAGCGCGATGGTGAAGGCGGGCATGATCAGATAGCGCAGGTCGCTGAGCGAGATCGCCGGCACCGAGAACTCGGGCAAACCCTGCGGGATGCCGCCGAAGCGCGTGCCGATGGTCTCCAGCGGCAGCTTGAACAGCGCCACCAGCAGCGTGCCCAGCGCCAGCGCCACGATGGGTGCGGGCACGCGCCGTGCCCAGCTTGCGGGATAGAACCAGATGAACAGCGCGCTGGTCAGCGCCAGCGCCAGCGTGAGCGCATCCACCGTCGGCAGGCCGTGCCACAGCGCGCCCATCTTGTGGAAGAACTCGGCAGGCAGGGTGTCGATCTGCAAGCCGAGGAAGTCCTTCACCTCGGACAGTGCGATCAGCACCGCGATGCCGTTGGTGAAGCCGATGATCAGCGGGCGCGGGAAATACTTGAGCAGGCTGCCCAGCTTGAATACCCCCATCAGCACCAGCATCACGCCGGCCATCAGCGTGCAGATGATCAGGTTGGCATAACCGTACTGCGCGATGATGCCGTACACGATGACGATGAAGGCGCCGGTCGGTCCGCCGATCTGCACGCGCGAGCCGCCCAGCGCGGAGATGATGAAGCCGGCGATGATGGCGGTGAAGATGCCCGCCTCGGGCTTGGCGCCGGAAGCGATGGCGAAGGCGATGGCCAGCGGCAGCGCGACGATGCCGACGGTGATGCCGGCGGTGATGTCGGTGCGCAGGCGTGTGCGGTCATAGTTGTGCAGGGCGTCGATCAGACGGGGACGGAAATACGGCGAAACACGTGCAGCGATGGTTTGCAACATAGTGGCTGTGACAGCACCTCCTGTTTAACGGGACGGATGGTCGGCATACAGCGCCGGCCCATAGAGCGCCGCGCGGTCATTCAGGATGACGCGCACCGGCATGGCCTCCAGCAGGGGGCGCATGCGTCCCTTGTCGAGGAAGGATTCGAGAAAGGCCGCGCTTTGCAGCAAGGGCAGGATCTTCGGCGCGATGCCGCCGCCCACATACAAGCCCCCGCGGCTCATGGCCTTGAGCGCCAGGTTGCCCGCTTCGGCGGCATACAGCGCCACGAAGCGGCGCATGGTCTCGGTACACAGCGCATCGCGTTCCGCCAGCGCCGCATGCGAGATGGCCGCCGCCTTGCCCATGCGTTGCATATCCTGCGTCAGCCAGTCCGGCGTATGCGCTGCGCTCTTGGTCAGCAGGAAGTCGTACAAGGCGGGGATGCCCATGCCGGATACCACGCGCTCCCAGCTCACATGGCCGTAGCGCGCGCGCAAGCCGGCAGCGAACTCGCATTCCAGCGCATCGCGCGGGGCGAACGTGGCATGGCCGCCTTCGGTGGCATAGGGGTGATGCGTGTGGCCGTCCCAGTGCAGGCCGGCTTCGCCCAGACCGGTGCCGGCGGCGATGATGGCGCGGTGACCATGCGCCTCCACGCTGCCGGCCTGCAAGGTGAGCAGGTCGTCCGCCTCCAGCGCCGACAAGCCCCAGGCGGTAGCTTCCAGATCGTTCAGCAGATGGCAGCGCGCCAAACCGAAACGGCGCTGTAAGTCTTGCGCGTCGATGCGCCAGGGCAGGTTGGTGACCTGGGCGATGCCGTCGCGCACCGGGCCGGCCACGCCGAAACACGCCGCATCGAGCGGGCCGCACTGGTCGAGGAAGCTTTGCAGCAGAGAGGGGAAATCAGGGAAGTCGGCGCTGGCGTATTCGCGTTCCAGGACGATGCTCACGCGCTGCCCGTCGACCGCGACCGTCGCCAGTCGTGTCTTGGTGCCGCCGATGTCGCCTGCCAGCAATGTCGCCATGGAACGGGTGGGGCCCGGAAAAAACGAAATGCGCGCGATGATACTCCTGCGCAACAGCAATGCAACGGGCGCGTCATCAAGCCTTCATGCAGCGCGGGCACACTGCACGCCATGAAAAAACTGCTCGCCAACTGGCGCTGGCTCATCCCGCTGCTGCTGTGGAGCGCGGATGCGCACGCATGGGGTCTGTATACCCACGTTTACTTCGCGCAGATGCTGCTGTGGGCGGTGCCGCTGAGCGATGCGCGCTACCGGCGCGCCATCCGCAACTTCCCGCGTCTGGTGCTGGCCGGCGCCTGCCTGCCCGATCTTGCCCTGTGGAGCGACCGCTCCTGGGGTCAACCGTTCTCCACCACCCACCAGTGGCAACGCGCGCGCGACCTGCTGGAGAACGCGCAGAGCGACGAGGATTACGCACTCTCGCTCGGCTTCGTCAGCCACCTGCTGGTAGACGTGATCGCGCACAACCACTTCGTGCCGGCACACGAGAAGCTATGGGGCAACGTGCCGGTGCTCACCCACGCCGCCTGCGAATGGGCGATGGACATGCACATCCGTCCGCAACTGTTCGCGCAACCGAGCGCACTGCTGCGCACGCATCGCGCCGAACTGGCCGACTACGTCACGCGTCATTTCGCCTGTCCCGCCGTCATCGCCCAGCGCAGCATCGACATGCTGGCCGGCGCGGAAGGGTTGCTGCGCGGCAGCCGCCTGTCTCACCTGTGCCATTACGGCGCACTGCGTTTCGATAGCGGTGTGGCGCGCCGCTTCAACT
>JAJZSA010000027.1 GCA_021822115.1 Pseudomonadota bacterium
GTTGGCCACGCCGATGTCGGCGAACTTCTTGCCGCCCTCGCGGATGATGTAAGGGATGCTGGCGAAGGTCTCGGTGTTGTTGATGGTGGTCGGCTTGCCGTACAGACCGAAGCTGGCGGGGAACGGCGGCTTGAAGCGCGGCTGCCCTTTCTTGCCCTCGATCGATTCCAGCAGCGCAGTCTCTTCACCGCACACATAGGCACCGTAACCCAGGTGGTTGTGCAGGTCGAACTCGAAATCGCTGCCGAGGATGCCGCGGCCCAGATAGCCCGCCTTGCGTGCGTCCTCGCAGGCTTGCTCCATCACTTCGTAGGCTTCGTAGATCTCGCCGTGCACGTAGTTGTAGCCGGCCTTGACGCCCATCGCGTAGGCGGCGATGGCCATGCCTTCGATCAGCATGTGCGGGTTGTAGCGCAGGATGTCCCAGTCCTTGCAGGTGCCCGGCTCGCCTTCGTCCGAGTTGCAGACGATGTATTTGTCGCCTTCGTAGTTGCGCGGCATGAAGCTCCACTTCAGGCCGGTGGGGAAGCCCGCACCGCCACGACCGCGCAGCACCGAGGCTTTCACTTCGGCGATGATGGCGTCGGGCGACATCTTTTCGGTCAGCACCTTGCGCAGTGCCTGGTAGCCGCCGGCCTTGACGTAGTTGTCCAGATTGGCCAGACCGTCCGCCGCCGTGGCGAGGATGATGTGCTTGCTCATGCCTTGCCTCCTTGCAAGTCACCCAGGATGCGATCGATCTTCTCCGGCGTCAGCTTGCCGCACATCTTCTTGTTGTTGATGGTCATCAGCGGCGCATCGATGCAGGCACCCATGCATTCGCCTTCGCGCAGGCCGAACTTGCCGTCCGCGGTGGTCTCGCCCAGCTTGATGCCCAGCTTCTGCTCCAGATAGGCCAGCGTGTCGCCGGAACCGCACAGCGTACACGACAGGTTGGTACACACGGTCAACGTGGTCTGCCCCATCGGCTGGAGGTTGTACATGTGATAGAAGGTCGCCACTTCGTACACGGCCATCTTGGGCATGCCCAGATAGGCGGCCACGTCGGTCATGTCGTCGGAAGAGATCCAGCCCTTCTCGTCCTGCACGAAGCGCAGCGCGGCCATCACCGCCGATTGCTTCTGGTCGGCCGGATACTTCTTCAGTTCGCGGTCGATTCTGGTTTTGATCTGTTCGGATAACATCAGCGGTCAATCTCCCCGAAAACGATGTCCTGCGTCCCGATGATGGCCACCACGTCGGCGATCATGTGGCCGCGCGTCATCTCGTCCAGGCTGGCGAGATGGGCGAAGCCCGGGGCACGGATCTTCATGCGATACGGTTTGTTGGCACCGTCGGACACCAGGTAGATGCCGAACTCGCCCTTGGGATGCTCGACGGCGGAGTACACCTCACCCGCCGGCACATGCATGCCTTCCGTGAAGAACTTGAAGTGGTGGATCAGTTCTTCCATGTTCTGCTTCATCGCTTCGCGCTTGGGCGGAGCGTATTTCAGGTTGTCGGCCATGACCGGACCGGGGTTCTTGCGCAACCAGTCCACGCACTGGCGGATGATGCGCAACGACTGGCGCATCTCTTCCACGCGCACCAGATAACGGTCATAACAATCGCCTTCGACGCCGACCGGGATATCGAAGTCGAGCTTGTCATACACCTCGTACGGCTGCTGCTTGCGCAGGTCCCAGGCGATACCCGAGCCGCGCAGCATGGGGCCGGTGAAGCCCAGCGCCATGGCACGTTCCGGCGTGACCACGCCGATGCCGACGGTACGCTGTTTCCAGATACGGTTGTCGGTCAGCAGGGTCTCGAACTCGTCGATGTGCTTGGGGAAACGGTTGGTGAAGTCCTCGATGAAGTCGAGCAGCGAACCCTGGCGGTTCTCGTTGCGGCGCTTCACGTCGGCAGCGCTGCGCACCTTGCTCTCCTGATACTGCGGCATCACGTCCGGCAGGTCGCGATACACGCCGCCCGGACGATAATAGGCCGCGTGCAGACGCGCACCGGCGACCGCCTCATAGGCGTCCACCAGGTCTTCGCGGTCGCGGAAGGTGTAGAAGAACATGGTCATCGCACCGAGGTCGATGCCCACCGCGCCCAGCCACAGCAAGTGGTTGAGGATGCGCGTGATCTCATCGTACATGACGCGGATGTATTGCGCACGAATCGGCACTTCGATACCGGCCAGCTTCTCCACCGCCATCACGTAGGCGTGCTCGTTGCACATCGGCGACACGTAATCCAAGCGATCCATGTAGGGCATGGCCTGCAGGAAAGTCTTGTGTTCAGCCAGCTTCTCGGTGCCCCGGTGCAGCAGACCGATGTGCGGGTCGGCACGCTCGACCACCTCGCCGTCCAGCTCCAGCACCAGACGCAGCACGCCGTGCGCCGCCGGGTGTTGCGGACCGAAGTTCAGGGTGTAGTTCTTGATTTCAGCCATTGCAGTCTCTCTATCTGCCTCAGTTGCGACCGTAGTTCTCTTCGCGCAGCGTACGCGGCGTGACTTCGCGCGGGTCGATCGACACCGGCTCGTACACCACACGTTGCTGGGCAGCGTCGTAGCGCATCTCGACGGTACCGGAGATGGGGAAGTCCTTGCGGAACGGATTGCCCACGAAACCGTAGTCGGTCAGGATGCGGCGCAGGTCGGGGTGTCCCTTGAACACCAGACCGTACATGTCGAACGCCTCGCGCTCGTACCAGTTGGCGGAAGGCCAGATACCGAGCACCGAATCCAGCAGCGGCAACGCCTCATCCTCGGCGAACACGCGCACGCGCAGGCGCAGGTTGTGGGTGATGGACAGCAGATGGTAGACCGCCGCAAAGCGCAGACCTGCATGCGCCTGATCGGCCAGGTAACGGCCATCTTCGCAGCTCTCGCTGCCCCAGGTGGAATAGTCGATGCCACAGATGTCGATCAGCTCTTCGAAGCGGAACTCGGCATCGTCGCGCAAGCGGGTGAACACGGACAGCATGTCGGCGGCCTTGACCACCAGCGTCAGTTCGCCCAGACGCTCTTCGAGGCTGACGACCTTGTTGCCGAAAGCTTCCGAGAGATTGGATTTCAGGATGTTCAGGTCTTTTGCCATGATCTGCGCCTAGCGTGCGATGGTGTTGGTACGTTTGATCTTGTTCTGCAGCTGGATCACACCGTAGAGCAACGCTTCGGCGGTCGGCGGGCAACCCGGCACGTAGATATCCACCGGCACGATGCGGTCGCAACCGCGCACCACGGAATAGGAATAATGGTAGTAGCCGCCGCCGTTGGCGCAGGAGCCCATGGAGATCACCCAGCGCGGCTCGGCCATCTGGTCGTACACCTTGCGCAGCGCCGGCGCCATCTTGTTGCACAGGGTGCCCGCCACGATCATCACGTCGGATTGACGCGGGCTGGGACGGAACGCACCGGCACCGAAACGGTCCAGGTCATAACGCGGCAGCGCGGCATGCATCATCTCCACCGCACAACAGGCCAGGCCGAAGGTCATCGGCCACAGCGAACCGGTACGCGCATAGTTGATGATGGCGTCGGCAGTGGTCGTCACCACGCCTTTTTCCAGGATTCCTTCAATACCCATAATTTCCCCTCTTCATCACGCGCGGACACCCCGCGCATCCCCGGGTACGGGGCGCATGCTCACAGCCGCGCTGTCACTCCCACTCCAGCGCGCCCTTCATCCATTCATAGACGAAACCAACCACAAGGATGGCCAGGAAGACCATCATGGAAACGAAACCGAAGGTACCGATCTCTTTCAGCACGATCGCCCAGGGAAACAGGAAGGCGATCTCGAGATCGAACAGGATGAACAGGATGGCGACCAGATAGAAACGCACATCGAACTTCATGCGCGCATCCTCGAAGGCCTCGAAGCCGCACTCGTAGGGCGAGAGCTTCTTCTCGTCGGGGCGGTTAGGACCTGCCAGACGCCCGAGCAACAAAGGCGCCACACCCATCACCACCGCGATGCCGATGAACAACAAAATCGGGAAATAATTTTCCAACATGCTTGAGTTCCCCTCCCTCTGTAGAGTCCGCCACGAAGCGGAATGCAAAGCAAAGCTCAGATTCTTATCTGCGACCTTAGGCAGCGAGGCCCGGTTCTTCTTTTTTTGTATTGTCTGGTGCGGGGCATGGGACTCGAACCCACACGTCTTTCAACACAGCCACCTCAAGGCTGCGCGTCTACCAATTCCGCCAACCCCGCATACTACATGTTTTTTTACTGCGGAATGTCCTTTGCTTTAGAAGCTGGAACATCCACCGCCGCGGGCGCTTCCTTGCTCAGCGTATTCACATCCACGCGATCCATCACACCGGACTGCTTGGCCGGCTGCGCATAGATATAAGTCAGCGTCAGGCTGGTGATGAAGAACACCGTCGCCGCGATCGCCGTGCTGCGGCTCAGGAAATTCGCCGAACCACTGGAACCGAACAGGCTGCCCGCCGAACCAGAACCGAATGCCGCGCCCATATCGGCGCCCTTGCCGTGCTGGATCAACACCAGACCGACCAGCACCACCGCCGCCACCACATGAACCACCCAAACCAAAGTTTCCACGAACGACTCCGACTACAGAATTATTGTTGCGCGGCGCGACAGATCGCCACGAAATCTTCCACCACCAGCGAGGCACCACCGATCAGACCGCCATCGATGTCCGCCATCGCCATCAGTTCGGCGGCATTACCCGGCTTCATGCTACCGCCATACTGGATGCGCAATCCTTGCGCCACCGCAGCATCCTGCTGCGCGATCAACTGACGGATGAAGGCATGTACAGCCTGCGCCTGCTCCGGACTCGCCGTCTTGCCAGTACCGATCGCCCAGACCGGCTCGTAAGCCACCACCGCCTTGGCGAAGGCCTGCACGCCGGACACATCGAGCACCGCCTGCAACTGACGCGCCACCACTTGTTCGGTCACGCCCGCCTCACGCTCCTCCAGCGTCTCGCCCACGCACAACACCGGCACCAGACCAGCCTTGAGCGCGGCAGCGAACTTGGCCGCGACCAGCGCATCGCCTTCACCATACAGCGCGCGACGTTCGCTATGACCGACGAGCGCATATTTGCATCCGAAATCCACCAGCATGGCCGGCGCCACTTCACCGGTATACGCTCCCTGCTCATGCTGACTCAGATTCTGCGCTCCCCAGCCGAGATTGCTGCCCGCCAATTGCGACTGGCACTGCGCCAGATAGGGGTACGGCACACAGACACCGAAATCGGCGCCCCGCAGCCCCCGCACTCCGGCCAGCACGCCATCCAGGAGCACCTTGTTGCGCGCCAGGTCGCCGTGCATCTTCCAGTTTCCAATCACCAACTTGCGTCGCATCACATCCATCTTCCGACGTTTCGAGGTCGGCGATAGTAACGGCGAATCCAATCTCGGTCAATCGACCCGACGCTAGCGTTAGCATCAAGCATGCCAAGGTCATTACACGGACATGTAATAATCATGTAACAATTCGCACCTAGGATGCGTCCCGCTGACATCTGTCGAGCACAACGATCAATCCTTCGGAGAACCACAGAAATGAGCAAACTGAACCGCATCCTGAGCTGCCTCGGCCTGTCCGTGACACTGCTGGGCGCCAGCCTGGCGCAAGCAACCGATATGACCGGCGCCGGCGCGACCTTCCCCTACCCCGTGTATGCCAAGTGGGCTGAAGCTTACAAAGCCCAGACCGGTGTCGGCATGAACTACCAATCCATCGGTTCCGGCGGCGGCATCAAGCAAATCAAGGCCAAGACCGTGGACTTCGGCGCATCCGATGCACCGTTGAAACCGGAAGAACTCGACTTGCTCGGCCTGACCCAGTTCCCGACCGTGATCGGCGGCGTGGTGCCGGTCGTCAACATTGAAGGCGTGGCACCCGGTGCACTGAAGCTGTCCGCCGCGACACTGGCCGACATCTACCTGGGCAAGATCACCAAGTGGAACGACCCCAAGATCGCCGCTGACAACAAGGACCTGAACCTGCCCGAGCAAGCCATCACCGTGGTGCATCGCGCCGACGGCTCCGGCACCTCCTTCATCTTCACCACCTACCTGTCCCAAGTCAGCACAGAGTGGATGCGCAGCGTGGGCGCAGGTTCTGCCGTGCAATGGCCCGCCGGTACTGGCGGCAAGGGTAACGAAGGCGTGGCCTCTTACGTGCAGCGCATCAAGGGTTCCATCGGCTATGTGGAATATGCCTACGCCCTGCAGAACAAGATGGCATATGCTCAACTGAAGAACCGCGAAGGCAATTTCGTCAAGCCGGAAGCCGCCAACTTCATGGCTGCCGCCGCCAATGCAAAATGGGATGCCGACAAGGGTTTCTACGAGATCCTGACCAACGAGCCGGGCAAGGATAGCTGGCCCATCGTCGGCGCCACCTTCATCCTGGTATACAAGAGCCAGGACAATGCAGAAGCCGGCAAGCAAGTGCTGAAGTTCTTCGAGTGGGCTTATGAGAACGGCGACAAGATGGCTTCCGATCTGGACTACATCCCGATGCCGGACAACGTTGTAAAGATGATCTCTGCCGCCTGGAAGAAACAGATCAAGGACAATCACGGCAAGGCTCTGTGGAACTAAGCAGTACGACACGTCGAAAGACGTGAGCGACAAGCTATAATCCGGGGGGCGCAAGCCCCCCAATTTCACTCAAAGATTCTGTACTCAACGATGAAATCGAACCTCCTGCATCAGGCGAAGCTCAAGCAACAGATCTGGCTGGACATGGTGTTCCGCGGTCTCACCCGCGTCTCCGCCTTCGGCGTACTCGCCCTGCTGCTCGCCATCATCGGTTCGCTGGTGATCGGTAGCTGGCCCGCCATCCAGGCTTTCGGTTTCGGTTTTCTGACCAGCCCAGAATGGAACCCGGTGACCGACGAATACGGTGCGCTGGTCCCCATCGTCGGGACGCTGGTCACTTCAGGTATCGCATTGCTGATCGCCATCCCGGTCAGTTTCGGTATCGCCATATTCCTCACCGAGCTGTCGCCGCGCATCCTGCGCCGTCCGCTCGGTATCGCCGTGGAACTGCTGGCGGGCATCCCCAGCATCATCTACGGCATGTGGGGCCTGTTCGTGTTCGCGCCCCTGTTCGCTGACCACTTCGAACCCTGGATCAACGACCACATCGGCGCACTGCCCATGATCGGCCCGTTCTTCTCCGGCCCGCCCATGGGCATCGGCATCCTCACTGCCGGCATCATCCTCGCCATCATGGTGATCCCGTTCATCGCCTCGGTGATGCGCGACGTGTTCGAAGTCGTGCCGCCCATGCTGAAAGAATCGGCCTATGGCGTCGGCGCCACCACCTGGGAGGTAGTATGGAAGGTCGTGCTGCCCTACACCCGCATCGGCGTAGTGGGCGGCATCATGCTGGGCCTGGGCCGCGCGCTGGGCGAGACCATGGCGGTCACCTTCGTCATCGGCAACGCGCACGAATTGAGCAAATCGCTGCTGATGCCGGGCAACAGCATCTCCTCCGCACTGGCCAACGAATTCACCGAAGCCGTCGGCGACCTGTATACCTCGGCGCTGATCGAACTCGGCCTGATCCTCTTCTTCATCACCTTCGTCGTCCTCTCGCTGGCACGCCTGCTGCTGTTCAAGCTGGGCAAGCGTGAAGGCCAGACCACCTGAGAACCATGCTGACACTCTATACTCGCCGCCGCATCGTCAACGCCGTCGGGCTGATCGTATCCATGCTCGCCATGGCGTTCGGCCTGTTCTGGCTGTGCTGGATCCTCATCACCCTGCTGGGCCACGGCCTGCCCGCGCTCGACATGTCGGTGTTCACCAAGACCACGCCGCCGCCCGGTAGCGACGGCGGCCTGCTCAACGCCATCGCCGGCACGCTGATGATGAGCCTGCTGGGTACACTGATCGGCACCCCGATCGGCATCCTGGCCGGCACCTATCTGGCCGAGTTCGGCCAGCGCGGCTGGCTGGCCCCGATCACCCGCTTCATCAACGACATCCTGCTGTCCGCGCCCTCCATCGTGATCGGCCTGTTCGTGTACGAGGTCTATGTGGTGCATGTGCATCACTTCTCCGGCTGGGCGGGCGCACTGGCACTGGCCATCATCGTCATCCCCATCGTCATCCGCACCACCGAGAACATGCTGCGCCTGGTACCCAACACGCTGCGCGAAGCCGCCGCCGCGCTGGGGGCGCCGCAGTGGAAGATCGTCAACTTCGTCACCCTGCGCGCGGCACGCGCCGGCATCATCACCGGCGTCATGCTGGCCATCGCGCGCATCAGCGGCGAAACCGCACCGCTGCTGTTCACCGCACTGAACAACCAGTTCTGGAGCGCCGACATGGACAAGCCGCTGGCCAACCTGCCGGTGGTCATCTTCCAGTTCGCGATGAGCCCCTATGAGGATTGGCAGCACTTGGCCTGGGCCGGCGCCCTGCTGATCACCCTCAGCGTGCTCACCCTGAACATCCTGGCCCGCTCGCTGTTCCGCCAGAGCGCCACCACACATTGATAACGGGAATCACCACCATGCCTCAAATCAACGCAGACAAAGTCACCAATCCCAAGATCATCGTCCGTGACCTGAACTTCTTCTATGGCAACTGGCGTGCGCTGAAGGACATCAACCTGGACATCGCGGAGAAGATGGTCACCGCGTTCATCGGCCCGTCCGGCTGCGGCAAGTCCACCCTGCTGCGCACCTTCAACCGCATGTACCAGCTGTATCCCAAGCAGAAGGCCTCCGGCCAGATCATGTTGGACGGCAGCAACGTGCTCGACCCGAAGCAGGACCTCAACATGCTGCGCGCCAAGATCGGCATGGTGTTCCAGAAGCCGACCCCGTTCCCCATGTCCATCTACGACAACATCGCGTTCGGCGTGAAGCTGTATGAACGCCTGAGCCGCAACGAGATGGACGAGCGCGTGGAATGGGCGCTGAAGAAAGCCGCGCTGTGGGGTGAAGTGAAGGACAAGCTGAAGCACAGTGGCACCAGCCTCTCCGGCGGTCAGCAACAGCGTCTGTGCATCGCACGCGCCATCGCCGTGAAGCCGCAGGTGCTGCTGCTGGACGAACCGACTTCGGCGCTGGACCCGATCTCCACCGCGCACATCGAGAAACTGATCGACGAACTGAAGAAGGACTTCACCATCGTCATCGTGACGCACAACATGCAACAGGCCGCGCGTATCTCCGACTACACCGCCTACATGTACTTGGGCGACCTGATCGAATTCGGCGACACCAGCACCGTGTTCACCAACCCGAAACGCAAAGAGACGGAAGATTACATTACCGGCAGATTTGGTTAATCCGCCGGTAATGTAACGGCGAAGGCTACACATGAGCGTAGCGAATGTTAAGCCGCGAAGCGGCGGCCGAAGCCGCTACATTACCGGACGATTCGGTTACGCAAACCACCAATGAAAAATGCCGGGCGATGCCCGGCGTTTTTCATTCCAACCCGAAGATTGAACCGTTAAGCCGCTGCAGCCTTGACCGCCTCGGCGATCTTCTCTGCACACAGCTTGACCTTGACGGCATCCTCGCCCTCCACCATCACACGTAGCAGCGGCTCGGTACCGGACGGACGCAGCAATACGCGCCCCTTGCCATCGAGCATGACCTCGGCCGTCTCCACGGCATGCTTCACCCCCGGATGTGCGGTGTAATCGGCCTTCTTCCCCACCTTCACGTTGATCAGCACCTGCGGATACATGTGCAGGTCGGCGGCTGCCTCGGCCAGCGTCTGTTTCTTCATGCGCAAGGCATGCAACACCTGCAGGGCGGACACGATACCGTCGCCGGTGCTGTGCTTGTCCAGACAGATGATATGGCCGGAATTCTCGCCGCCGAGCTGCCAGTTCTGCTGTTGCAACAGCTCCATCACATAGCGGTCGCCCACCTTGGCGCGCATGAAGGGGATTCCCAGATGCTGTATGGCATGTTCGAACGCCAGGTTGGTCATCAGCGTACCGATCACGCCACCTTTCATCGTGCCTTCCGCATGGCGCTGGCGCGCCACCACATAGAGCAACTGGTCGCCATCATATAGTTTGCCCTCGGCATCCACCATGATGAGGCGATCCCCATCGCCGTCCAGCGCGATACCCACATCCGCCTTGTGCTCGACCACCGCCTTCTGCAAGGCCTGCGGTTTGGTCGCACCGCAACCGTCGTTGATATTGAGGCCGTTGGGTTCGGCGCCGATCATCACCACGTCGGCCCCCAGCTCGTGGAACACATGACGCGCGATGTGATAGGTGGCGCCATGCGCACTATCCACCACGATCTTCATGCCGCGCAGGTTCATCTCGTTGGGGAAGGTGCTCTTGCAGAATTCGATATAGCGCCCGGCGGCATCGTTGATGCGCTTGGCCTTGCCGAGATGTTCGGAGGAATTGGTCTGCATCGGCTCATCCAGCGCGGCTTCGATGGCCATTTCGACCTCGTCCGGCAGCTTGGTGCCTTCGCCGGAGAAGAATTTGATGCCGTTATCCTGATATGGATTGTGCGAAGCGGAGATGACCACACCGGCCTGCAGGCGCAAGGCGCGGGTCAGGTAGGCGACCGCCGGTGTCGGCACCGGACCGGCCAGATAGACATCGATGCCGGCGGCGATCAGCCCGGCTTCCAGCGCCGATTCCAGCATATAGCCGGAGATGCGCGTGTCCTTGCCGATCAGCACCGCAGGTCGCTCGCCCTGTGTATGTTCTGCCTTGGCCAGCACTTTGCCCGCCGCATAACCCAGATGCATCACGAACTGCGGCGTGATGGGATGTTCTCCCACTTTGCCGCGCACGCCATCGGTACCGAAGTATTTCCTGCTCATCGCCCATCCTCGTTCAGTGCACTCAAAACTTTCAACGCATCCACCGTCTCGCGTACATCATGTACGCGCACGATGGCTGCCCCCCGCTGTACCGCCAGCACGGCGGACACTACGCTGGGCACCAGCCGCTCATCCACACCGCGCCCGGTGATCGCCCCCAGCATCGACTTGCGCGACATCCCCGCCAGCACCGGCACACCCGCTGCCCCCAGCTGCCGCAGGTCACGCAACAAGGCGAGATTATGCGCCAACGTCTTGCCGAAGCCGAAACCGGGATCGACCACGATGCGCTCGCGCATGATTCCCGCCCGCTCCGCAGCCGCGATGCGCTCACGCAGGAAGGCGCTCACCTCGGCGACCACGTCATCATAGTGCGGCTGTTGCTGCATGGTCTGCGGCGTCCCTTGCTTGTGCATCAGACACACTGCGGCAGCGCTGGCCGCCACGACCGGCAACGCCCCCTCTGCCAGCAAGGCGTTCACATCGTTGACCATGCTCGCCCCGGCCGCCAATGCGGCCCGCATCACGCCCGGCTTCCAGGTATCTATCGACAAAGGGATGCCGCTATCGCGCAAGCCTTCGATCAATGGCAGCACGCGCTCCAGCTCCTCCTGCTCGCTGACCGCCGCCGCACCGGGACGCGTGGACTCGCCGCCGATATCGAGGATGTCCGCGCCATCGGCAATGAGTTGCTGCGCATGCGCCAACGCCAGTTCGGTCGTGGCATGATGTCCGCCATCCGAGAACGAATCCGGCGTGACATTGACGATCCCCATCACCAGCGGACGGGACAGATCGAGTTGATAGTTTCCGCAGCGCAACATAAAAAGAACGGGGGCTAAGCCCCCGCATGTGTCGTATCAGAGTCCTTCGGCTGGCTGGTCGGTGACCGTGGCCGTCGGCGTATCGTCCTTGGGTGGTTCGGCCTGCTGGCTGGCCGGTGCCGGCTTGGGCGGGCGTGGCGGGTTGCCGTTCATGATGTCGTCGATCTGCTCCGCATCGATGGTCTCCCACTCCAGCAGCGCCTTGGCCATCGCCTCCATCTTGTCGCGGTTCTCTTCGATCAGCCTGCGGGCCAGGGCATATTGCTCATCCAGGATGCGCCGGATCTCGGCGTCCACCTTCTGCATGCTGGCCTCGGAGATGTTCTTGTGCGTGGTGACCGAACGGCCGAGGAACACCTCGCCTTCGTTCTCGCCATACACCATGGTACCCAGTGCCTCGGACATGCCCCACTGCGTGACCATCTTGCGCGCCATGTCGGTGGCACGTTCGAAGTCGTTGGAGGCGCCTGTGGTCATCTGATGCATGAACACCTCTTCCGCGATGCGGCCGCCGAACAACACGGCGATGGTAGACAGCAGGCGCACCTTGTCCATGCTGTATCGGTCTTCCGTCGGCAGCTGCATGGTCAGGCCCAGCGCGCGACCGCGCGGGATGATGGTAACCTTGTGCACCGGATCGGTCTTTGGCAGCAGACGCGCCACCAGCGCATGGCCGGCTTCGTGGTAGGCCGTATTGCGACGCTCCTCTTCCGGCATCACCACCGAGCGGCGCTCGGTACCCATCATGATCTTGTCCTTGGCCGCCTCGAAGTCGTCCATATCGACGAAACGCTTGTTGCGGCGTGCCGCGAACAGCGCTGCTTCGTTCACGAGGTTGGCCAAGTCGGCGCCGGACATTCCGGGCGTACCGCGTGCCAGGATGTCGGCCTTCACATCATCTGCACACGGCACTTTGCGCATGTGCACCTTGAGCACCTGCTCGCGACCGCGGATATCCGGCAGCGGCACCACCACCTGGCGGTCGAAACGGCCCGGACGCAGCAAAGCGGCATCCAGCACGTCAGGGCGGTTGGTGGCAGCGATCACGATCACACCGGAGCTACCTTCGAAACCGTCCATCTCCACCAGCAACGCATTCAGCGTCTGCTCGCGCTCATCGTTGCCGCCGCCCAGGCCGGCGCCGCGCTGGCGGCCGACCGCATCGATCTCGTCGATGAAGATGATGCAGGGCGAATGTTTTTTGGCCTGCTCGAACATGTCGCGCACGCGCGCGGCGCCGACGCCGACGAACATCTCGACGAAGTCGGAACCTGAGATGGAGAAGAACGGCACCTTGGCTTCGCCGGCGATGGCTTTGGCCAGTAAGGTCTTACCGGTACCCGGGCTGCCGACCATCAGCACACCGCGCGGGATGCGGCCGCCGAGGTTCTGGAACTTGGACGGGTCGCGCAGGAAATCGACCAGCTCGGCCACCTCTTCCTTGGCCTCGTCACATCCAGCCACGTCGGCGAAAGTCACGCGCTCCTTGGCCTCATCTAGCATGCGCGCACGCGATTTGCCGAACGAGAATGCGCCGCCCTTGCCACCGCCCTGCATCTGGCGCATGAAGAAGATCCACACGCCGATCAGCAACAGCATGGGGAACCAGGAGACGAACACCTGGGTGAGGAAACTCTGCTCCTCGTCCGGCTTGGCTTCCACCTTCACGCCATACTTGAGCAGATCGGACACCAGCCAGATGTCGCTGGGCGCGAAACTGGTGATGCGCTTGCCATCGGTAGTGACAGCGCGCAAGGTGCGTCCTTCGATGGTGACCTTCTCGATCTGCCCGGCGCGTACCGCCTCCAGGAACTGCGAATAATCCAGCTGTAGCTGTGCGGTCGACGCCTGGCGTGCATTGAACTGGTTGAACACGGTCATCAGCACCATGGCGACGACCATCCAGATCGCGATACTCTTGAACAGATTATTCACTTTTGCTCCTTAACGGTGCGCGGGAAACGAAATTGCATTAGACACGTTCCCGCCTTATTTCTCAAGCTTTCCAAGCCCGACCAGATATTGCTCACTGCTGCGATCACGCGATGCCTTGGGCTTGCGCGCGACCACTTTGGCAAAGTGGTTACGCATGCTCTTCATGTAATCTTCGAAGCCCGCCCCCTGGAACACCTTGACCGCGAACGCACCGCCCGGCGCCAGATGATTGACCGCGAAGTCCAGCGCCAGCTCCGCCAGATACATGGCACGCGCCTGGTCCATCGTGGCAACGCCGCTGATATTGGGGGCCATATCCGAAATCACAAGGTCGATCGGACGCCCGCCCAGCCTGGCCTCCAGTTCGGCCAGCACGCTGTCCTCGCGGAAGTCGCCCTGGATGAATTCCATGCGCGGCATGGGATCGACCGGCAACAGGTCGAGCGCGATGATGCGCCCGTGCTCGCCCAGCTTCTTCGCCACCACCTGGCACCAGCTGCCTGGCGCCGCGCCCAGATCCACCACCACCATGCCGGGCTTGATGAGATGGTCGCGTTCGTCCAGCTCCAGCAGCTTGTACGCCGCGCGCGCGCGATAGCCGTCCTTCTGCGCCATCTGCACATAAGGATCGGACACATGCTCTCTCATCCATTGTTTGCTGGTTTTGGAAGGCTTCATCGTCTAGAATCGCGGCCGTAAATTCCGGAAGGTCAACATGTTATCCCTGTCAGTCACCCAGCGCCTCGAACTCAAGGGCCGCGCCCATCCCCTCAAACCCATCGTCATGATCGGCAACGCCGGCCTCACGCCTGCCGTGCTGGACGAGATCGACCGCAGCCTGAAGAGCCACGACCTGATGAAGGTCAAAGTGATGAGCGACGACCGGGACAACCGCGAAGCCCTGCTGCAAGAGATCTGCACCGTGCTGCACGCGGCACCGGTACAGCATATCGGCAAGACCCTGGTGATCTGGCGTCCGCTGGACCCGGCTGACGCCAAGGCACCGAAGCAGCGCAAGAGCAAGAAGCCGCTCACCAAGAAGCAGCTCGCCGCCCGCAGTTAGAGATACTGCACCTCGACCACTTCGTACTCGCGTACGCCGCCGGGGGCCTGCACTTCGGCGACATCGCCCTCCACCTTACCGATCAGCGCCCGCGCGATCGGCGAACTGATGGATATCTTGCGATGCTTGATGTCGGCCTCATCCTCGCCGACGATCTGGTAGGTCACCACGTCCCCGTTGTCGGTGTCTTCCAGAATCACCGTGGTACCGAACACAACGCGGCCATCCTGGTTCAATGACTTGGGGTCGATGATCTGGGCGCTGCCCAGCTTGAACTCCAGTTCGGCGATACGCCCCTCGATGAAACCCTGACGTTCCTTGGCGGCATCGTATTCGGCATTCTCGGACAGGTCGCCCTGCGCGCGCGCCTCGGCGATGGCGTTGATGACCGCCGGACGGTCCACCGTCTTCAGCCGGTGCAACTCGGCGCGCAATAGCTCCGCGCCGTTGACTGTCAATGGGATCTTGCTCATGTGGGAATTCCTTAGTTAAAGCGACGATGCAACGACTGCACGTCATACACCTGCAATTCGGCCAGATGCTGCATGCCGATGCACGCGGCGCGCGCGCCGGCGATGGTGGTGTAATAGGTCACGCGTCCCTGCAGGGCGGCATGGCGGATGGAATAGGAGTCGCGCATCACGGACGGCTTGCTGTCCACCGTGTTCACGATCAGGCTGATCTCGCCGTTCTTGATCATGTCCAGGATGTGCGGACGCCCCTCGGCCACCTTGTTCACCACCGCCACCGGCACGCCGGCCGCTTCGATGGTGGCCGCAGTACCGCGCGTGGCGACCACGGAGAAGCCGAGCTGCACCAGCGAGCGCGCGACATCCACCGCGCTGGCCTTGTCTTCCTCGCGCACGCTGATGAACACCTTGCCGCTCTTCGGCAGCTTCACGCTGGCCGCCAGTTGCGACTTGACGAAGGCTTCGGCGAAGGTATCGCCCACGCCCATCACTTCGCCAGTGGACTTCATCTCCGGGCCGAGGATCACGTCCACACCGGGGAACTTGATGAACGGGAACACCGCTTCCTTCACCGAGTAATACGGCGGGATCACTTCTTTGGTCACGCCCTGTGAGGCCAGCGTCTGACCGGCCATGCAACGCGCGGCGACCTTGGCCAGCGGCACGCCGGTGGCCTTGGACACATAGGGCACGGTACGCGAGGCGCGCGGGTTCACTTCCAGCACGTACACGGTCTCGCCCTGGATGGCGAACTGCACGTTCATCAGGCCGACCACGTTCAATTCCTTGGCCATCGCCACGGTCTGGCGACGCAGCTCGTCCTGCATCTTCTGCGACAGGGAATACGGCGGCAGGGAACAGGCCGAGTCGCCCGAGTGCACACCGGCCTGCTCGATGTGTTCCATGATGCCGCCGATGACGACCTGCTTGCCGTCGGACACCGCATCCACATCCACTTCGATCGCATCGTTGAGGAAGCGGTCGAGCAGGATGGGCATGCGTTCCGGCCAATCCTTGGCCATCTCTTCCGCATCGCGCATATAGCGTTCCAGGTCGGGCTGTGCATGGATGATCTCCATCGCACGACCGCCCAGCACGTTGGAGGGGCGCATCACCAGCGGATAGCCGATCTCGTTCGCCCCCGCGACGGCTTCGGCCACATGACTGGCGGTGCGGTTGGGTGGCTGCTTCAGGTTCAACTTGCGCAGCATGGCCTGGAAACGTGCGCGATCTTCCGCGCAGTCAATCATGTCCACGCTGGTGCCGATGATGGGCACGCCGTTCTTGGCCAGGCCGTGCGCCAGCTTGAGCGGGGTCTGGCCGCCGTACTGCACGATCACGCCGACCGGCTTCTCCACTGCCACCACTTCCAGCACGTCTTCCAGCGTCAGCGGCTCGAAGTACAGGCGGTCGGAGGTATCGTAGTCGGTCGAGACGGTCTCGGGGTTGCAGTTGACCATGATGGTCTCGTAACCGTCCTCGCGCATCGCCAGCGCGGCATGCACGCAGCAATAGTCGAACTCGATGCCCTGGCCGATGCGGTTGGGACCGCCGCCGAGCACCATGATCTTCTTCGCAGTCGTAGGCTGCGACTCGCACTCTTCCTCATAGGTCGAGTACATATAGGCGGTGTTGGTAGAGAATTCGGCGGCGCAGGTATCGACGCGTTTGAACACGGGACGCACGTTCAGGGCATGGCGATAGGCGCGCACCGAGGCATCGTCGATACCCAGCAAGGCGGCCATGCGTGCATCACCGAAACCGCTGCGCTTCATCGCGCGCAACTCGTCGGCAGTCACGCTTTCCAGCGTACGGCCCTTCAGGCGCTGCTCCTGCTTGATGATGTCGGCGATCTGTACCAGGAACCACGGATCGATCTTGCTGGCATTGAACACTTCTTCCACGCTCATGCCCATGCGGAAGGCATCGCCCACCGCCCAGATGCGCTCCGGCCCCGGATTGCCCAGTTCGGACACCACGGCATCGCGGTCGTCGTATTTGCTGTCCAGCCCGTTCACACCCACTTCCAGACCGCGCAAGGCTTTCTGGAACGATTCCTGGAAGGTGCGGCCGATGGCCATCACCTCGCCCACCGATTTCATCTGGGTGGTCAGGCGGTCGTTGGCCTGCGGGAATTTCTCGAATGCGAAACGCGGGATCTTGGTCACCACGTAGTCGATGGTCGGCTCGAACGAAGCCGGGGTCGCGCCGCCGGTGATGTCGTTCTTGAGCTCGTCCAGCGTGAAGCCGACGGCCAGCTTGGCCGCGACCTTGGCGATGGGGAAGCCGGTCGCCTTGGAAGCCAGCGCGGACGAACGCGACACGCGCGGGTTCATCTCGATGACCACCATGCGGCCGTCCTTCGGATTGATGGAGAACTGCACGTTGCTACCGCCAGTCTCCACGCCGATCTCGCGCAGCACCGCCAGCGAGGCGTCGCGCATGATCTGGTATTCCTTGTCGGTCAGCGTCTGTGCCGGCGCGACGGTGATGGAGTCGCCGGTGTGCACACCCATCGGGTCGAGGTTCTCGATGGAGCAGATGATGATGCAGTTGTCGTTGCGGTCGCGCACGACCTCCATCTCGTATTCTTTCCAGCCGAGCAGCGATTCTTCGATCAGCAGTTCGCGCGTGGGCGACGCTTCCAGGCCGCGCTCGCAGATCTCGACGAACTCTTCCTTGTTGTAAGCGATGCCGCCGCCGGAGCCGCCCATGGTGAAGGACGGACGGATGATGGTGGGGAAACCCATCACCTGCTGCACCTGCAGCGCCTCTTCCATCGAGTGGGCGATGGCCGAACGCGCGGAGGCCAGACCGATCTTGGTCATCGCCTGCTTGAACTTCTCGCGATCTTCCGCCTTGTCGATGGCATCGCGCGACGCGCCGATCATCTCGACGTTGTATTTCTCCAGCACACCATGCTTGGCCAGGTCCAGCGCGCAGTTCAGCGCGGTCTGTCCGCCCATGGTCGGCAGGATGGCGTCGGGGCGTTCCTTGGCGATGATCTTCTCCACCATCTGCCAGGTGATCGGCTCGATGTAGGTCGCGTCCGCCATATTGGGGTCGGTCATGATGGTGGCCGGATTGGAGTTCACCAGGATGACGCGATAGCCTTCTTCACGCAGCGCCTTGCAGGCTTGTGCGCCGGAATAGTCGAACTCGCACGCCTGACCGATGACGATCGGGCCGGCGCCGATGATGAGGATGCTCTTGATGTCTGTACGCTTCGGCATTTACTTCTTCTCCATCGACGCGACAAAGCGGTCGAACAACGGGGCCACGTCATGCGGACCGGGGCTGGCTTCCGGGTGGCCCTGGAAGCAGAACGCCGGCTTGTCGGTCAGCTCGAAACCTTGCAGCGTGCCGTCGAACAGCGAGACATGCGTCACGCGCGCATTCTTCGGCAAGGTCGCGGCATCGACCGCGAAGCCGTGGTTCTGGCTGGTGATCATCACGCGCTTGGTCTGCGTGTCCTGCACCGGATGGTTCGCACCGCGATGGCCGAACTTCATCTTCACCGTCTTGGCGCCGCAGGCCAGACCCATGATCTGATGCCCCAGGCAGATGCCGTACAGCGGGATGCCGATTTCCAGGAATCTCTTGGCCGCTGCGATGGCGTAATCGCACGGCTCCGGATCGCCGGGGCCATTGGACAGGAACACGCCGTCCGGCTTCATCTTCAGCACTTCGTCGGCAGATGTCTTGGCCGGGACCACGGTGATCCTGCAGCCGCGCTCGGCCAGCATGCGCAGGATGTTGCGCTTCACGCCGAAGTCGTAAGCCACCACATGGAACTTGGCGGTCGCTAGATCGGCATAGCCTTCGCCGAGCTTCCACTCGCGCTGCGTCCACGCGTAAGGCTTGTCGCAGGTCACGGTCTGCGCCAGATCCATGCCGGCCAGACCGGCGAAGCCCTTGGCCGCCTTCAGTGCGGCCTCGACGTCATCACCGGAAGCGATGCAGCCGTTCTGCGCGCCCTTGGTGCGCAGGATGCGCGTCAGCTTGCGCGTATCGATACCGGCGATGGCGACGACCTTGTTGGCCTTGAGATATTCGGGCAGCGACTGGTTTGCGCGGAAGTTGCTCACCGTCATCGACAGGTCGCGGATGATGAGACCACTGGCGAACACCTGCGACGATTCCACGTCCTCGGCATTGCAACCGACGTTGCCGATGTGCGGGTAAGTCAGGGTGACGATCTGCTTGCAGTAGGAAGGGTCGGTCAGGATCTCCTGATAGCCGGTGATCGAGGTATTGAACACCACCTCGCCGACACTCTGCCCTTCCGCACCGATGGAAATGCCGCGAAATACCGTTCCATCGGCTAGGACTAGGATGGCTGGCTTGGACTGCGACACTTATAACTCCTTGATTGGCTGGCGTTCAGCACCACCCCACGACGCGCGGGAAGTACCTATAAAGAAGCGGGACGAACCTTGTGTTCATCCCGCTCATTTGATGGCGCGCATTATAGCCGAAAGTGTATGTTGCTATCAAACACAAGCCCTTACGCCCCTATAATCCACGCCCCGCCAATTTCCGCGCCCCCACACCATGCTCGAAGTCATCATCCTCGCCATCGCCCTCAGCATGGACGCCTTCGCCGTCTCCATCGGCCTCGGCTCCAAAAACAACAACCCGCGACTCGGCATCAAAGCCGGCCTGTTCTTCGGCATCTTCCAGGCCCTGATGCCCTTCATCGGCTACCTCGGCGGCAAAGGCGTACTCGGCTGGGTGGAAGACTACGCCCCGTGGATCGCCTGCGGCCTGCTGGTCGCCATCGGCGGCAAGATGATCTACGAAAGCACCCAGGAAGGCGTGGAAGAAGTCATCGGCAGCATCACCAACAAGATGATGCTCCTGCTCGCCATCGCCACCAGCATCGACGCCATGGCCGCCGGATTCAGCCTCACACTGCTGGAAGTCAACGCCTACCTTGCCTGCGCCATCATCGGCGTCACCACCTTCGCCTTCAGCTATGCCGGCGTGCAGATCGGCCGCAAGAACGGCACTTGGCTGGAGAGCAAGGCGGAGATGTTCGGTGGGGTGGTGTTGGTGTTGATCGGAGTGAAGATGTTGGTGATGTGAGCACTCAGACCGGTCGTGCTGAGTAGGCGATAGCCGTATCGAAGGATGGGCGAAGCCAACTGGTTCCAAAGTCAAAAACAAAACCGTCGGGGATTGCCCGACAGCAAGTTACTTTTCTCGTCTTGCCGAGAAAAGTAACCAAAAGAGGGCGCCCCCAGCTTGCCGCCCCCTTCGGGGATTCCCTGCGTTGCTCGAACGTCCGGGCCTCCTCATAAACTCGCACGATCCGCTACGCGGCCACGTGCTCAAACATATTCGTCGGACTACCCCCGGCCGTCCTGCGCTACTCGGCGGCGCACAGGGGATATAACGTCAAAGGCAAAACCTCAAACCCCAAAGCAGTGAGGCGGGCAACGCCCGCCTCACCAATACTAAACAAAAGAACGTGCGCAAAGCGCACACAAAACCGCAGTTGAATTTATTTCCCTTGAGCGCCGCCGAGTAGCGCAGGTAAGTCAGGGGTAGTCGGCGAGGACTGTCTGAGCGCGTAGCGCGAGTTCCGCAGCCGCCTGACTTGCCGAGCAACGCAGGGTACCCCGAAGGGGCGGCAAACCAGGGGCGCCTTTTCTTTGGTTACTTTCTTTTGGCGAAGCAAAAGAAAGTAACTTGCTGTCGGGCAACCCCCGACGGTTTTGCTTTAAATCCATACGGCACATTACGCCCTGCGGCTAATGCCCCCTACACAGGCTGCGGTGGGGTCTTGAACAACTGCCTAAGATTCCTTTCATGCTCGGCCTTAGCGGCAGTGTAAAGAATACAGTGCCCTAGCAAAAACTTTTTCAGTGCGGCAGCCGAGACAAGCTCATTAGGCTTGATGTGAATCAATTTAATTGCACCATTCTTTTTGGAAGTTGCTTTCAGTATGTAATAAGCAACCTCACCAGCAGAACTTTCCTTATAGGTCGTGCACTCAAAAAAATGGGTATCAGTAGCATCTATAGCCATCGATTAGCTCCTTTGGCCTACCGCAACTTCACCGTCTCACAAACCACATCCGAATTCTGCGCCCGATTCCGCAACGCATGATCCATCAACACCAACGCCACCATCGCCTCCGCGATCGGCGTAGCCCTGATCCCCACACAAGGATCATGCCGCCCCTCGGTCGAGACCTTCACCGCCTCCCCCGCCTTGTTGATCGAGTTACGTTCGATACGGATGCTTGAGGTCGGCTTGATGGCGTAACGCGCCACGATGTCCTGCCCGGTGGTGATACCGCCGAGGATACCGCCTGCGTGGTTGGACGCAAAACCATTCGGCGTGAGTTCGTCGCCATGCTGGCTGCCCTTCTGCGTAACGCAGGCAAAGCCGTCACCGATCTCCACGCCCTTCACTGCGTTGATGCCCATCAAGGCATGCGCGATGTCGGCGTCGATGCGGTCGAACACGGGCTCGCCCCAGCCGACCGGCACATTGTGCGCGATCACGGCGAGCTTGGCGCCGATGGAGTCGCCGCTCTTGCGCAGCGCATCCATGTAGTCTTCGAGCTGACCGACATAGCTGGCATCGCCCACGAAGAAGCTGTTGCCTTCGGCGTGCACGTCACCCCAGCTCTTGAACGGCACCACGATCTCGCCGAGTTGTTCCAGATAGCCGCGCACTTCCACGCCGTAGGTCTCGCCCAGCCATTTCTTGGCGATGGCGCCGGCCGCCACACGCGCGGCGGTCTCGCGCGCGGAGGCGCGGCCACCGCCGCGATGGTCGCGGATGCCGTATTTTTGCCAGTAGGTGTAGTCGGCGTGGCCGGGACGGAAGGTCTCGGCGATGCTGCCGTAGTCCTTGCTGCGCTGGTCTTCGTTGCGGATCAGCAGCGCGATGGGGGTGCCGGTGGTCTTGCCTTCGAACACGCCGGAGAGGATCTCCACCGTATCCGATTCGCGACGCTGGGTGACATGGCGCGAGGTGCCGGGCTTGCGACGGTCCAGCTCGGGCTGGATGTCGGCTTCGCTGAGTGTCATGCCGGGCGGGCAACCGTCGACGATGCAGCCGATGGCCTTGCCGTGCGATTCGCCGAAGGAAGTGACGGTGAACAGGGTGCCGAAGGTGTTTCCAGACATGGTGTTGTCTCGCTTAATTGATGGCGCGAGTTTAACATGGCACCCGACAGTCATTCCGGCGCAGGCCGGAATCCAGCGCTTTTATTCAACACGCCTTTGGTTTGGCCCCGCGTTGCGGAAAGGATCTTGTTGACCGAATGCCGGCCTGCGCCGGAATGACCAACCGGGAACCGGATATGTTCATCGACACCCACTGCCATCTGGATGCGGAAGAGTTCGGCGATACGCAAGCCGATATCGTGCGCGCTGCGCAGGCGGCCGGCGTGGGCCGCATCATCGTGCCGTCGGTGGCACGCGCCAATTTCGACAGCGTGCGCGAACTATGCAAGCACTTCCCCGCTTGCGCCCCTGCCTACGGCATCCACCCGATGTATACCGACACCGCCATGCCGGCTGACCTGCAAGCGCTGCGCGAGCTGCTGCAACGGCACAGGCCGGTCGCTATCGGCGAGATCGGGCTGGATTTCTTCATTGACCACTACGACCGTGCACGGCAGGAATATTTCTTCGTCGAACAATTGAAACTGGCAAAGGAATTCGATCTGCCGGTGCTGCTACACATCCGCCGCGCGCAGGACGTCATCCTCAAATACCTGCGCCAGAACAGGGTATGCGGCGGCATCGCGCATGCCTTCAACGGCAGCCGGCAGCAGGCTGAGGAATTCATCAAGCTGGGATTCAAACTGGGCTTCGGTGGTGCGATGACCTACAGCCGCGCCACCAAGCTGCGCGAACTGGCCGCCACCCTGCCGCTGGACAGCATCGTGCTGGAGACGGATGCGCCGGACATCCCGCCCGACTTTCTCGAACGCGGACTGCCGAACAAACCGGAATATCTGCCGCGCATCGCCGAGACGCTGGCAGAGTTGCGCGGACTGCCGCTGGAAGCGGTGGCCACCGCCACCAGCCGCAATCTGGAGGCTATCCTGCGCTGACGCGCACGGCGTTGCGCCCGGCCGTTTTCGCCTGGTACAGGGCGCGGTCGATACGTTCGAAGAACAGATCCTCTCGCTCGCTGGCGCGATATTCGCCCACACCGGCACTCACCGTGAGCTCATGGTCCGGCAACAGTTGCGTACGTGCGATCTCGCCCCGGAAGCGTTCGGCGAACTCGCGCGCCGACTCCAGCGGGGTGTTGCGCAACAGGATGGCGAACTCCTCGCCGCCCCAGCGCACTACGGTGTCGCTCTTGCGGATGGCATCCTTCAGCTTCGCCGCGACCTGCTGCAACACCTGGTCGCCCACAATGTGGCCATAGGTATCGTTCACGCGCTTGAACAGGTCGATATCGACCAGCACCATGGAAAAGGAGGGCGAGTCGTAGCGCACGATGCGCTCCACCTCGCGCTCCATCTCCTGATAGAACATGCGCTTGTTGCCCAAGTCGGTGAGCGCATCGGTATAGGAGAGCAGCTCCAGCGTCTTGTTCTTCTCCTTCAGCATCTCGACCAGTTCGTGCAGTTCGGTGGTGTGATGCTTGAGGATGTTCACCCACGAGCCGTAGGCGAAACCGATCAGCTCGCTCTGCGACACCACCCCCACCAGTCGACCGCCCTCGTCCACCACGATGGCGCGCTTGAAGTGCAGCTTCTGGATCTGCATCAGGGTGTCGTGGATGGAACTGTCGCGCCGCGTGGTGACCACCGGGCTCACCATGTAATGCGCCAGCGGCTGTGACAGGTCGGCATCCGCCGCCAGCAAGTTGAATACGTCGCGTGTGGTGATGATGCCGATCGGTTGCACGCCCTCGACCACGATCACCGCATCCTCCATCTTGCGGAAATGATGCAGCACATCCTCGAGGATCCAGTCCGCCGTGAAGGTGGGCGGTGGTGCGCGCCACACCAGGTCGCCCACCGTCTTGCGCTCCATCAGCACGGTCGGATCGATGGACGACAGGATGTCGGTATGGCTGACGATGCCGGTCATGCAATCCGCGTCATCCACCACGCCGACATAGCGCTGCCCGCTCTGCTCCAGCTGTTCCAGCGCGGTCAGCACCGGACGGTCGCCGTTCACGCAGACGATGCGCGGCAGGGCAAAGGCCGAAAGATGATGGTCCATGTCGCCGTTGGCATGGATGTGCGCCATCAGTTCCTCGATGGAGAACACGAAGCGCTCGTGTCCCTGCTCGATCACCACGCTGCTGACCCCTTCCGCTTCCATCAGCGCGGCTGCCTGCCGCACGGATACTTCGAAATCCGTGCGCAGGATGGAATGGCGGGCGATATCCGCCAGTTTCGGGAATGCGATGTATTCCATATTGCCTTTCAAATTTGATCGCCGGTGCGCATGGCGCACTAGCTGCGCGCACTCAGCCGCAGGTAGACATCGAACAGGCGCACCAGGTCCGCGATGGAGGCGGCGCCGGTCTTCTGCATCGTCAGGCCGCGATGGGTCTTCACGGTCTTCACCGAGATACCCAAGCGTTGCGCGATCTCGGGATTGCTCAAGCCTTGCGCCACTAGCGCGCCGATCTCCATCTGGCGCGGCGTCAATTCGGCGAAGCGCTGCATCACCTGGCGGTTGTCGGTGTGCAAGCCCTCCAGACGCTGATGCTCGACCATGGCGTCCCGCAGGTTGCGGCGCAGGGTCGCCATGGAGAACGGCCGATCCATCACGCGGAACGGGGCTGATTTGAGCAAAGAGCCCAGACCGGCCACGCCAGCCTGGGCGCCGGTGAGCGAACTGCCGATATAGATGCGCGGGATGTGCGACCTCAGTGTGTACTGCGCATGTTCGGTCGCCGCCAGCTGGCTGATCGACACCAGCATGCAGAACACCTGCTGCGGATCAGCGCTGCCGTCCAGCCAGGCTTGCGCCTCGTCACAGGAGGTGAAGCTGCGCATGCCGAAACCCTCCTGCTGCCCGATCCGCCCCACGGCTTTGCCGAGAGCGATGTCGTCATCGACGACCAGGGCGATCTTTTCGTTATTATCTTGGTGTGTCGTCATTCGATTCCTGCCTATCGGGGCTGCCCAGGCATTATGCGCCCGATATTTCGGATAGAATTTTAGCCGTCCCGCACCCGCCCCGATATGAGACCAAGGTCCCATATCCAACCGATCCCCAACACAAAGATGTCACACCACACGCTAGATCCCGACCATGAACGCCGCTTCGGCGGCCTCGATCGCCTGTATGGCGATGGCACGCGCCTGACCTTGCGGCAAGCTCGCGTCGCCGTGATCGGCGTCGGCGGCGTCGGTTCGTGGGTGGTGGAAGCGCTGGCGCGCAGCGGCATCGGGCATATCACGCTGATCGATTTCGACCAGGTCGCGGTATCCAACGTCAACCGGCAGATCCAGGCACTGGACAGCACGCTGGGCATGGCCAAAGTGGAGGCACTGCGCCTGCGCATCGCCGACATCAGCCCGGCCTGCAAGGTGACCCTGATCGAGGATTTCCTCACGCAGGAGAACATGGGGCAACTGATCGCTCCCGGCAGCTTCGACGCGGTGATCGATGCCTGCGACGAGGCGAAGGTGAAGGCGGCACTGATCGTGCATGCGCGTTTCAACAAAATCAGGCTGGTGGTGTGCGGTGCGGCGGGCGGTAAACGCGAAGCGCTCAACCTGCGCCGCGACGACCTGGCGCGCAGCACGCATGACGCCCTGCTGGCACGCATCCGCACCCTGCTGAAGAAGGACTTCAACATCCAGCCGCGCAAGAACGGCAAGTTCGGCGTGAGTTGCATCTATCTGGCGGAGCCGTCGCAACGCAGCACGACCTGCGCCACCGGCGACCTCAATTGTTCCGGCTATGGCTCCTCGGTGATGGTGACCGCCAGCATGGGTTTCGCCGCCGCGACCTGGTGCGTGGACAGCTTGCTGGCCGCGCGTGCCACTACTTGAGCCAGCCCTTGCGCCAGAACACCCACAGCGGCAGCCCGATGGAGAATGCCATCAGCAGTAGCGCAAAAGGATAGCCGAAACGCCAGTGCAGCTCCGGCATCACGCTGAAGTTCATGCCATAGATGGAGGCGAGCAGCGTGGGCGGCAGCAAGGCCACCGACACCACCGAGAACAGGCGCACGATCTTGTTCTGGTTGATGTTGATGAAGCCGATCACCGCATCCATCAGGAAGTTAACCTTGTCGAACAGGAATGCGGTATGACCGTCCAGCGATTCGATGTCCTGCTGGATCTGGCGCACCTCTTCCACCTGTGCCGGGCTCAAGGTCTTGGTACGCACCAGGAATGACAGCGCCCGTTGCGTATCCATCACGTTGCGCCGGATACGCCCGTTCACGTGCTCGGCATGGGCGATGGCCGCCAGCGTCTCACGCGCTTGCCGGTCGTCCAGCGACTCGTTCAGCACGCGCTCGCTCACGCCGCCGAGATCGGCATACACCTCTTCCAGCGCGTCGGCGGAGAACTCCACATCCATGTCGAACAGCTCGATCAGCACGTCGCGGCAATCCTCGATGGGCCCCGACTCGGCGCGCATGCGGATGCGCAACAGGCGGAAGATGGGCAGGTCGCTCTCATGGATGCTGATCAGCGTGCGTCCGGTCAGCACGAAGGCGATGGCGACGCTGTGGGTGGAGCTCTCGCTGCCGGTAAGGAAATCGGAGCGCAGGTAGAGGTTGCCTTCATGCTCGTAGAAACGCGCGCTGGCCTCGATGTCGCGCAGCAGTTCCGGGCTGGGCAGGCGCAGCGCGAAATTGGCCTCGACCCATGCCAGCTCTTCCTCGGTGGCGGCATACAGATCGAGCCAGACCGCCTCGTGCAGACGCTGCGCCTGCGTCGCATCGAACTGGATGCGCTCGAGCTTTCCGTGCTTCAAGGCAAATACATGCAGCATATCCCCTCCCCTGTGACGGTGCTCATTCTAATCCGCCGCCAGCGTAGCGTTGCAACACCTCGTAGCGCGCCCCCGCGGCATCGCTCAAGGACTGTACCAGCGCGAAATCGCGCACTTGCCAGGTCACGGCCGGCAGGGCCGGCAACGGCGCATCGCTCCAGTGCGCATTGCGCAACAAGGTGACATGTGCCTGATAAGACTGTTGCTCGACAGCGAAATGGTGCGCACGCAAGCGTGCCTGCAGCGTTTGCACCAAGACCAGCAGGGCCGGCGGCGGATCGAGCGGCGCCCCATACACGATATGGTTATGCCCCCAATAACGGGCTGCGGCCCAGTGCAGGCTGAACGGCGGGCACGCCACTTCGCGCGCCAGACAGTGCAACGCCTCCAGCCGCCCCTCCGGCACCGCCCCGAGGAAGGCCAGCGTGCAATGCAGGGTCTGCGGCCGCATCGCCCGCCCGCCGCACAGCGTCTGCAACGCCGGCTGCCAGGCAGCGATGGCGGCGCGTTCGGCGGCTGCGGGCCACAGTGCGAAGAACAGGCGACGGATGGGAACGGGGTTATCCATGAGCAGATGCTAACGCCACAGCCATGGCAGGGTCGAGTGCGGCACGACATTCGGGTAGAATGCGCGCCTTGAACAGCCCGGTCGCCATCATGACTGCCCGTTTACGCGAGATCCCGTACAACTACACCTCCT
>JAJZSA010000096.1 GCA_021822115.1 Pseudomonadota bacterium
TCTCGGTCCACGCCCAATCCGCGCAACGCCGGCACCAGGATGCGGCTGCCGCTGTCGGCTTCGCCGGGATAGTCGGGGCCGGTATCGAACAGCAGGTTGTGATGCGCCGTCTGTACCGCGACCGACAGTCCCTGGCCGACATCGAGCACGTGGATGCGTGCCGTGCCCGGTGCGGGGGCGTTCGGATGGTTGATGAACAAGGGTGCCAGCAGGATGGCGCCCAGCGGACGCAACGGTATGCCGCGCGGCGCCAGCAGCCACAACACACCCAGCAGGCCGGGCAGCAGGCTCCAGCTGGGCGGCGCGTGCTGTGTCCAGACGGCGAACGGTAGTTGGTCGAACGTTCGCAGCAATGCGATGCACCATGTGGTCAGACCATGGGCCAGGTGCAAGGGCCAGTCCAGCGGCAGCAGCGTGCCGAGCAGGGTCGCCGGCACTATCAGCAGGCCAACCAGTGGGATGGCGAAGGCATTGGTCAGTGGCGACACCAGCGACAACTGCTGGAACCAGGCGAGCAGCAGCGGGATGAGGCCGAGGGTCATGGCCCATTGCACCTTGGCGTATTCCATTAGCCAGTGTGGCCGTTGCAGGCGATGGGCGGTGACGTAGAGGATGAGTGCGACTGCCCCGAAAGAGAGCCAGAAGCCGGGCGCCAGTACCGCCCAGGGATCGACCAGCAGCACCGCCAGCAACGCAATGGCCAGCATCTGACTGAGCGCGACATTGCGCGAAGACCATAGCATCAAGGCAAAGGCTGCCAGCATGTAGAAGGTGCGCTGGGCAGGGATGTCGAAACCCGAGAGCAGGCTATAGGCTAGTGCGACCGCTACCGCCACCAGCGTGGCGCCCTTGCGTGCGGGGAGGCGCAGCGTCAGCCACGGGATGCGCCGCCACAGCTGATAGGTCAGCGCAAAGAACAGGCCGGACAGCATGGTGATATGCAAGCCGGAGATGGACATCAGATGGTTGATGCCGGTACGCGTGAACAGCCGCCAGGATTCCTGCGGGATGCTGGCTTGGTCGCCGATGGCCAGCGCCGCGATGATCCCGGCATGCGGGGCATCGGCCAATACGTCAAGGATACGCACGCGCAATGCGCCGCGCAGTCGCTGGATGTCATAGGCGATGCCCGGCACCTGGGCATCCAGCAGTTGCGGTGCAGTTTTTTCATGCACATAGCCGGTGGCGCCGATGTCGCGCTCCAGCGCCCACAGTTCGAAATCCTGGGTGTACGGGTTGCGTGTCGAGTGCGGCTGTTTCAGGCGTACCGTGACACGCCAGCGTTGTCCGGCCTGCAATGCCGGGGGCAACGCGCCGTTACGCGGTACGTAGCGGGTGAGCAGCAGGTGTCGCGGCACCTGCGCTTGCGGGGTGAGGGTCTGTTCCACCTCGAACAGGAAACGTTGCGCCCCGGCCTGCATGCGCGGCAGCTCGGCGACAACGCCGACGAGCTCGATATCGCGTCCCTGCCATGCCGCAGGCAAGATGTCCGCCAGGCGATGCTTGGCGACGGTGGCCGCATAGGAGAAACCGAGCAGCATGGCACACGCTGCGATCAGCAGCTGGCGCGACCAGGGTGGCAGGCTGCGTGGCAGCCATAACCCCAGCAGCGCGAGCGGCCAATAGGCGGGCAGCGCAGGCAGCCAGGCCAGCTGCTGCAATCCCCACACACCGAGCACGAAACCGAGCGCAAAGGAAACCATGCGGCTAGCCTAACCGACCCGTACAATCCCGTCATGCGCAAATTCATCAGGGATCGCCTGCCGGGCAAGGACGGGGTGTTGCGGCATCGCTGGCTGCAACCGTTGCAACGCTGGCTGCATCACCCCAATCTGTGGCATCTGAACCGCCATTCGGTGGCGGGCGGCGTCGCGCTCGGCCTGTTCTGCGGCCTGATCCCCGGCCCCTTGCAGATGCTGGGCGCTGCGCTGCTCGCGGTGTGGTTGCGCGTGAACCTGCCGCTGGCGCTGGCGACCACCCTGTATACCAACCCGTTCACCATCGTGCCGCTCTATCTGCTGGCGCATCATCTCGGCGTACTGGTGGGTGGGGGGCGGCATGTCAGCGAAGTGCCGCCGTTCCCGGTATGGCATTGGCATGACGGCATGTGGCCGTTGTGGCATTGGCTGGAGGCCTGGGGTAAGCCGCTGCTGCTGGGCTTGCCGTTGCTGGCCATGATCCTCGCCGTGGCCGGATATCTGGGGGTGCGCTTAGCCTGGCGCTGGTCGATACTATGGCGCTGGCGGCAGCGCCGACGCCAGCGTGGCGGTGCTCGCCTATAACTATATATAGGCCATTCGGCATATTGTCCGCTGCCTGATGTGCATGCACTATCGTTGCGTTTCGCAGATAAGGGGAAGCGGCATGTTGAGGCAAGTGCTACATCCGGAAGGACGGGCGGCAGACGCATTCTTCCACGCCCTGGTACAGGCGGCACCCGTCCCGATGTTCGTGATCGCGGACGGGCGTTGCATCTACGGCAACGACCGCTTCCTCCGTCTGCGCGGTTGCCCCGGCGCCAGTATCGACAAGTGCGAGCTGTGCGGGCTGGAGACGTTGCTGGATGAAAACAGCCGGCAACTGCTCCAGCATAGCCTGCCGGCCTGGACGCCGGGGGAAGTATTGCGGCTGCCCTTGCACCTGCGGCACGAGGACGGCCGCTATATGGCGATCGACCTCACGCTGAGTGGCGTGGAGATGGCGGGGCGCACCTGCCTGTTGGGTGTCGTCAGCGAGCGCTCGGAGAAGGAACGGCTGCGCCGCTTGCTCGACCGGCTGGCGTTCCACGATTCACTCACCGAACTGCCCAATCGCGTACTGCTGTTCGATCGCATCAACCAGGCCTTGTCGCGCATGCAGCGCGACAACGTGCATTTCGCGGTGGGGATGCTCGACCTGGACGGTTTCAAGCTCATCAACGACAAGGAAGGTCATGCCGCCGGCGACATGTTGCTGAAAGAGGTGGCGCGCCGTCTGCGTCAGTGCGTGCGCAGCGTGGATACGGTGGCGCGTCTGGGGGGCGACGAGTTCGCTCTGATCCTGCACGGCATCTCCTCGCCGGAAGGGGCGGATACGGTGTTGCGCAAGATGATCGCCGAGATCGGCCAGCCCTATGAGCTGGATGGTGCGCGCGTGCAGCTGGGGGCCAGTATTGGTGTCTCGTTCTGTCCGCAGGATGGGGCTTCCATCCATGAGCTGCTGGGGCGGGCGGATTTCGCCATGTATCTGGCCAAGAAGGCCGGGGGCGGCTGCTATCGGGTGAGTACCGGCGAGATCGCGCCGATCTCGGCCCGCCATCGCCTGGAGCCGCTCATCGATGTGGTCAGTCTGGGCTTCGAGCTCATCGACGAGCAGCATGAAGCGCTGGCCGGCGCCATCCGCGGCATGCTGCATGACCTGTCCGGCAATGCTTCGCGGCAGCAGCTGCTACAACAAGCGCAGCAGCTGGAGGAACTGGCGCAACAGCATTTCGACAGCGAAGAGGAATACATCCTGCGCTATGCCGTGAGTGACCAGGAGGTGCACCGATCAGAGCATGCCGACCTGTTGCGCAGTCTCAAGGAATTGCTGGCCAACAGCGAAGAGCATGGCTTGATGGTGATGGCGCATTCGTTCCGCGAATGGCTGCAGCCGCACATCGAGACGCAGGATGCCAAGCTGGTGGAACAACTCAAGCTCGCCGGGGTGACCGCCTGACCTTAGAACTCGACCTGCATGCCGAAGGCCAGCGGCAACACGAAGGGATAGACCGGGTCGCGTTTGGTGTAGGTCGGATCGTAGGTATAGCCGACCACGTTCTTCCTGAAATACACGTTGTTGAACTCCAGGAACAGCTTCATCGCGTAGTGTTGATGCAGCCACTCCTTCTCCAGCCGGATGTCCAGGCGGTGGTAGACGGGCAGGGTGCCGGAATTGAGCGCACCGTAGTTCGGGATCGGGCGGCCATCCGCATAAGTGCCGGCGCTACCGTTGATCGGTGTGTAGGGTGTGCCGGAATGCAGTTGCCAGCGTGCATCCAGCGTCCAGTCCTCGTTCACGCGCCAGGTCGACACCAATGTGGCGTTCACCGGTTGGTCCAGCGCGAAGCGGAACGATTGGCCGGTGAGATCGTTGAAACGGCTGGAACGCGCCAGCGACAGCGACAACCAGCCCGACCAGTCGTCTTCTGGACCGCTGTCCTTCTTCAGCAGGAACTCGACGCCATAGGCCTTGCCGCTGCCGCCGTTCACGTAGTTCAAGGTCGCATCGTCCACCACCAGGTCGCGGAAGCGCTTGAGATAGGTCTCCGACTTGATCGACCAGCCATCGTCCATCTTGTGCGTCACGCCCAGCACGCTGTGATCGGCACGCAGGTGCGCCAGTTGCGGATTGCCGAAATTGCGCGCGACCTGCTGTCCCACCGGCATCTGGTTGTGGCGTCCCCAGCCCGCCGTGTACAGCGTGTCGGCAGACTGCTCCCATTCGATGCCGAGGCGCGGTTCGGTATAGCTACGCGCCAGATAGTTCTCATAGCTGTGGCGCACGCCGCCCACCAGCGTCACGCCGGACTGGATGCGTTTACGTTCCTGTAAGGCGTAGTCCCAGCTGCGGAAAGAATAGCTGTCCTGCAACTGCACCTTCTGTGCCGAGGTGAGGTCGCAGGCGGGATTGAACTGGGTACAGGTCGCGTTCTTGATGTTGGCGTCGACCGCCACCCGGGTCTGTCCCAGGTTGCCTGATACGCTCAGTTCGTCCGCCTCGCCGTGCGGCAGCACCATCTGCTCATGCAGCTGCCAGCCATCCTGCTGCAACGACAGGCGTCCCGCGCTGCCCACGCTGTTGGAAGCATCGGCGCGGTAATGCTGTAACGACAGCTTGTTGTAGATGTCGTTTGCCAGCAGCGTATCCCAGGTCGCGGCTTGCATCGTGTCATGCTGGTCGAAGGCGAGGTCGCCGACCAGCACCGGCTGTTTGGCGGCGAGGTCGGAACTGCTGCCGATGTTGAGTCGGACCTTGTCGCTGGCGCCCAGTACATGGAAGGTGAGCTTGCCGGCATCGCCCAGATCCCACAGATACTTGCCCTGGTAGTCGTGATACACCGGCAGTTGCAGCGTGATGCCTTTGTTCTCCACTTGCTTGATGAGCAGGTCGGCGTAACTGCGCCGCACCGAGAACAGGAACGACTGCTTGTCGTTCACCGGCCCTTCCAGCAGTGCACCCGAAGACAGGATGCCGACCTCGGCCTTGCCGTGCAGGCGGTCGCGCTTGGGATCGCGCAGCGCCACGTCGATGACGGCGCCGGTCACGTTGCGGTAATGCGGCGGGAAGGCGGCGCTGTAGAGATTGAAGTCGCGCACGATGTCGTCGTCGAACACGCTGATGCCCACGGCATGGAAGATGTGACGCGCCGGCAGATCGTCCACGTAATAGGCGTTGTCGCCGGGAGCGGAGCCGCGGATGGCTGGGGCATTGCCGAACGGCGGCGTGACCACGCCGGGCAGGGCTTGCAGGCCGGCCATGGGATCGCCGCCGCTACCGGCGATGCGTCCCAACTGGCGGCCGCTGATGGCCGTCTTGCCGACGCGAT
>JAJZSA010000002.1 GCA_021822115.1 Pseudomonadota bacterium
GCCTGACCAGTCGAGCAACGCAGGGGACCCGCGTAGCGGGCGGCAAACCGGGGGCGCCCTCTTTTGGTTACTTTTCTCGGCAAGACGAGAAAAGTGACTTGCTGTCGGGCAACCCCCGACGGTGTTGGTTTCAAAGTCCGTTCATCCTTCGATACACCTTGCTTCGCAAGGCACTCAGGACGAACGGTTATTTAGTTGTCGATCCTGCACCCTCCCCAACACCCCCTGCGCCACCATCGCCCCGATCAACGCCATCAACATATCCGACTGCGTATCCCACGCATAACCCTGCGTACCGAGGAAGGCATCGGCCCCTTGGCCCATCGCCTCCGCCGCGCCCCATTCGATGAGTTCGTACACTGCGCTGACAGCGAGACAGGATGCCGTGACCAGCGTGAACAGCAGCTTGCCTTGCTTCAGTGGCGAGCTGCGCAGCAGCAGTTCGCGGAACAGCAGGGCGGGGATGAAGCCTTGGGCGAGGTGGCCGATCTTGTCGTAGTTGTTGCGCGCGAAGCCGAACCAGTCCTGCATCCAGTAGCCCAGCGGCACTTCGGCGTAGGTGTAGTGGCCGCCGACCATGAGGATGAGGGCGTGCAGGAACAGCAGGCGGTAGGTGAGTGGGGTGAGGCGGTAGGTCTTGAAGGTGGCGATAAGGATGGGCAGCGCGATGAAGATGGGCGCGGTCTCCATCCACCAGGTGGGGTAGTCGTGCGGATGGATGGCGGTGAGGGCGAGCAGGGCGATGCCCGTGAGCAGCAAGATCAATGGTTCGTTGAGCATCTTCGACATGCGGGCACTCCTGTTTTGTCATTCCCGCGCAGGCGGGAATCCAGTTAGTTAAATATTCCCTTGCGCAGCAAGGACAACTACAAAAGCATTTTGGATTACCCCACTGGATTCCGGCCTGCGCCGGAATGACGGCTATTCCTGATAATCCACCGTCAGCGGCGCATGGTCGCTGAAGCGCTGCTCCTTGTAGATGCTGGTAGCTAACGCTTTCTGTGCGATGGTGGGCGTGGCGATCTGGTAGTCGATGCGCCAACCGACATCCTTGGCCCAGGCTTGGCCGCGATTGGACCACCAGGTGTAGGCTTCCAGTTCGGGATGCAGTTTGCGGAACACGTCGACGAAGCCGACTTCGTTGAGCAGCGCGCTGATCCAGGCGCGCTCTTCGGGCAGGAAGCCGGAGTTCTTCTTGTTGCCTTTCCAGTTCTTCAGGTCTTTCTCGGTGTGCGCGATGTTCCAGTCGCCGCAGACGATGACGTCGCGCCCGCTCTGCTTGAGCTGGACCATGTGCGGCATGAAGGCATCGAGGAATTTGAACTTCACGGCCTGGCGTTCTTCGCCGCTGGAGCCGGAGGGCAGATAGAGCGAGACCACGCTGAGGTTGCCGAACTGTGCTTCGATGTAGCGGCCTTCCATGTCGAACTCGGGGATACCGAGGCCGACGATGACGTTGTCCGGTTTCTTCTTGCAGTAGATGCCGACGCCGCTGTAACCCTTCTTCTCGGCATAGTGGAAATAGCCGTGGTAGCCGAGCGGGGAAAGCATGTCGGGCGTCATGTCCGGTTCCTGCGCCTTGAGTTCCTGCACGCACAGGATGTCGGCCTGCTGCTGGCCGAACCATTCGAGCAGGCCTTTGTTGTAGGCGGAGCGGATGCCGTTGAGGTTGAGGCTGATTATTCTCATTTCGGGGGGATGAACTGATTTCAGGGATGGCGGGCATTATAATGGCGGCACTCTACAACTCGTTCCCTATCCTTCCCATGCACGCATACCGTCAGGATTTCATCCGTTTCGCCGTCGGCCAGAACGTCCTCCGCTTCGGCGAGTTCCAAACCAAGGCCGGGCGCCTGTCGCCGTATTTCTTCAATTCCGGTTTGTTCCAGGACGGCGCTGCGTTGCGCGAGCTGTGCCAATTCTACGCACAGGCCATCCAGGCTTCCGGCGTGCAGTTCGACATGCTGTTCGGCCCCGCCTACAAGGGCATCCCGTTGGTAGCGGGTACTTCCATCGCGCTGGCGGAGCAGGGACGCAACGTGCCGTATTGCTTCAACCGCAAGGAGGCCAAGGACCATGGCGAGGGCGGCACCACGGTGGGCGCCAGGCTGCAAGGCCGCGTGCTGATCATCGACGACGTGATCTCGGCCGGCACTTCGGTGCGCGAGTCCATCGAACTGATCCGTGCGGCCGGCGCCACGCCGTGCGGCGTGGTGATCGCGCTGGACCGCAAGGAACGCGGGCAGGGCGAGCTTTCCGCCGTGCAGGAAGTAGCGCAGAACTATCAGTTGCCGGTCGTGTCCATCGCCTCGCTGGACGACCTGCTGGGCTATTTGCAGGGGCAAGCGGAACTGGTGCAGAATCTGCAAGCCGTCCAGGCATATCGTGACCGTTACGGGGTGAAATGATGATGGATTCCAAAGCGTTGCTGGGTGTGGCCGCCTTGCTGGCCGCCGTGTCGCTGAATGCCGAAGCCAAACTGTACAAGTGGGTGGACGAGAACGGCACCACGCACTATGGCGAGACCATCCCGCCCAAGTATGCCAACCGCGAGACGCAGACACTGGACAAGGGCCGCCTGCAAGAGCGCGACAACAAACGCGAGATGAAGGACGAGCAACGTGCCCTGACCCCGGAGCAGGAGCAGGCCCAGCGCCGCGACAATGCGCTGCTCAATACCTACAGCTCGGAGAAAGAGATCGACCTCGCGCGCGACCGCAACCTGCAACAGGTGGAAGCGCGCATCAGCAGCTATTCCACCCTGCTCAAATCCGCGCAGGAGAACATGACCGGCCTGCAGCAAGAACAGGAACGCCTGCAAAAGCAGAACCGCAAGATCCCCAAATCGCTGGAAGAGGATATGGTGGAAGGACAGCAACGTCTGGACAAGTTCCAGAACGACCTGAACAACAGCAAGGCCGAGCTGGATGCCGTGAAAGCCAAGTATGCCGCCGACAAGGCGCGCTATCGTGAGTTGAAAGGATTGCCGCCCGTCGAAGGGCAGTGATCAGACTGCGTCGAAACGCTGGGCAGCAGCATCGTATTGCATCAGCTGCCCGTGTTCGATGTCGAAATACCAGCCGTGCAGTTTAAGGCTACCCGCTTCCACGCGTTCACGTATCCACGAGAAGGAGCGCAGGTTCTCCAGTGAACTGAGGATGGCCTGCTGCTCGCAGGCACGTTCCAGCGCCTCGCTCGACGCATGCGGCATCTCCTGTAGCACCTTGTCGCGCGCCTGCGCGGCCAGACGCATCCAGCTATCGATGAAAGAACCCTGACCGTCTTCCAGACCAGAGCCGTTCATCAAGGCGCGGATGCCGCCGCAATGGGCATGGCCCAGCACGATGACGTGTTCCACGCCCAAGGTCTTGACGCCATATTCCAGCGCGGCACTGGTGCCGTGACGGCCGCCGATGCGGTTCTCGTCGGGCGGCACCAGGTTGGCCACGTTGCGGATGACGAACAGGTCGCCCGGCGCGCAATCCAGCACCAATGCCGGGTCCACACGCGAGTCGCAGCAGGCGACCACGAGGATGCGCGGGGCTTGGCCTTCCTGCACCAACTGACGATAGAGGGCATCGTCATCCGTAAAATGCTGCTCGCGGAAGCGATGGAACCCTTCGATCAGGTCGGCGGGGTTGGTCATGCCCCCAGCAGGCGCTGTTGCGCTTCGCGGTATTTGTCGGCGGTCTTTTGCAACACATCGGCCGGGATCTGCGGCGCGGGCGGCTGCTTGTTCCAGCCGGAGGCTTCCAGCCAATCGCGCACGAACTGCTTGTCGAAGCTGGGCGGGTTGCTGCCGACCTGGTATTGGTCGGCGGGCCAGAAGCGCGAGGAATCCGGCGTCAGCGCCTCGTCGATCAGGTACAGCGTGCCGGCGGCATCGGTGCCGAACTCGAACTTGGTGTCGGCGATGATGATGCCTTTGGTCAGCGCGTAATCGGCCGCAGCGATGTACAGCGCCAGCGTGGCCTGCTTCACCTTCTCCGCCATCTCGGCACCGAGCAGCTTCTTGGCTTCCTCGAACGAGATGTTCTCGTCGTGCTCGCCCACGGCCGCCTTGGTGGACGGCGTGAACAGCGGCTGGGGCAGCTTCTGTGCCTCTTGCAGACCGGCCGGCAACTGGATGCCGCACACCGCGCCGGTCTTCTTGTAATCCTTCCAGCCGGAACCCACCAGATAACCACGCACGATGGCTTCGATGGGCAGGGGCTTGAGCTTCTTGGTCACGAATGCACGGCCGCGCACCTGGGCCTTCTCGGCTTCCGTCTTCACCACGCTCTCCGGATCAATGCCGGAAAGATGATTGGGGATGACGTGACCCAGCTTCTTGAACCAGAAATTCGACACGGCGGTCAGTACCTCGCCCTTGCCCGGGATGGGCGTCGGCAGGATGACGTCGAAAGCGGACAGGCGGTCGGTCTGTACGATGAGCAGATGGTCGGCATCCACTTCGTACAGGTCGCGCACCTTGCCACGGTGCAGGAACTTCAGACTGGGCAGGTTCGATTCGTGCAGTGCAGCCATGATGACCTCGTTGTTTCGGTTGTTGCGAGTTGCAGACGCGACAACGCCCCCGTCGCCGGGGGCGTCGCGCAGGGTGTTACGCCTTGTGGTAGCCGACCACGCGCTCGACTTCGTTCTTGGAGCCGAGGATCACCGGCACGCGCTGGTGCAGGCCTTCCGGCTGGATCTCCATGATGCGCTGACGGCCGGTGGAGCTGGCGCCGCCTGCCTGTTCCACGATGAAAGACATCGGGTTGGCTTCGTACATCAGGCGCAGCTTGCCCGGCTTGGTCGGGTCCTTGGTGTCGAACGGATACATGAAGATGCCGCCGCGGGTCAGGATGCGGTGCACTTCGGCCACCATGGAAGCGACCCAGCGCATGTTGAAGTTCTTCTCGCGGCCGCCGTCCTTGCCCTTCACGCACTCTTCGACGTAGCGCTGCACCGGCTTCTCCCAGAAGCGCTGGTTGGACATGTTGATGGCGAACTCGGCGGTGTCGGCCGGGATGGTCATGTTCGGGTGGGTCAGGTAGAACTCACCGACGTCACGATCCAGGGTGAAGCCGTTGACGCCGTGGCCGGTGGTCAGCACCAGCATGGTGTTGGGACCATACAGCGCGTAGCCGGCGCACACTTGCTTGGTGCCGGGCTGCAGGAAGTCCTTGGCGGTCGGGTTGGTCACGCCTTCCGGGCAACGCAGGATGGAGAAGATGGTACCGACGGAGATGTTCACGTCGATGTTGGAAGAACCATCCAGCGGGTCGAAGGTGATCAGGTACTTGCCGCGCGGGAACTGGGCCGGGATCGGGAACATGTCGTCCATCTCTTCCGATGCCATACCGGCCAGATGGCCGCTCCAGCTCAACGAATCCAGCATGATGTCGTTGGTGATGACGTCCAGCTTCTTCTGGGCTTCGCCCTGGATGTTTTCGCTGCCGGCACCGCCCAGCACGCCGATCAGCGCACCCTTGTTGACCTGGTGAGCGATCTGCTTGCAAGCGGACACGACGTCGCTCAGCAGGCCGGTGAAGTCACCGGTGGCGCCGGGGATGGCGCGCTGCTCTTCGATGATGAACTGGATCACACTCTTGCTCATTACTTCTCTCCTCTGATAGAAATTTTCAACTGCCGGATTTTACAGGTTTTACGGTTGACTCTCCACGGCTATTTGCGGCGCCATCATGCTTTGTTGCGCGTAGCGATCAGGCTGGCGACGACGCTGGTGCCGATCAGCACCGCCACGATGGCCAGCGATGCCTGTACCGGGACGTGATACCAAGGTGTGATCAGCATCTTGATGCCGATGAATGCCAGCACCATCGCCAGACCGTATTTCAGCAGATGGAAACGCTCTGCCACGTCGGCCAGCAGGAAATACAGGGCACGCAAGCCCATGATCGCGAAGATGTTGGAGGTGAACACGATGAACGGGTCGGTGGTGATCGCGAAGATGGCCGGGATGGAATCCACCGCGAACACCAGGTCGGTGACCTCGATCAGGATCAACACCAGCAACAGTGGCGTGAACCAACGCACACCGTCTTTCATCACGCTGAATCTTTCGCCATGGTCTTCTTCGCTGATGCGCAGATGGCGGCGGGCGAATTTCAATACCGGGTTTTGCTCCAGATCGGGCGTTTTCTCTGCCATCACCAACATACGCAGACCGGTAACGACCAGGAAGGCACCGAACAGGTACAGTACCCAGCTGAATTCGCGTACCACCCATGCTCCGGCCAGGATCATCACGGCGCGCATGACGATCGCACCCAGTACGCCGTAGACCAGCACGCGGCGCTGGTACTCGGGCGGCACATGGAAGGCGCCGAAGATCAGCAGGAACACGAACACGTTGTCTACCGACAGTGCCTTCTCGATCAGATAGCCGGTCAGGAACTCCAGCGCCTTGGTATCGGCGACCTCTTCGCCTGCCGATCCTTTCAGGTACCACCACAGCAGCCCGTTGAACAACAGGGCCAGGGTCAGCCATGCGACAGACCAGGCCGCGGCTTCCCCGACTCCGACACGATGCACTTTGCGTCCGCCGAAGACGAACAGGTCCAGTGCCAGCATCGCCAGCACGAATGCGAGGAACATTCCCCACATCCACGGTTCGCCGATATTGTTCATGGCATCCACTTGATCGAAGATCGTCCGTACCCGCCCGTACTCCCGTTACGTCGGGCTACGGACCGGTCGTTTCCGCATCATTTCGCCTTCAGTTTGGCGAGCGCCTCGTCGGCGGTCTGGTCATAGCGTGCGCGTTCATTCTTCGCCGCGTCCTCCAGTGCCTGGTTGATCTCGGGATATTTCAGCGCCAGGATGCGCGCGGCCAGCATGGCGGCATTCTTGGCGCCATCCACCGCCACGGTGGCGACGGGGACCCCGGGCGGCATCTGCACGGTGGCGAGCAGGGCGTCCAGACCGGACACCACGCCGCCGGACAGCGGCAGGCCGATCACCGGCAGGCGGGTATGCCCGGCGATCACGCCGGCGAGGTGGGCCGCCATGCCGGCACAGCCCACCAGTACTTGCACGCCTTCCTTGTGCGCGCGCTCGATGTAGGCGACCACCTTGTCCGGAGTGCGGTGCGCCGAGGCCACCACGATCTCGCTGGCGATGCCCAGATCGCTCAGCGTGTCGCGCACCTTGACCACGGTGGGCAGATCGTTGGGACTGCCGGTGAGGATGCCGACCAGAACCTTGCCATTCGCTGCTTGCGTCATGTTTTCTCCTTGGTGCGTATCGATGTCATTTGGTCAGGGCGATGAACAGTTCCGGCAGCTTGACCGGCAATTGTTCGATCTTGTCCACGATAGTGTATTGCCTGCCGAAGATGTCCGACACATATTCGTCGGCCTTGGGATCGAGGTTGATGCAGTAGGTATAGATCCCGTCGCGATCCAGTTCATTGACGGCCTGGCGTGCATCCTGGATCAGCATCTGCGGATCCCGTGAGTCGATATCGGCCGGTTCGCCGTCGGTGAGGATCAACATCAGTTTCTTGTCGGCCGGCTGTGCTTTCAGGTAATGCCCGGCATGGCGCATGGCGGCGCCCATGCGCGTGGACCACGCGGCCTGCATGGCGCCGATGCGTCCTTTCACGCTGTCGTCCCACGGCTCGTTGTAGCCCTTGATGTGGTAGTAGCGCACATCGTGACGGGTGTTGGAATGGAAGCCGGAGATGGCGAACGGATCACCCAGATGCTCCACCGACCAGGCCAGCAGCGACACCGCTTCCTGCGACAGTTCAAGGATGCTCTGGCCGCTACCCTGCACCTTTTCGTTCAACGATTCGGACAGATCCAGCACCAGCGATACCGCGATGTTGCGGCCATCGGTGCGGTGGCTCATGTTGATGCGCGGATCGGGCTGCGAGCCCGCCTTGTAGTCGATCAGCGAGCGGATGGCGACGTCCAGGTCGAGCTCGGAGCCTTCTTCCTGATAGCGGATGCGCACCTTGTCCTGCGGCTTGATCATGTCGAGGATGCGCTTCATGCGCTTGGCCAGCCCGGCATGTTTTTCCAGCAGACTGTCGACCTTGGCCGGACTGCCGCCAGGGTGCTTCATCTCATAGACACTGACCCAGTCCGGCCGATAGTTCTGGTGGACGTAATCCCATTCGTCGTAGTGACGCGGCGGCAGGGCATGCAGCTCCTCGTCCTGTTCCCGCTTGATGTCGAGATGTTCGAACAGGGTGTCTTCGTCGTCACCCTTTTCCAGATAGATCCACAGATGGCGATTGTCGTCGCGATAGTCCACTTCGGTATCCTGGAAGTAGACGTTGGGTGACAGATCGGACTGGCGGCGCATGCGTGCGATGAACAGCAGCCCAAGGTTCGCCATGTCCCGGCTGCTGCTTTCACCCGCCGCCATTGCTTCGTGAAAGCGATTGGCGAACTCGCGGATGTCCGCGTTCTCATAGCGATAGTCCGGGTCGAGCATGGCGCGCGACACCATGGCCAGCTTGATGCGGATGGTGGATGCCTCGGCCGTTTCCAGCAAGCGCTCGTCCGGGATCGGATGCAGCGCCAGGAACAGTTTCTTCATGCCGGGATATCGCTGCATGGTGAGGAAATCGACGCGGCAATCCTCGAACACTTCCACGCCCAGACGCTGGAACGGACTCCAGTTGTCCACCACCATCTTGCTGCTCCAGCGACGGTGTGCGGCCATGTGCGCCAGTGTGGCTCGATAGCGGTCGATACCGCGGATGTCGCCCATATCGTCGAACACATCCGGCAGACGGATGCCGTCCTTGTCGTAATACGGCATCGGCTTGGTCAGGCTGTCGAACACCTGCGAATAGGGCACCAGCTGTTCCGGATCGCGCCACAGTCCGCGCAGGTACAGGTCCAGCTTGCGTTCGTTGTCGATGAACAGCGTGCCATGGCGCTCACGTTGCAGCACCGCCTTGGAGTCGGCCGACTCGAGCGAGAAGTATTCGGTCTGGCGCTCGGGATGGTCGTTGTAGTATCGGATGCCGTAGTCGATCCAGTTCTTGAAGCCGCCCAGCGGCACCAGCGTGAGGATGCTCGGCGCCTGCTTGAGCAATTCCGGCAGCCCGGGACTGGCGAAGGTTGTGTGATGTCCGTGCACCGAACCGGTGGTGCGATCCATCATATCGCGCACCAGTTCGATGTATTGCTTGAACAACGCATAGGTCGGCAGACATTCGGCCACGGCTGAGCAAGTCTGCAGGAACGGCACGATCGCCTTGAAGTTGGTGTGCGTGGACATGTAGTAGGCGAACTCGCGCAAGTCCTTCAGCACCGCCTCGCCAACGAGACTGGCGACACGTGGTGCATCCTCAAGGTAGACCAGCAACGGTTCCGCGCCACGTCCCATCTTGCCGATGAAGCGTGCGTTCTCGAGGAAAGACTCCAGTCCCTCTGCCGTCAGGCTGGTCATGGCTTCCTTCATGCACTCGTCGAACACGGCGTCCACCTGGGCGAACCTGCACCCCAGCTTCTGCCAGTAACCTTCCAGCTCTTCGCTTCTTCCTGTCGTCTCAACAGCCATCGCTTCCACCTGTTCGCTTATGGGTCAACATCCGGTGTGTTGCGGCATCACGGCCGGGATTCAGCCGAATGCCGCATCGATCGCGTGATCGAGGGTGTCGCGGATATCCGCATCGTCGGTGATCGGACGCACCAGCGCCATGCGACAGGCGTCGCGTGCGTCGACGCCGCGCTTGATCAGGGTTGCCGCGTAGACCAGCAGACGGGTGGAGATGCCTTCATCCAGACCGTGGCCTTTGAGATTGCGCGCGGCTTGGCCGATCTGCACCAGTTTTCCGCACACTTCGATTCCCAGCCCCGTTTCCTTGGCCAGAATCTCCGACTCAAGGGCGGCATCCGGATAGTCGAACTCGAAACCGGTGAAGCGCTGTTTGGTGGATTGTTTCAGGTCCTTCATCAGGCTCTGGTAGCCCGGGTTGTACGAGATCACCAACTGGAAATCCGGATGTGCTTCGATCAGCTCACCTTTCTTGTCCAGCGGCAAGGTACGGCGATGGTCGGTCAGCGGGTGGATCACCACGGTGGTGTCCTGACGCGCTTCGACTACTTCATCCAGGTAGCAGATGGCGCCGATGCGTGCGGCGATGGTCAGCGGACCATCCAGCCAGCGGGTGCCGTTGGCATCCAGCAGGTAGCGGCCGACCAGGTCGGAGGCGGTCATGTCCTCGTTACAGGCCACCGTGATCAGCGGCTTGTTGAGCTTCCAGGCCATGTATTCGATGAAGCGCGATTTGCCGCAACCGGTCGGGCCCTTCACCATCACGGGCAGACGTGCGGCATAGGCGGCCTCGTACAGGGCGACCTCATTGCCTTGCGCCTGGTAGTACGGTTCCTTGTGCACCTTGTATTGTTCGATGTTCGTCATGGCGTTCTCCATGTAACCGCGCACGGTACGCGGTTTTGCTTTCGGGAAAAAAACGCCCCCAGCGAGTGGGGGCGCATTTTGTTGCTTCAGCCGCGGTGCAGATTACTTGTGCACGCCCAGCTTTTCGCGCCAGCCCGGGAACAGCTTGTCGCCGTCCTTCGGGAAGGATTCGAATGCGCGGGCGAACTCCTTGTGGGTCTTCGCGTATTCGATCGGGTCGGTACCGCTCTTCCAGCACTCGTAAGCCTGGCCGAGGGAGATACCGCCGGCTGCCGGGCTGTCGATGTGGCCGAAGGAGCCGCCGCCGCAGGTGTTGATCACGTTGCCGTGGCCCAGGTTCTTGAAGAAGCCCGGCAGGCGCAGTGCGTTCATGCCGCCCGAGATGATCGGGGTAGTGGCCTTCATGCCGTACCACTTCTGGTAGAAGTAAGGTCCCTGGCACTCGTCGCGCTCCAGCATGTAAGCCAGCACGGTTTCCTTGCCATGGCCTTCCATCTTGCCGTAACCCATGGTGCCGGTGTGCATACCGGACGCACCCATCAGACGCACCATCTTCATGTAGCACAGCGGGTCCATACCCATCGGCGACTTGTAGGAAGTCACCGCACCGTGGCCTGCGCGGTGGAAGTGCAAGAAGGTGTCCGGGAAGGCGCGGCGGCAAGTGGTGACACCAGCCGGGCCGGTCACGAAGCCGTCCACCAGGAAGGCGACGTGGTCAGCGGAGTTGTACTTGGCGAAGGTCTCCAGCACGAACTCGCCGCGATGGATCATCTCGCCGTGGAAGTCGGCAGTGATGTTGGCGGAGAACAGTTTGGCCTGGCCGGTTGCCTGCTGCGCACGGTCCATGGCTTCTGCCACCTTGGGCATGACCACTTCCATCGGGCAGAACGGCTGGTTGGCTTGCGGCTCGTCGTTCTTGATGAAGTCGCCGCCCAGCCAGAAGTCGTAACAGGCCTTGGCGAACGGCTCGGGACGCAGACCCAGCTTCGGCTTGATGATGGTACCGGCGATGTAACCGCCGTCCTTTTCCGGACGACCCAGCACCTTCCACAGGTTGGTGATGTTGGCGGACGGACCATCGAACTTCTTGACCATCATTTCCGGTACCAGGAAGTCCAGCATACGCAGACCTTGATGGTCGCTCATACCTTGGTTGTTGCCCAGGATCAGGGACCACATGTGGGAGATGTTGTAGGTGCCATCGGTCAGGTTCGGATCGAACAGTTCGACCGGGTAAGCGATCTTCATCAGACCGCCGCCCTTCACAGGATCGTCACCGAAGGCGGTTTCATCAATCTCGTAAACCAGCGCGTCGACGCCGCGGGTGAAGTCGTCGGTGGTCGACACTTCCACGTTGGTACCGGTAGAAGACTCGGCTGCAACGTGAGCAGCCACTTCCAGGAAGCCATAGCCCTTGGCCGGGATCAGCTTGTAAGCGACCAGCAGGTGGCGGCCACCGGCGATCAGGTCTGCCTCTTTCAGGTCCAGACGTGCATAACGATTCGATTGATCCATCTATTTCTCCTCAGATGTTGTTGGATGAATGTTCCGATGCGCACTATACGCATGCCACCCATAATTGAAAGTCAAATGTTTTTATTGGAACCATAAGGATGGCTTATGGTAAGGTGTGCGTATGTTAGCCATCACTTTGCGCCAACTCCAGGTCTTCGAATGCGTCGCGCGCCATCTCAGCCATTCACGCGCCGCACAGGAATTGTATCTGTCACAGCCTGCCGTCTCCATGCAGATCAAACAAGCGGAACAGCTCGTCGGCCTGCCGCTGTTCGAACAGAGCGGCAAACGCATCTTCCTCACCGAGGCCGGGCGTGAGTTGCTGCACTATGCGCGTGCCATCTTGCAACTGATGCAGGAGATGGAATCCAGCTTCGACGCGATGAAGGGTCTTGAACGCGGCCGACTGAATATCGCCGTGGTGAGTACGGCGAACTACTTCATGCCGCAATTGCTGGCGCGTTTCATCCAGATCCATCCCGGTATCCAGGTCGCGCTCTCGGTGGCCAACCGCGATGCGGTGCTGCGCCAGTTAAGTGAGAACCTGGCCGATCTGGCCATCATGGGCCAGCCGCCAGCCGGCACCGAGATGACCGCCAGCCCGTTCCTGGAGAATCCGCTGGTGGTGATCGCGGCACCCAACCACGCCCTTGCGACAGCTAGCAAGATCCAGCCGCACCAATTAGTGCGCGAGACCTTCCTGTTGCGTGAATTGGGATCGGGTACACGCAGCGTGGCCGAACGATATTTCACCACCCACAAGCTGCCGCTGCCCAGTCATATGGAGATGGACACCAACGAAGCCATCAAGCAATCGGTGCAGGCGGGCATGGGCATCGGCATCATCTCGCGCCATGGCATCGAACTGGAGCTGGAGACCGGGCGTCTGATGGTGCTGGATGTGGATGGCTTCCCCATCGTGCGCCACTGGTATCTGGTACAGCGCAAAGACAAACGTCCCTCCATGGCGGCGCAGGAGTTCGAGCGTTTCCTGCTGGACCACGCAGCGGATCCGGCCCAATGAAAAAGCGGCCCGCAGGCCGCTCTTTCTGTACTACCGGTAAGCGGTTGCTTACTTGATCACTGCGTTCAGCTCGCCCTTGGCATAGCGCTGCGCCATGCTGTCCAGCGAGATCGGCTTGATCTTGCCAGCCATACCAGCGGAACCGAAGGCTTCGTAACGAGCCTTGCAGATCGCCTTCATGGCTTTGGTGGTCTCGGCCAGGAACTTGCGCGGATCGAAGTCCTTCGGGTTCTGTGCCAGATAGCGGCGGGTAGCGCCGGTGGATGCCATGCGCAGGTCGGTGTCGATGTTGACCTTACGCACGCCATGCTTGATGCCTTCGACGATCTCTTCGACCGGCACGCCGTAGGTCTGGGGCATCGCGCCGCCGAACTGGTTGATGATCTCCAGCCACTCTTGCGGCACGGAAGAGGAACCGTGCATCACCAAGTGGGTGTTGGGGATGCGGGCATGGATCTCCTTGATGCGGCTGATCGCCAGGGTGTCGCCTGTGGGCGGCTTGGTGAACTTGTAAGCGCCGTGGGAAGTACCGATCGCGATAGCCAGTGCATCCACCTGAGTGGCCTTCACGAAGGCAGCGGCCTCGTCCGGGTCGGTCAGCAGTTGGTCGTGGCTCAGCACGCCTTCAGCGCCGTGGCCATCTTCCTTTTCGCCGTGGCCGGATTCCAGGGAACCCAGGCAGCCCAGTTCGCCTTCGACGGAAACGCCGACTGCGTGCGACATTTCAACCACGCTGCGGGTGACGTTGACGTTGTATTCGAAGCTGGACGGGGTCTTGCCGTCGGTCATCAGCGAGCCGTCCATCATCACGGACGAGAAACCGGACTTGATGGCGTTGATACAGACGGCCGGCGATGCGCCGTGGTCCTGGTGCATCACGACGGGGATGTGCGGATACATCTCGACAGCGGCTTCGATCAGGTGACGCAGGAACGGTTCGCCCGCGTACTTACGCGCACCAGCGGAACCTTGCATGATCACGGGGCTGTTGCATTCGTCGGCCGCTTCCATGATGGCCTTGACCTGCTCCAGGTTGTTGACGTTGAACGCCGGCAGGCCATAGCCATTTTCGGCGGCGTGGTCGAGTAGTTGACGCAACGATACGAGTGCCATTTTCTTCCTCCTGTTTGAATTACAAAAACATTAATGCTTGCGGTGGTCGCCCACACGCACGATCTTCATGGTGTTGGTATGTCCAGCCTTGCCCACGGCTTCGCCCACGGTCATCACGATCAGGTCGCCGTCCTTCACCAGACCGAGGCGCACCAGCTCGTCCTCTGCGTTACGCAGGGTCACCGAATGGTCCTGATGGTCGTCGATGCTGAACGCGATGGGATATACGCCGCTGAACAGAGTGATCTTGCTCAACGTCGATTCCATCGGTGTCATGGCGAAGATAGGCACGCTGGAATTCACGCGCGACATCCACAACGTGGTGGAGCCGGATTGGGTCAATGCCACGATGGCCTTCACATCGAAATGCGACGCTGCGTACAGCGCCGACATGGCGATCGACTGGTCGATGCGAGTGAATCGCTTCTGGTTGCTGCGTCGATCGATGGCGTTATCCTCGGCTTCACGTTCGGCCTTGAGGCAGACACGCGCCATGGCTTCGATGGTCTCCACCGGATAATCGCCCACCGCAGTCTCGGCCGACAGCATCACCGCATCGGTACCGTCCAGCACGGCGTTGGCCACGTCGGATACTTCGGCGCGAGTCGGGATGGGATTGGTGATCATCGATTCCATCATCTGCGTCGCAGTGATGACCAGACGGTTCTGCGCGCGCGCCATCTTGATCATCTTCTTCTGCAGACCGGGCACCGCAGCATCACCGACTTCGACGGCGAGGTCGCCACGGGCCACCATGATGGCGTCGGAAGCATCGATGATCTCTTCCAGCACCGGGATCGCCTCGGCGCGCTCGATCTTGGCCAGCAGCATGCTCTTGCCGCCGGCTTCATGCATCAGCTTGCGCGCCAGTTTCATGTCGTCCGCCGAGCGCGGGAAGGACACCGCCAGATAGTCGGCCTTGATCAGCGCGGCAGTCTTGATGTCTTCCTTGTCCTTGTCGGTCAGCGCCGGTGCAGTCAGGCCACCGCCCTTGCGGTTGATGCCCTTGTTGTTGGACAGCACACCGCCGCGGATCACCTTGCAATACACCTCGTTGCCCTTGACCTCGGTCACTTCGAACTCCAGCATGCCATCATTCAGCAGCAGGATGGAGCCGCTGCTCACATCCTTGGGCAGTTCTTTGTAATCGAGACCGACGCGTTGCTGGTTGCCCAAGCCGTCCAGTGCCGCATCGAGAATGAACATATCGCCCTTCTTCAGGACGATCTTGTCGTTCTCGAATTTGCGCACACGGATCTTGGGACCTTGCAGGTCGGCGAGGATACCCACGGTACGCCCGACCGCGGCCGCCGCCGCACGGACGGTCTCGGCACGCTTCATATGGTCTTGGGCAGTGCCATGGGAGAAGTTCATCCGGACCAGGTCCACCCCGGCGCGGATCATCTGTTCCAGCACACTCTGATCGCTGGAGGCGGGCCCCAGCGTTGCGACTATTTTTGTTCTGCGCAGCATGATTTCCTTGGTTATCGGCTTGGTTGGGTCCGGCAACCCTCTCTCTCAATCAGGGATGCCGGACCGATGCTTTTACTGCTTTGCGCGCTCTTCCAGGATCGCCACGGCCGGCAGGGTCTTGCCTTCCAGGTATTCCAGGAATGCACCGCCGGCGGTGGAGATGTAGGACACCTTGTCATAGATGTCGTACTTCTGGATCGCGGCGATGGTGTCGCCGCCGCCAGCCAGCGTGAACGCGCTGGTCTTGGCGATGGCGTCTGCGATCGCCTTGGTGCCTGCGCCGAACTGGTCGAACTCGAACACGCCGACCGGACCGTTCCACACCACGGTGCCAGCCTTCATGATGATGTCGACGAGCTCTTGTGTGCTCTTGGGGCCGATGTCGAAGATCATGTCGTCGTCAGCCACTTCGCCCACGTTCTTCAGCACGGCCGGCTCATTGGCGTCGAACTTCTTGCCGCACACCACGTCGACGGCGACGGGGATGGTCGCACCGCGTGCGGACATCTTTTCCATCAGGCTCTTCGCGGTCGGCACCAGATCGTCTTCACACAGCGACTTGCCCACGTTGCCGCCGGTAGCCTTGATGAAGGTGTTGGCGATGCCGCCACCGACCACCAGCTGGTCGCACTTCTCGGACAACGATTCCAGCACGGTCAGCTTGGTGGAGACCTTGGAGCCACCGACGATGGCGACCATCGGGCGGGCCGGGTTGGCCAGCGCCTTGCCCAGGGCTTCCAGTTCTTCGGTCAGCAGGATGCCGGCGGCAGCGGTCGGCGCAAACTTGGCTACGCCATGAGTCGAAGCTTCCGCACGGTGCGCGGTACCGAATGCGTCCATCACGAACACGTCGCACAGGGCGGCGTATTTCTTGGACAGCTCATCGTTGCTCTTCTTTTCGCCCTTGTTGAAGCGGCAGTTCTCCAGCAACACCAGCTCGCCTTCGGCCACGTTGAAACCACCGTCGATCCAGTCGCGGATCAGACGCACGGGCTTGCCGAGCTTGTTGGCGATGTCGTCGGCCACCGGCTTCAGGGAGTTCTCTTCAGTGAACACGCCTTCTTCCGGGCGGCCCAAATGGGAAGTCACCATCACCTTGGCACCGGCTTTCAACGCAGCGTTGATGGTGGCCATGGAGGCGGTGATACGCGCGTCGGAGGTCACCTTGCCATCCTTGACGGGCACGTTGAGGTCGGAACGGATCAGGACGCGCTTGCCCTTCAGATCCAGGTCGGTCATTTTGATCACAGACATGATGTTTCCTTAATTGCAGACTTGAAAGCAGAAAGGGCTGGCATCGGCCAGCCCTTGTTCGACACGGATTACTTGGCGACGTGTTGCGCGAAGCGCAGCATGTTGCAGGTGTAGCCGTATTCGTTGTCATACCATGCAACGACCTTGACGAAGGTGCCGTCCAGCGCAATACCGGCTTCAGCGTCGAAGATCGACGAATAACCACAACCGCGGAAGTCGGTGGAGACCACCTTCTCGTCGGTGTAACCCAGGGTCTTGCTGATGTCGCCGGTCTGCGAAGCGGCCTTCATGGCGGCGCAGATGTCAGCGTACTTGGCTTCCTTGTTCAGCTCGACGGTCAGGTCGACCACGGACACGTCGGAAGTCGGCACGCGGAAGGCCATGCCGGTCAGCTTGCCGTTCAGTTCGGGCAGCACCACACCGACGGCCTTGGCGGCACCGGTGGAGGAGGGGATGATGTTCTCCAGGATGCCGCGGCCGCCGCGCCAGTCTTTCTTGGACGGGCCGTCAACGGTCTTCTGGGTGGCGGTGGCAGCGTGCACGGTGGTCATCAGGCCGCGCTTGATGCCCCAGTTGTCGTTCAGCACCTTGGCGACCGGAGCCAGACAGTTGGTGGTGCAGGAAGCGGCGGAGACGATGGCCTCACCCTTGTAGGCAGTGTGGTTCACGCCGTACACGAACATCGGGGTCTTGTCCTTGGAAGGCGCGGAGATCACCACCTTCTTGGCGCCAGCAGCGAGGTGCTTCTTGCAGCCTTCTTCGTCCAGGAAGAAGCCGGTGCACTCCAGCACGAGATCGGCACCGACTTCGCTCCACTTCAGGTTGGCCGGATCGGTCTCGGCGGTCAGACGGATCTTCTTGCCGTTGACCACCATGTTGTTGCCTTCCACCTTGATGTCGCCCTTGAAGTTGCCGTGTACGGAGTCGTACTTCAGCATGTAGGCCAGATAGTCCGCGTCCAGCAGGTCGTTGATGGCGACCACTTCCAGCTCAGGGAAGTCCTTCGCGATCGCGCGGAACGCCATGCGACCGATTCGACCGAAGCCATTGATACCAACTTTGATTGCCATGTTTCTTCTCCCGTTAAGTAATTGAAAACTTGTTTACAGCACGTTCTTGACGGCCTTGACCACGTTCTCCGCAGTGAAGCCGAAGTGCTTGAACAGTTCGCCGGCCGGTGCGGATTCGCCGAAGCAGTCCATACCCACCACGGCGCCATCCAGACCGACATATTTGTACCAGCCGCTGGTCACGCCGGCTTCTACTGCGACGCGTTTCACACCCTTGGGCAGGACGCTGTCCTTGTATGCCTGATCCTGCTTGTCGAACACGTTGGTCGACGGCATGGACACCACGCGCACGTTGATGCCTTCTGCGGCCAGTGCAGCCTGGGCCTTCATCGCCAGGTCCACTTCGGAACCGGTCGCGATCAGTACAGCCTGCGGCTTGCCGCCAGCGGCTTCGGACAGGACATAGCCACCCTTGCGGATCGCAGCGATCTGGTTGTTGTCGCGCTTCTGGAACGGCAGGTTCTGACGGCTGAAGATCAGGCTGCTCGGACCGTCGCGGCGCTCGACCGCACAAGCCCAGGACACCATGGATTCGACCGTGTCACACGGACGCCACAGTTCCATGTTGGGGATCACGCGCAGCGTGGAAGTCTGTTCGACCGGCTGGTGTGTCGGACCATCTTCGCCCAGACCGATGGAATCGTGCGTGAACACATAGATCACGCGCTGCTTCATCAGTGCGGACATGCGGATCGCGTTGCGGGCATATTCCGAGAACATCAGGAAGGTGCCGCCGAACGGCAGCAGACCGCCGTGCAGCGCCATACCGTTCATGATGTGCGACATACCGAACTCGCGCACGCCGTAGCTGATGTAGTTGCCGGGCTTCTTGCCGGAAACATGGTGCGCGCCGGTCCAGTTGGTCAGGTTGGAACCGGTCAAATCGGCAGAGCCGCCCAGGAACTCGGGCAACACCGGCTGCAGTGCATTGATCGCGTTCTGCGAAGCTTTGCGGGTAGCGATGGTCTCGCCCTTGGCGTTCACTGCCTCAATGGCCTTGGCCACATGCTCGGACCAGTTGGCCGGCAGATCGCTCTTGATGCGGCGTTCGAACTCAGCGGCTTCCTTGGGGAAGGCCTTCTTGTACTCGGCGAACTTGTTGTTCCACAGCTTCTCCAGTCCTTCACCCTTGGTTCGTGCATCCCATGCCTCATAGACATGTGCGGGAATCTCGAATGCAGGATATTTCCAGCCGATGTGCTCGCGGGTCGCTTGCACTTCAGCATCGCCCAGCGCAGCACCATGCACGTCGTGAGTACCTTGCTTGTTCGGCGAACCAGCGCCGATCACGGTCTTGCAGCAGATCAGCGTCGGCTTGTCGGTGACTTTCTTCGCTTCTTCGATGGCGGCATTGATCGCTTCCGGATCGTGACCTTGCACATCGGCGATGACGTGCCAGCCGTAGGCTTCGAAACGCTTGGCAGTGTCGTCGGTGTACCAGCCGTCGATGTGACCGTCGATGGAGATGTTGTTGTCATCCCAGAAAGCGGTCAGCTTGCCCAGACCCCAGGTTCCGGCCAGTGCACAGGCTTCGTGGGAGATACCTTCCATCATGCAGCCGTCGCCGAGGAACACATAGGTGCGGTGATCGACGATCTCGTGACCGGGCTTGTTGAATTCATTGGCCAGCAACTTCTCTGCCATGGCCATACCCACGGCATTGGTGATGCCCTGACCGAGCGGACCGCCAGTGGTTTCCACGCCGGGTGTATAGCCATACTCGGGGTGACCCGGGGTCTTGGAATGCATCTGGCGGAAACGCTTCAGCTCATCGATCGGCAGGTCATAGCCGGACAGATGCAGCAATGCATAGATCAGCATGGAGCCATGGCCGTTGGACAGGATGAAACGGTCACGGTCGGGCCACTTGGGATTGGCCGGATTGTGGCGCAGATGGCGGTTCCACAGAACTTCGGCGATCTCCGCCATGCCCATCGGGGCGCCCGGGTGGCCGGAATTCGCTTTCTGCACGGCATCCACTGCCAGCATGCGGATGGCACCGGTGATGTCGTTGAATTTTGGTGGGGTGACGCTGCGCGTTGCTGACATTGCTATTTCCTCCGAGAGACTTATAAGCGATTAGGCCAATCAATACTATGCATTAAAAAGAACGCGGATTATGCCTCAGCGCCCGATATTTGGGCAACCCGCTATACCCGCCTGTAATACAGGGAGAAAAATCTGGCCCGTTCAGTTCCCTTGCCTTTTAGGCGGTTTTATTCCCAACTGTTTGAGTTTTCGATACAGATGGGTGCGCTCCACGCCGATCTTGTCGGCCAAGCCGGCGATATTGCCCTGCATCTGTTCCAGATGATAGTTCAGATATGCCGTGTCGAACTGCTCGCGTGCCTCTCGGAACGGCAAGTCGACCGCCAGTTCCAGCACGATACTGCCTTGCTCGCCTGAAACCGCTGCCGCAACCTGCGGCACAACGAGTGCCGGCGCACTGACAGCCTGGTGCTGTTTCAATGTCTGTGCGATGGTGCTCAGCAATTTCTTCAATGCGATAGGCTTCTCCAGGAAATCCGCCGCACCGATGCGCGTGGCTTCAAGCGCAGTCTCGATGGTCCCGTGCCCGGACATCATGATGACCGGCATGGTGAGCTGTCCTGCGGCCACCCATTCCTTGAGCAAGGTCAGGCCATCGGTATCCGGCATCCAGATATCGAGCAACACCACATCCGGTGCTTGCCGGATCATCTGGCGCGCCTGTTCCGCATTCTCGGCCAGCAAGACTCCGTAACCCTCATCGAACAGGATCTCCGACAAGAGTTCGCGTATCCCCGCCTCATCATCCACCACCAGTATGTTCTTGGTCGTCATGCCGCCCTCTCCTTCTTTTGTAGCAGTACCGGCAGCAGGATGTTGACGCATGTTCCGCCCTCGCTCCGGTTCTGTATGCTGATGCTTCCGCCGTGTTCTTCCACGATCTTCTTGACGATAGGTAATCCCAGTCCTGTGCCGCGAGCCTTGGTGGTCGTATACGGTTCGAAGGCCTTGGCCATGAAGTGTTCGGGAAAGCCGCTGCCGTTGTCACATACCGACAATCTGAGCATGCCTTCCGCCGTGTCGGCCGTGGACAATACGATCAAGCGATCGCTGACCTGCTGCAATGCATCATGGGCATTCTGCAACAGATTGTGCACGACCTGGCGCAAGCGCGTGGCGTCGCCATTGATCTGCGTGCGCTGCGCTTCCAGCCTGGTCTTGATCGGACTGCTGTTGGCTTCATATAGCCCGAGCACTTCTTGCAGCAATTGATGGATATCCAATGGTGCCAGCTTGGCCGCCGGGGTCCGCGCATAATCAGCGAAATCGGAGACCATGCTCTTCATGGCTGCAACCTGGCTGACGATGGTCTGCGTGGCTCGTTTGAGCAACTGCACGTCTTTCTCGTCAGTCAGGCGGTCCGCCAGTTTATGCTGCAAGCGCTCCGCCGACAGTTGGATCGGGGTCAACGGATTCTTGATCTCGTGCGCGAGGCGCCGCGCCACCTCGCCCCACGCTGCCTGGCGTTCGGCCAGACGCAAGTGGGTGATGTCGTCGAACACCACGACATAGCCGCGACTGCTTTCGCTCATCAAGCGGGTGCCATGCAGCAGCAACACTTGATCGCCTTCCTTGCTCATCCGTTCGATCTGTCTTTCCCAGGCGCGCTCCGGTTGCGACTCAACACCTTGCTCGATGCCGGACAGGAACGGACGCAGTAACAGGTGTTCCTCTGCCAATTGTTGCAGATCCTTACCGGCCAGCTCACCCACCAGCATGCCGAGGATACGTGCAGCACTGGCGTTGATGGACTTGACCACCAATCGTTCATCCAGCACCAGCACGCCGGATGACAAGTGCGCCAGCACACTCTCCAGATATGCTTTGGCATCGGCGACTTGTTGTTGCTGATGTTCGCCGAGTTTCTTGGCGGCAGCGAGCTGGGACGTCATCTGGTTGAACAGCGCGGTGAGGCCGCCCAGTTCGTCGTTGCTCTGTACCGGATAACTGCTGCTGAAATCCCCTTTCGCCACAGCGCGCGTACCCGCTGCCAGCGCCGCCAGCGGCGCACTGAGTTTGGCACTGAGGAAGAACGCGGCCGAGATGGCACTTAACAGCACGATCAACAACGACAAGGTGAGGGTGATGCCATACAGCCGTTTCAAGCCGACGCGCGAAAGCACAAGCTGCTGATAGTCGCCATACACCGATTGCACCGTCTCGGCATCCTGGGCCAACTGATATGGAACAGGCTGGACGAATTGCAGCACATAGCCGTCGAACAACATTGAGCGGATAGGAACGATCACGCGCAGGATGAGACTGCCATCGGGGAGGGCATCCGCTTGGCTATAGCGTCCTTTGCGCTCGACCTGTCGCATCATCTCCGGCGTCGGCGTATCGGTGCGTATCGCCTGCCGACTGCTGGCAAAGGCCATCAAGCGCCCGCCCGCATCGAACACGGCAGCTTCCTGTGCACCGCCTTCGGAAATGAAACGTGCCAAGGTCTCGCCGTGTCGTTGTGGCGCCTGTTCCGCCAGGATCAATGCAACGAACTGGCCCTTACGGCCGAGTTCGTCCAGACCGTTCTGCAAGGTGCTGCGCGCCAGATTGAGGCCGCCTTCCAAGGCTTTTTCGACGCGCACATCGAACCAGGACTCGATGCTTTTTCCGAGGAACTGTACCGACACGGCATATACCAGCATGCCCGGTAACACGGCGATCAACGAGAAGAACATGACCAGTCGCAACGTCAGCCTGGCGCCGTAGACCTGGGCATGCAGGCGGTTGCGCAATTGCCAGAACTGATACAGAACCTGAATCAGCAACCCCAACGCCAGCAAGCCCGTCATCACCAGCAAGGTGAAATAGTTCTCCGCATACTGTTCCGAGTTGCCACTCGCACTGGATAACAGATAGAGCAGGACGCCACCGATGACAGCCGAGACCAGGATCAGATATTTCATTCTTCCTCGCCATTTTCAGGCTGGATATCCCAATGGAAACGAACTGACTCCAGTTTCCATTGGTCGTCCGTCAACACATTCATCTGCAATGGTTTCGGTAACTGTGTGATATCCAACCCCATCCATGCCACGACACCGATTTGACTGCCCTTTTTGATCAGGCGCGAAAAATATCCACCGCTGGCTTGATCTAGCTGGGTGATCTCGATAGGTGGGGCGACCTGCCTTCCCAGCACCCGCAAGGCATCAGACAAGGAAACAAAGGTCTGATACAAGCCCCCCCGGGTCAGGCGATATTGCTGGGTCAAGGTGTTATAGGACAGCTTGTTGGTTTGCGTGAAACTGGCGATTTCCTGATCTGGCCAGTACCAGCGTGAGCGATGGACCGACAATTCACTCTCAAAATACAGCGTCACGCCACGTTTCAAGGCTTCCTCGATCTGCGGCGGCAACTTGATGTCGAAATTTGCCGACAATAGATAACCGTCATTGGTCAGCCTGGCCTCCGCCTTGCGGATATCGATGCCATCGGCACCGGCCAGCGTGGTACACAGAAGCAGTGTGCAGAGGCCGATCCAGCGCAGCATCTTTTCAAGCTGTTTTGCGCAAAAGGGCATAGAAGAATCCATCGTGCTCGTCGCAAGGCAGTAATTGCCCGGCTGCCTCGTCAATCTCCGCAACACCGGTCATTTCGCGCCGGGCATCGATATGTTTCGTCAGGAAGGTGGCAATCACTTGCTCGTTCTCCTGCGCGAAAATCGAACAGGTGGCATAAAGTAATTTACCCTCCCCCGCCAGCAGCGGCCATAACGCTTCCAGAATATGCGCCTGTTGCTTGGCAAAGCCTTCGATGTCCTGTGGTCGTCGCAACCATTTTATATCCGGATGTCGACGCACCACACCGGAGGCAGAGCAGGGCACATCGGCGAGGATGCGCTGAAAGGGGCGGCCGTCCCACCAAGTATCGGGCGCCGCCGCATCCCCTTGCCGGACTTCGGCATGCAGGCCCAAACGTTGCAGATTCTCATGGATACGTTGCAAGCGCCCCTCATCCTTATCGAGTGACAGTAGCTCGATGTCAGCGCTCTCCAGCAAGTGTGCCGTCTTGCCACCTGGTGCGGCACAAGCATCCAGTACGCGCATGCCATCGGCGACATCCAGCAGCTTGGCTGCATATTGGGCCCCCGCATCCTGGATCGACACATCGCCCGCAAAGAACCCGGGCAATCGATCAACGTGCAGCGGGCGTACCAGTTGTAACGCGCCCGTGCCGAGAAGCCGGACATCGATCTCCGCCGCCACTAGTCGTGCCTGATATGTTGCGCTATCCCCATGTCGCTGGTTGATGCGCAGCGTCATGGGGGGATGGGTATTACCGGCCTGCAAGATATCTTGTGTCTGCTCGCCATACTGGCTAGACAGCATATTCACCCACCAATCGGGGTAGGCATATCTTGTGGTCTGCTGAATATCCGCAGCCTTCTGCAATTCTTCGCGCTGTCGCAGGAAATTGCGCAACACGGCATTCACCAGCCCCGCTGCGGCCGGACGTATATCCTTGGTGGCACGTACCGCTTGGTCCACGATGGTATGCGAACTGGCCCGGGTATATTGCAACTGATACAGCGCAACTTGTAACAAGCTGCCGACCAGCGGGTCCTGCAATGGCTTGTTCAGCAAGCGGTCGCGCATGAAAACGAGCCGATTGTGGTAGCGCAGCGTGCCATAGCACAGATCCTGTAGCGCGCCACGGGACTGCGCAGTCAAGTCCGACCGGTTCAAGGCTTCGGCCAGGGCATCGGTCAGGTTGCGTCCATTCCGGATCACCCGATCCACCACCTTGGCCGCTTCTTGCTGGACAAATTGCATCGCTACTTGCCGCCGAACCGGTCACCCGGCTGTAGCGGGAATCCCTGGATGAACTGCAAGACTGGCAGCGGCTTGCCGCCCGGTTTCTGCATCACCTGCAATGCCAAAGCCCCTGTTCCGCAAGAGACGTGTACCGCATCCTTATCGATGGATAGTATGACGCCGGGCTGCGCCCCCTCGCGATCACTGATCGCGGCTTGATGTAGTTTGATGACGGTATCGCCATAACGGGTGTTGGCTACGGGAAAAGGGAAATATCCTCGCACTGCACGCGCCAGCACCTCAGCCGGTTCGTTCCAGTCCAATGTGGCTTCCGCCTTGCTCAGTTTAGCCGCATAGGTAGCCAAGCCATCATTCTGTTTTTCTGCTCGCAGCGTCCCTGCAAACAACGCTTGCAGCGCTTCGACGATAGCCCGCGCCCCCATGCTGGCAAGTCGGTCATGCAAGCTTGCCGCTGTATCCTGTTCTTCGATGGCGCAGGCACACTTGAGCAATATGTCACCGGTATCCAGTCCCGCATCCATTTGCATGATGGTGATACCTGTCTGTACATCGCCAGCCAGGATGGCTCGCTGTATGGGTGCGGCTCCACGCCAACGCGGCAACAAGGATGCATGGATATTCAGACAGCCCCAGCGCGGAATATCAAGGACCACCTGCGGCAGGATCAGGCCATATGCGGCCACGACCATCACGTCCGGGTGCAAGGCGGCCAGTTGTCGTTGCACGACTTCATCCTTCAAGGTCACCGGCTGCATGACCGGTAAGCCGTATTTCTGGGCCACCTGTTTGACCGGGCTCGCTGTCATCTGCATACCGCGACCGGATGGGCGATCCGGCTGGGTAAGGACCATCACGATGTCATGTCCTGCTTCTCGCAGGGCGCTCAATGCCTGGGCGGCGAATTCCGGAGTACCGGCAAATATCAGTTTCACGTTTACAAGGTCTCGCGCTGCTGCTTTTTCAGTTTGGCACGGATACGGGTCTGTTTGAGCTGGGAAAGATGTTCAACGAACACCTTGCCGCGCAAATGGTCGATCTCATGCTGGATACACACCGCCAATAAACCGTCGGCATTCAATTCGAACGGCTGGCCTTGTGCATCCAAGGCACGCACGGTGACCTTCTCGGCGCGCGATACCTTTTCGTAGATTCCCGGCACCGAGAGGCACCCTTCTTCGCTTTCTTCCGAACCTTCCTGTTGCAGGATTTGCGGATTGATGAGCACGATTAAATCGTTATGTTCCTCGGAAACATCGATCACCACGATCTGTTCATGCACATCCACTTGTGTCGCCGCCAAGCCGATGCCCGGTGCGGCATACATGGTCTCGCTCATGTCACGGATGAGTCGGCGTGTGCTATCGGTCACTTCTGCGACCGGTTTGGCTACTTTATGCAGCCGTGGATCGGGGTATTTCAGGATAGGGAGGATTGCCATAAATGCTTGCCAACTTAAGTGACTAGATGCAGAATTTAAACAGTTGTGCAAAGTTTGCACCGCATTTCATTACTTTGCTGGAGTTTTCCATGCGCAAGATTATATCGCTGATTTGCCTGCTGTTGCCCTTCCTTGCCAGTGCAGACGTGCTGCAGATCCGCGACGACGCCCCCGACCGCTATGTCGTGGTAAAGGGCGACACGCTGTGGGACATCTCGGCCCGGTTCTTCAAGGACCCTTGGAAATGGCCCGAAATCTGGGCTTTGAACAAAGAGGGGATCAAAGATCCACACTGGATCTACCCCGGTGACATGGTTTATCTGGACCGTCGCACCGGTACACTTTCTACCAGCCCTCCAGCGGTACCCGAGCCGGTTGTCGAACAAGAGATCGTCAAACTGGAGCCGAAAGTCCGTGTCGTGAAGCAGAATACCGAGGCGGTGCCCGCCATCCCGTTGGCGGCGATCTCCTCCTTCCTGGCACGTCCACTGGTGGTCGACGAAGAGGAACTGGATGATGCCCCTCGCTTGGTCGGAACCTATGAACACCGTAGTTTGCTGGCCAGCAACGATATCGCTTATGTTTCCAATCTGCCTACGGACAAAGGCACTCAATGGCAGATCTATCGTCCCGGTACTGAATTCGTCGATCCGGATACGGACGAGACCTTGGGTCGTGAGGTGTTGTATCTGGGGGATGCCAATGTCGAAAAGTTCGGAGATCCGAGCAGCCTGCGCATCACCAACTCCATTCAGGAGATCCACAAAGGCGATTATTTCGCACAGGCGATCACCGGCTATCAGCAGGATTACCTGCCGCATGCTCCCAATTCGCCGATCGCCGCCAAGGTCATCTCCATCTATGGTGGTGTGCAGCAGGCAGGCCAACATGCTGTTATTACGCTGAACAAAGGCCGCCGCGATGGTCTGGAAGTCGGCCATGTACTTGCCCTTTATCAAAAAGGGGAAGAACTTAAAACCAAGGGCTGGTTCACCCCGAACGTGCAATTGCCGGATGTGCGCTATGGCTTGGTCATGGTGTTCCGCGTTTTCAATAAAGTCTCTTATGCGTTGGTCATGGAGACACGCTTCCCGGTGCAGTTGCTCGACAGCGCTCGTACCCCTGATTGAATGGATTACGACGCCGACCTGGTCGCTTGGCTCAAGTTCTGCTTGATCCCGGGACTGGGCGGTGAAGGGCAACGCCAACTATTGAAGCTCTACGGATCACCGGCCGCTGTTCTCGACCAGCCGCTTTCCGAACTTTGCCGTCACCTTCGACCCTCTGCCATTCAAGGATTCAGGCAAGACGTTGATGACTCGCTGATCGATGCAACGGTCGCCTGGCTGGACGATCCGGCCAATCATGTCGTCGCTCTGGGTGATCAAAATTACCCGCAAGCTTTGTTGAGCATCGCTGATCCGCCTCTCTTGTTGTATGTGAAGGGTCGCCTTGATCTGCTCAATCAGACTTCCCTTGCTGTAGTCGGTAGCCGCAACGCTACTGCGCAAGGTCTGCGCAACGCCGAATCCTTTGCGTTGACACTCTCTGATGCCGGGTTGTGCATCGTCAGCGGTATGGCCGCAGGTATCGATCGGGCAGCACATCTCGGCGGCCTGCAAGGTAACGCCTCCAGCATCGCGGTAGTCGGCACCGGTCTAGATAAGGTCTATCCGGCCTCCAATCGAGAACTCGCCCATCGTTTGGCCGAACATGGCGTGATCGTTTCCGAGTTCCCGCTCGGCACGCCGCCATTGGCAGCCAACTTCCCACGCAGGAATCGCATCATCAGCGGTCTGGGTCTTGGCTGTCTGGTGGTTGAAGCCTCCATGCAGAGCGGCTCTTTAATCTCGGCTCGGCTTTCCCTCGAACAGGGACGCGACGTGTTCGCTATCCCGGGCTCCATCCACTCTCCACAATCACGAGGCTGTCATCATCTGATCAAGCAAGGTGCCAAGCTGGTGGAGTCCGCTCAGGATATTCTGGAAGAGCTAGGTAATTTTGCGGTGGTTGAATCGCACCCAGCCACCCCTACAGTCGCGCATCCACTCTTGGAACAGCTGGGCTTCGATCCAATCGATGTGGACACGCTGGCACAACGTTGTAGCTTGACGATATCCGAGGTATCGGCCATTCTGTTGAAACTGGAGTTGGATGGGCATATCGCTACTTTGCCCGGCGGCTCTTACCAACGCATCGCTTGATACTAGATCCACATGTTCGATATTTTGCTCTTCCTGTTCGAAAGTTATTTCGATCTCGGTAGCTACCCTGATCACGAGAAGCTGACACTCAAACTCACTGCCGCCGGCTTTGAGGAAGATGACATCAATCAGGCACTGAATTGGCTTTCCGGCCTGCAACAGCTCACTCGTGCAAAATATCCTGAAGCGATCAATCATTCCGGTATACGCGTCTATACCGATTATGAGCGTCGCCGCCTTACACAAGAGGCGCTGCAGTTCCTCAGTTTTTGGGAACACAACAAATTCATCTCGCCCATCGAGCGGGAGATGATCATTGACCGGGTAGTTGCTCTCGACCGCGAGAATCTGGCGCTCGACAAGGTCAAATTGATCATGTTGATGGTGTTATGGAGCCAGCATGAAGATCTGGACCCCATGTTGATCGAAGATCTGCTCACACCTGTACAACCCGCCCAATTCCATTAGACCATCCATGCCTTCTAACCTGCTTATCGTCGAATCCCCGGCCAAGGCCAAGACTCTGAAGAAATATCTTGGCAAGGATTTCGAGGTTTTAGCCTCTTATGGCCATGTTCGTGACTTGGTCCCGCGCAACGGTGCAGTCGATGTCGACAACGGCTATTCCATGCACTATGAAACCATTGCGCGGAATAGCAAGCATGTGGATGCCATCGCCAAAGCTGCCGCCACGGTGGATAACATTTTCCTGGCACCCGACCCGGATCGCGAAGGGGAGGCGATAGCCTGGCATATCGCAGAGTTGCTAAAAGGTAAGCGGGCACTCAAAGGAAAACGAATGCAGCGGGTGGTTTTCTATGAGATCACTCAATCGGCAGTACAGGATGCGGTCGCTCATCCACGCGAGATATCGCTGCCGCTGGTCAATGCACAGCAAGCGCGCCGCGCCCTCGATTATCTGGTCGGTTTTAACCTCTCCCCCTTACTGTGGCGCAAGATACGCCCGGGCCTTTCCGCTGGTCGCGTGCAAAGTCCTGCATTGCGGCTGATCGTTGAAAGAGAAGAAGAGATCGAACGATTCAAGAGCCAGGAATACTGGACCGTGCATCTGGATAGCCAGAAGAATCATATTCCGTTCACTGCCAAGCTTTTCCAGTTCCGCGGCAACAAGCTTGAACAACTCAGCATCGGTAGCCAAGCTGAATATGAGGCGATCTATGCCAAGCTGAGTGACGCCAAGTTGCCACCCAAGGTAGTGCGCGTAGACAAGAAGGCCAAGCAGCGCAATGCGGCGGCACCGTTCACCACCTCGACCTTGCAACAGGAAGCGGTACGCAAGCTGGGCATGACCTCTGAGCGCACCATGCGCACAGCCCAGTCGTTATACGAAGGTGTCGACATCGGTGGGCAGACCATCGGCTTGATCACTTATATGCGTACTGATTCGGTCAATCTCGCCAATGAAGCGGTCGCCGAGATCAGGGGCTATATCAAAGATAATTTTGCCGGCGATTATCTGCCTGCTAAGCAGCCGGTATACAAAAGTAAATCGAAGAATGCACAGGAAGCACACGAAGCGATTCGCCCAACTTCGATCTTGCGCACCCCGGACAGCTTGCGTGACCACTTGAACATAGATCAGATGCGTTTGTACGAGATGGTCTGGAAGCGTACCCTGGCTTGTCAGATGGCTCCTGCACGATTTGATACGGTCAGCGTCGATATTCGCTTGAGCAGCGACGACACCTTGTTCCGCGCCAGTGGCCAGACTTTGGTGTTCCCTGGCTTCATCGGCGTTTACATGGAAGATGTGGATGACGCAGAAGAAGAGGAGAGCGCCAAGTTGCCTCCCTTGGCGGAAGGCGATGTGATCCCCATCGATAAGCTCTATGGTGAACAACACTTCACTCAGCCGCCGCCACGATATTCAGAGGCCAGTTTGGTTAAAGCGCTGGAAGAGTATGGCATTGGCCGCCCGTCCACCTATGCCACCATCATCTCCACCCTGCAAGCGCGTGAATATACGACGCTGGACAAGAAACGCTTCTTTCCAACCGATGTCGGCCGAGTGGTGAACAAATTCCTCACCCAGCACTTCACCCGCTACGTGGATTATGGTTTCACGGCCAACCTCGAAGACGAACTGGATGAAATCTCCGAAGGGAAACGCGACTGGATCCCCGTCCTTGATGAATTCTGGAAAGGCTTTAACCAACTGATTGGTGAAAAGAAGGATGTGGACCGTCCTGGTACCGAGGTTTTGGATGAGGCTTGCCCGAAGTGCGGCAAACCGCTTTCCAAACGCTTGGGTAAGCGTGGTAGTTTCATCGGCTGTACCGGTTACCCGGAATGTGACTACACGCGCAGCCTCGATGGTGCCGAAGAAGCTGGTGAATCGCGTCGTGAACTTGGTTTACATCCTGAATCTGGGCAGATGATCTTGTTATTACGCGGTCCATATGGCCCATATGTACAACTCGGCGAATTGGAAGAGGGAGCCAAAACGAAACCCAAACGGGTCTCGTGGCCCAAGGATTTGCCATTGGAACAAGCGGATCTCAATGCCGCCCTCAAGCTACTCTCGCTACCGCGAGAGCTCGGCATGCACCCTGATTCAGGCAAGAAAGTGATCGTGAATATCGGCCGCTTCGGACCTTACATCGGACATGACGGCAAATTCAAATCCATCCCCAAGACCGATAGCATCTTCGATATCCATCTGGATCGGGCGGTCGAATTATTGGCTCAAGCCAAGGCTGGTGGCGCCACCGTGCTGCGCACGCTCGGCGAACATCCTGACGATAAATCCATGATCGAAGTTTGCAGTGGGCGTTACGGCCCTTATGTTCGTCACGGAAAGATCAATGCCACCTTGCCCAAAGATGTGACGCCTGAAGCCGTTACCTTGGACGAAGCGCTGGAGTTGCTTTCTGTAAAAGCTGCAAAAAGCGGTAGCGGTAAAACGGTGAAGAAGACCCCAACGAAAAAGGTGGCCAGCAAGACAAGCAAAACTTCTGCGACCGGTAAGGCTAAAACCGCAACTAAGAAAACAACGCCAAAATCCACCAATAAAAAGCCAGGCGTCAAGAAAACCACTTCAAAATAGTTTCGATTGAACTGATTCACACACCTGAATATCTGTTTAACGATAAAGATCCACTAATATTTGTTCACAAAATAAAAGCCGCCCTGATGGGCGGCTTTTGCGTGCTTCATTATTCATCAAACATCCAGGTTCTTCACTCCCAGCGCATTCTGTTCGATGAATGCGCGACGTGGTTCCACCACATCTCCCATTAAAGTGGTAAATATCTCATCAGCACCGATCGCATCCTCGATGCGCACTTTGAGCAGGATGCGGTTCTTCACATCCATGGTGGTTTCCCATAGCTGATCCGGGTTCATTTCACCCAAGCCTTTATAGCGCTGGATGCTTACCCCTTTCTTCGCTTCTTCCAATAGCCATTCGATAGCCTGTTTGAAGCTGCTGACGCCACGCTTCTGCTCGCCGCGCATGACATACGAAGTTGGAGAGATCAATCCATTCAAAGCTTCTGCAGTCTTGCGGATCTGTACATAGTCCCCACCTTGCAAAAACTCGCGATCTAAATAACTGGTCGAATAATTGCCGTGATAGATCTTTTCCAGACGCAAACGCAATTCCCCGTTCTCGTCGGTTTCGACTTCTGCTTTGATAACGCCAGCACAGGCTTCTTGCAGCAGCTTTGCGCTCTTATGCGCAGCATCCGCATCTTCAAGAGACAAAGCTGGTAACACCAGCAATGCATGACTCGCTTCGGGGGCGATGAAATGTGAGAGACGATCAATGACCGCCTCGGCCAGGAAATACTGCTTGGCGATCTCTCCCAAGGCATCAGCTTGTATCGGTGCGGCATCCAATGCGGGGAAGAATGCCGCATCTTTCAATGCGGCGCCGAGCATGTAGTTTTTCAGTTCATGCTCATCTTTCAAGTAACGCTCATCACGACCCTGTTTAATCTTATAGAGCGGGGGTTGTGCAATATAAATATGGCCTCGTTCCACCAGTTCAGGCATTTGACGATAGAAGAAGGTCAACAACAGGGTGCGGATGTGTGCACCATCCACATCGGCATCGGTCATGATGATGATGCGGTGGTAACGCAGTTTCTCGGCGCTGTATTCCTCCTTGCCGATGCCTGTGCCCAGCACGGTGATGAGGGTAGCAATCTCCTGCGAGGCGATGAGCTTCTCGAAGCGTGCTTTTTCCACGTTCAGGATCTTGCCCTTGAGTGGCAGGATAGCTTGGAACTTACGGTCGCGACCCTGCTTGGCAGAGCCGCCGGCGGAGTCACCCTCTACCAAGTACAATTCGGACAGGGCGGGGTCTTTCTCCTGGCAGTCGGCCAGTTTGCCTGGCAGGCCGATGCCGTCCAGTACACCCTTGCGGCGAGTCAATTCTCGGGCTTTGCGCGCGGCTTCGCGGGCACGGGCTGCCTCGACGATTTTGCCACAGATGATCTTGGCATCCACTGGGTTCTCCAGCAGATAGTCGGCCAGTTTCTGTGACACGACTTCGTTTACTGCCGGCTGCACCTCGCTGGAAACCAGCTTGTCTTTGGTCTGGGAGGAGAATTTGGGTTCCGGTACTTTTACTGACAATACGCAGGTAAGACCTTCGCGCATGTCGTCCCCCGAAGTATCCACCTTAGCCTTCTTGGCCAAGTCGTTCTCTTCGATGTATTTATTGATCACGCGGGTCATCGCCATGCGCAGGCCGGTGAGGTGGGTGCCGCCATCGCGTTGCGGAATGTTGTTGGTGAAGCACTGCACCGCCTCGGAATAGCTGTCGTTCCACTGCATGGAAACTTCTACTGAGACATTTCCAGAGCCACCTTCTGCATAGAACGGCTTGGGATGCAGCACGGTCTTGCTTTTATTCATATATTCGACAAAACCACGCACTCCGCCAGAATGCGCGAAGTTCTCGCTCTTACCAGTACGCTCATCGATCAGCTCGATCTTCACCCCGTTATTCAGGAAGGAGAGCTCTCGTAAACGTTTGGCCAGAATCTCATAATGAAACTCGACATTTCCAAAGATCTCTTTATCAGCCAGAAAATGAACTTCCGTCCCGCGTTTTTTGCTTTCTCCAAGATCTTGAACGGGAGAGATTTCCACCCCATTCACTTTCTCGATCACACGATCTTTCACTTTCCCTTGAAGAAACTCTAACCCATATTTTCGACCGTCACGGTGTATGGTCAGCTTCAACCATTCCGATAAGCCATTAACGCAAGAGACACCGACTCCGTGTAAACCGCCCGAGACCTTATAGCTGTTTTGATTGAACTTCCCACCCGCATGGAGAACCGTCAATACGATCTCTGCTGCCGATCGCTTGGGTTCGTGTTTGTCGTCCATTTTGACGCCGGTTGGAATCCCGCGACCGTTATCTGCAACAGAGATCGAGTTATCTGCATGAATGATTACCTTGATGTCATCGCAATGACCAGCCAGGGCTTCATCAATGGAGTTATCTACAACCTCGAAAACCATATGATGCAACCCCGTACCATCAGAGGTATCGCCTATATACATACCCGGACGTTTACGGACTGCCTCCAGACCTTCTAATTGCTGGATGCTCGATTCATCGTAATTCTCACTCATGAGTTTTCAATCTTTCTGTTTCACGTGGAACAAATCAAATACGCATCGGCATAACTACGTATTTGTAATCGCTTGTATCTGGAGTAGTGACTAACAGACTGCTGTTCTGATCCCCAAATGAGAATGTCACATTCTCACAATTCAAATAATTGATACCGTCCAACAAATAATTGACATTGAATCCAATATCTAATGCATTGCCAGAGTAGTTGGTCTCGATATCTTCTTGAGCTTCTTCTTGTTCGCTGTTGTTGCTGATGATTTGTAGATTATTTTCTGTCAGCAACAGGCGTACTCCGCGAAATTTTTCATTGGACAGGATCGCAGCACGTTGCAGTGCTTGCATGATGGTGATGCGATTAAGTACAAGATGATTGGAGTGATTCGGGATGACTCGGGTGTAATCAGGGAATTTTCCATCGATCACCTTGGACGTCATCACGGTATCGGCAAAGTTGAAGCGCACTTGTTTTTCTGCGAGATCGATGATTAGTTCATCATCACTATCCGCTAATTGCTTCAAAAGCTCATTGACTGTCTTGCGGGAAAGTATGACTTCGAGCTTGGGATATTCTGCATCCATCTCTTCCGCGATGTATGCGAGGCGATGTCCATCTGTCGCTACCAGCTTGATCATGTTGCTTTCAACCACCACCAGGACCCCGTTCAAGTAATAACGGATGTCTTGTTGCGCCATCGCATGCTGAACAGAATTCAACAGGCGCTTCATTTTGCCTTGCTTGATCCTGATCTGAGTCGCATTCTCCAACTGATCGGTCAGATTTGGAAAATCCTGTGCTGGCAATGTCTGCAAACTGAATTTGCTCTTATTGGCTTTGACCAGCAATTTACTTTCCTGAATATCCAAGCTCACTTGGCTATCTTCAGGAATGGCTTTCAGGATGTCCTGAAATTTCTTTGCTGAAATCGTAATCGCATCTAAACCACCTTCATCTTGCAGACTGACGTTCTGCTTAGCTTCAATCTGAATTTCGAGATCGGTAGTAACAAAATTAATAGTATTTGCCGTCTTTTTGAGTAATACGTTGGAAAGAATAGGCAGAGGTTGCTTGCGTTCGACAATCCCAACTACTGCTTGCAATGGTTTCACCAGATCGTTACGGCTGATTTGTTTGATAAACATGTTTTTTCCTATATTCCCTATAAATTCAATAATGCCAACAAATATTGTGGAAATCCAGAAAACCTTAATTCATTCAAATAGAAAGATACATTAAATCCTTCTGTATAAAGCTTTCAAAAGCTGTTGATAATTTGTTGATGAGATTCCAGAAAAGAATTTTTTCCGAGTTATACACAGATTATCGATCAAATAAATCCAATTTATCCACGCAACGTCTGGTGCAACAGATTAAATTCGTTTTCTACGACACTATCCGAGTTTCTCAATGAATCGATAGTTTTGCATGCATGCAGTACTGTCGTGTGATCTCTACCACCAAAAGCATTCCCGATTTCAGGAAGGCTCAATTGCGTCAGCTCCCGGGATAGTGCCATTGCAATCTGTCGGGGTCTGGCAATGGCGCGCGTTCGTTTTTTGGAAAGCAAATCAACTAGTTTCAAACGATAGAAATCGGCCACTGTCTTTTGTATGTTCTCTATGGTGACTTGTTTATTCTGAGCCGCCAAAAGATCCTTCAAGGCTTCTTTCGTCAAATCAATGGTGATGGATTTTTTATGAAAGCGCGCATAGGCCTCAACCCTGTTAAGAGCACCTTCCAGTTCTCGGATATTGGAGCGAACATGTTTTGCGATGAAGAAAGCCACATCTTCACTGATTGGCATTGAGCTAGAAGCAGCTTTTTGTAACAGGATCGCCACTCGCATTTCGATACCGGGAGGTTCAATGGCAACCGTTAGACCGCAAGTGAAGCGTGAGGTCAACCGCGGCTCAATACCACTTATCTCTTTGGGGAACGTATCACAAGAAATGACCACCTGTTTATGCGTATCAATCAACGAATTTAAGGTGTAGAAGAATTCTTGTTGAGTACCTGGCTTATCCGCGATGAACTGAATATCATCGATCAGCAATAGATCCAAGGAATTGTAGAATTGCTTGAATTCATCGAAGCTTTTGGTTTGAAAAGCCTTGACCACACCTGATACATAATTGGTCGCATGGATGTAGCAAATCTTCGCATCCTTGTTCTCTTTGGCGACCAAATTACCAATGGAATGAAGCAAATGGGTTTTTCCCAAGCCAACGCCACCGTAAACGAAAAGCGGGTTATATGTTGACCCTGGATTTTCGGCGACTTGCAGACCGGCAGCGTGGGCAAGCTGGTTGGCTTTGCCCGTCACGAAAGTATCAAAAGTCAATAGGGGATTGAGCTTGTTTGCGCTTTTGGGGCGCGGGATTTCTGTTGGAGTGTTATTGGATTGTTTATCTACGCTGGGGGTAGCTTCTTTCTGGTTTGAATGACGTTTGTTCAGTCGGAACTCGAACTCTACCGGGTAGCCGAGAAAATCTTGTGCTTGTCGGGAAAGATCACCAAAAAAGCGTTCCTGGATGATGCGCAAAGTAAAGCTGTTCGGCGCGGTCAGGATGACTTTATTGTCGTCAACTTCGAAAGTCAGCGGTTTGATCCAGGAATTGTATTGTTGTGATGGTAACAATTCCTGAAAGAAATCTTGATAACAAGCGGTCAAACCTTGGGAGGACATAAAGCCGATGCAGAAGGAGTGCTAATGGTCGCACCCATTCTACAAGCTACAATCAAAGTTATCCACAAGATAAATTTAGCTTGACAGAAAAGATGCAAACGATTGTAATCACGCGCTTTTCAACAAACCAAAATATAGGGATTCATCATGAAGCGTACATTTCAACCTTCGGTCACCAAACGGAAGCGCACACATGGCTTTCTGGTTCGTATGAAGACCAAGGGCGGTCGTGCGGTCATTGCAGCGCGTCGTGCAAAGGGTCGTGCCCGTCTTGGCGTCTGAGAAAAGACAGAGATACATATTTCCCAAGCGATTCAGGATTACGCGTCAGCAAGGATTTGCTTTCCTTCTGAAACAGAAGCCCTTGGTAGGGCAATGGTTCATGATCCATTCCAGCCCGAATAGCTTGGGATATGCCAGAGTTGGCATAACGGTTGCAAAACGTTTGGTACCCAAAGCAAATCAACGCAATAGGATCAAACGCAAGATTAGAGAGAGTTTTCGCTGTCGGTTTCAAGCAAGCCATGACAATGATGTGATTGTCCGATTGAGACGGCCGATCGAACAGTCACAGCACCCCCAGGCATACTCAGAGTTGTATGGGTTGCTGAACAAGGCATTGGCAATTAAATGAAATCAATATTCCTTTCACTGATAAAGACTTACAAGTTTTTGATCAGTCCCTTGCTGCCGCCGTCATGCAGGTTTCATCCCAGTTGTTCACAATACGCAGAAGAAGCGATCACCAGATATGGTGCAGTCAAGGGCGGCTGGTTATCTGTAAAGCGTATTGCACGGTGTAATCCTTGGAATGCGGGCGGTTACGACCCAGTCCCATAAACTCAGATAGGTGAAATTGATGGAAACGCGGCGTTTATTGCTCTTCATTATCTTTTCGTTTTCCTTGGTCATTCTGTGGGGGGAATGGAACAGGCAGGGGCAACCACAAAGCCAGCCGGCTTCTCAAAACCCGGTATCTACATTACCCGAAGCCAAGAAGCCTTCAGTTGTGAAACAACTGGAGAACGCTGAAGTGAAGATGGCTGATGGAAAGAACATCGTCGTCGAGACAGACAATTTCATCGCTGAGATCAACACAGCGGGCGGCAATATCAACAACCTCATTTTGCGCAAGCACAAAGAGGCTGAAGATAAGACTCGTCCAATCAACCTGTTACAACAAAATCAACAGCATACATATCTTGCACAATCCGGCTTGCTGGGTAAAGGGTTGCCAACTCATCTGGGGATATTCGAATCTGCGCAAGATGGAAAATTGACTTTGGGGCAAGACCAGAAGGAAATATCAATACTGCTGACTGCGCAAGAACCAACTGGTTTGGTGGTTCAAAAACAATATGTATTTCATCGCGACTCGTACATTGTCGACGTTATTTATCATATTGAAAACAATGGAAAAGAAACGATTCAGCCATCAGCGTATTTCCAGCTTGTAAGAGACAAAAACGCACCTGAGGGCAGCTCGAATTTCGTGCCGACGTATACTGGCCCTGCGCTCTATACAGATGAGGCAAAGTTTCAGAAGATCGAATTTTCAGACATTGAAAAAGGCAAATCGTCACTACCGAGCAATGTTAAGGATGGCTGGATTGGAATGGTTCAGCATTACTTCGTTTCGGCATGGATTCCGCAAGCAAATACAGAACGTGAATATTTCACCAAGCAGTTGGGAGATAACCTGTTTTCAGCCGGCGTTGTAATGCCCATGGCAGAGATTGATGCTGGAAAATCGGCAGAGATTAAAACGCAGTTATATGTGGGACCCGCTCAAAGCAAACTGGATGAGATCGCTCCCGGTCTGGGGTTGACGGTAGATTATGGGATATTCACCATCTTTGCGACGCCATTGTTCTGGTTGATGTCCCACTTGAATAACTGGGTAGGCAACTGGGGAGTTTCCATCATCCTGTTGACGGTGTTGATCAAACTGGCGTTTTTCCCTCTCTCCGCAACCAGTTATCGTTCCATGGCCAAGATGCGATTGGTGGCCCCAAAATTGGAGCGCATCAAGCAACAATATGGCGATGACCGAGAACGCCTGAATAAAGCCATGATGGACTTGTACAAGACTGAACAGATCAACCCGCTGGGCGGTTGTCTGCCGGTTCTGATCCAAATTCCGGTGTTTATTGGACTGTACTGGTCTATCCTGGAAAGCGTAGAACTCCGTCATGCTCCGTTCTTTGGCTGGATCGTGGATCTGTCCGCAACAGATCCGTACTATGTATTGCCAGTCATCATGGGCATCAGCATGTTGATTCAGACTAAACTGAATCCAACTCCCACCGATCCATTGCAGGCAAAGATCATGCAGATCATGCCGATCGCTTTCAGTGTGATTTTCTTCTTCTTCCCGGCAGGATTGGTGTTGTACTCCATCGTGAACAACATCCTCTCCATTGGTCAGCAGTGGTACATCACGCGTGGTGCAGAAGCGGCGCAAAAGGGTGCTACCAAAGCCTGATACCATCGTCGCGATTGCAACGGCACCGGGCCAAGGTGGCATCGGTGTCGTGCGAGTCTCCGGGCCAGAAGCATTGCGCCTCGCAGCAGAGCTTACTGCTCTCGAGCTGAAACCTCGCTTTGCGACCTATACCCCGTTTCTGGATAAAGATGGCAGCCCACTAGACCAAGGGATCGCCCTTTTTTTCAGCGCCCCAAATTCGTTCACCGGCGAGGATGTGCTTGAGTTGCAGGGCCATGGTGGTATCGCCGTACTACAGGCATTGTTACAGCGATGTTTGCAGTTGGGTGCGCGCTTGGCTTTGCCAGGGGAGTTCACCCAACGCGCATTTCTTAACGGCAAGATAGACCTTGCCCAAGCAGAGAGCATCGCCGATCTTATTTCAGCAACCACACAACAGGCGGCCAGGAGCGCAGTGCGTTCCTTGAGCGGAGATTTTTCGCGGACTATCGAAAAGATCGTCAGCAAGCTCATCGAGCTGCGTGCATTTGTGGAGGCAACGCTGGATTTTCCAGAGGAAGAGGGGGTGGTCGTCGTTGATGATCAGCGGCTGGCAATACGATTGGCGGCGATATCCGCGGATTTGCAGAACATCTTGATATTGGCAAAACAGGGCAACATCCTGCGTGAGGGCGCGCAAGTGGTCTTGCTGGGGGCGCCCAATGCCGGAAAATCAAGTCTGCTCAACATGCTGGCTGGAGAAGAGGTCGCGCTGGTCAGCGATATCCCCGGTACAACGCGCGACACTATCCGCCAAGTATTGCAAATTGACGGCGTTCCACTGCATTTGATTGATACGGCCGGTATACGTGAAACCGATGACATCCTTGAGCAGATGGGCATAGCGCGGACTCGTCGCTGTCTCGAACAGGCGGATGTGGTTATCCTGCTCGTGGATGAATCGAACCCGGTGCATATCGATTATCACGCACTCATGGAAGGAGCAAAGCGTTGCGTGTTGATAGCGCATAATAAAATTGATCTGGTCGGCGAATCTCCCAGCATCAGGACCGAGGATGAAGTGGATCACATCTACCTTTCGGTGAAGACCGGAGAGGGGGTGTCTGAGCTGAAACAAGCCATATTGCGGGCTGTCGGCTGGCGTCGCGAAGAGGGTGTATTCATGGCTCGAGCCCGGCATATGAACGCAATCCACCAAGCGATGAACCATCTTATAGATGCAGAACAACATTTCGCCCAACTGGAACTGTTCGCCGAATCCTTGCGCCTCGCCCAAAATTCATTGAACCAGATTGCCGGTGAGTTCGTCCCGGATGATTTGCTGGGTGAAATCTTCGGAAAATTCTGCATCGGCAAATAGCGCCTGTTTGTTTCACGTGAAACACCTGCTTCAATGGCGCGCGCGACTGAGGTAAGATGCGCCCCCTTTTGGAATGTCATTTATGCAAGCCCCAGACAAATTCGATGTGATCGTGATCGGCGGCGGCCATGCCGGGACAGAAGCGGCTTTGGCGAGTGCGCGGATGGGCTGCGCTACCATGTTGCTTAGCCATAACATTGAAACTCTTGGGCAAATGTCCTGTAACCCGTCGATCGGCGGGATAGGAAAGGGCCATTTGGTCAAGGAAGTAGATGCACTGGATGGTGCAATGGCCGCAGCTACAGACGAGGGTGGCATCCAGTTTCGTATCCTCAATTCGAGCAAGGGGCCGGCGGTCCGTGCCACGCGTGCGCAGGCGGATCGGCTTTTATATAAGCAAGCTATCCGCACGCGACTCGAGAATCAGGAAAACCTTTGGCTGTTTCAGCAGGCGGTTGATGATTTGATTCTTGATGGGGAGCGTGTGGCGGGGGTGGTTACGCAGACTGGTCTGCGCTTTTACGCACGAAGCATCGTACTGACGGCTGGAACGTTCCTGTCGGGTCTGGTCCACGTTGGGCAGTCCAGTTATCAGGCCGGGCGGGCGGGCGACCCGCCGGCAATCAGTCTGGCAAAGCGCTTGCGTGAATTGGCGCTCCCTGCTGGTCGATTAAAGACCGGGACGCCTCCCCGCATCGATGGCCGGACGGTAGATTATTCTGTCATGCAGCAACAGTGGGGTGACGATCCGGTGCCGGTGTTTTCCTTCCTGGGCAAGGCAACCCAACATCCGCGCCAGCTTCCCTGCTGGGTAACAGAAACCAATGCACATACCCACGACATCATCCGTGGTGGACTGGATCGTTCGCCGATGTTCACCGGCATCATCGAGGGAGTCGGTCCGCGCTATTGTCCTTCGATCGAAGACAAGATCACGCGCTTTGCCGATAAATCTTCGCACCAGATATTCCTCGAGCCAGAAGGCTTGCACACCAACGAGCTCTATCCGAACGGGATATCAACTAGTCTGCCATTCGATGTTCAGATGAATCTGGTGCGCTCCATTCGCGGGTTGGAGAAGGCACACATCCTGAGACCGGGATATGCCATCGAATACGATTACTTCGATCCGCGAGCCCTCAAACGATCGCTGGAAACCAAAGCTATTCCCGGGTTGTTCTTCGCTGGTCAGATCAATGGCACTACAGGTTATGAAGAGGCGGCAGCACAAGGCTTGCTTGCGGGAATCAATGCTGCCCTTAGTGCCCAGGAAAAAGAGAGTTGGACGCCGGGGCGCAATGAAGCCTACCTAGGTGTTATGGTCGACGACCTGACAGCCCGAGGGGTGACTGAACCCTATCGAATGTTCACCAGCAGAGCGGAATATCGCCTGCAACTGCGCGAAGACAACGCGGATATGCGGCTCACCGAAATCGGCTATAAGCTGGGAGTGGTTGGTGAAACCCGTTGGCGCGCCTTCGAAGAAAAGCGCGAGGCTATCGTGCGTGAAGAACAGCGCCTGAAAGCGACCTGGGTTAATCCAAACATGCTCGCCGAGACAGAAGCGGTGCGCGTGCTAGGGAAAACGATAGAACGTGAGTATTCGCTGTATGACCTGTTGCGACGTCCAGATGTGACCTATGAAGGCTTGATGACGCTGCCCGGAATGGCCCGGGAAACGGCATTGGAGGTTGCGCAACAAGTTGAGATCAGCGCCAAATATCAAGGTTATATCGACCGGCAGAACAACGAGATCGAACAGCAGGCGGCCTATGAATCAATGTCGTTACCGGCAACCTTGGATTACAAGACCGTGCGGGCTTTGTCCATCGAAGCCCAGCAGAAGCTCAATCAGCACAAACCAGAGACCATCGGCCACGCCAGTCGCATCTCTGGCATCACGCCAGCCGATATCGCCTTGCTGTTAGTGCATCTGAAGCGGGGCGGCCAGGCCAAGCTGGTGGAAGCAAACGATGCGGCGTGAACAAGAAATCCTAGAGACGGGCGCCCAAAAACTGGGCTGCCCGCTCAGCGCAGACCAGGCACGGAAACTGATGGAGTATCTGGCGCTGATGCAAAAGTGGAACAAGACCTATAATTTGACCGCCATCCGAACCGGTCCGGAGATGGTGGTCCAGCATCTGTTGGATAGCTTGGCCGTGTTACCCTATCTGTGGCAGGGGAAATGGCTGGATGTTGGATGCGGCGGCGGCTTGCCGGGGGTGGTGCTGGCCATCATGCGGCCGGATTGGCAATTCACTTTACTGGACAGCAACTCTAAAAAAACCGGTTTCGTACAACAGGTTGCGATCCAGCTCGGATTGCAGAACCTCAAGGTGCATACCGGACGCGTAGAAGAATATGCGGTCGAGTCGGGTTTCGACGGGATCATCTCGCGGGCATTCACCGAATTGAAGAATTTCTTCCAGCTCAGCGAACATCTGCTTGCGCCAGGCGGCCACTGGGCTGCGATGAAAGGCAAGCTGGAAGAGCCGCTAGCGCAGGGATATTGCATAGAACACATCATCACGTTGGATGTGCCGATGTTGGATGCCACCAGGACGCTGGTCATCGCCAGCAAAGAAAGGGAGAAGAGCATATGACGAGAATAATGGCCATCACCAACCAGAAAGGGGGGGTCGGCAAAACCACGACCACCGTCAATCTGGCGGCGAGCCTGGCCGCGGCGAAGAAACGCGTGCTGTTGATCGACTTGGATCCGCAGGCCAATGCCACCATGGGTAGTGGCATCGACAAGGCCGAACAAGAAGTCACGGTTTACGATGTATTGTTGGGTGATACCGGTATCGCCCAGGCTCGTGTCCGTTATGAACAAGGCAAATATGATGTTCTGACGGCGAATCGTGATCTGGCGGGTGCAGAAATCGAGCTGGTTGATGTGGAAGGACGAGAGGCGAAATTAAAGCATGCGATCTCGGCCGTGGCTGAGGAGTATGACTATGTGCTGGTGGATTGTCCGCCGGCACTGAACCTGCTGACTCTGAACGGTCTCTGTGCGGCGGATTCCGTGATGATTCCGATGCAATGCGAATACTACGCGCTCGAAGGCTTGAGCGATCTGGTCAATACCATCCGCAAGGTGCGCGAGAACCTGAATCCGCAACTGGAAATCGAGGGTCTGTTGCGCACCATGTTCGATCCGCGCAACTCCCTGGCACAACAAGTTTCCGAACAGCTGCAGCAACATTTCGGTGACAAGGTATATCGCACCGTGATCCCGCGCAACATCAGATTGGCTGAAGCGCCAAGTTATGGCGTGCCAGTTCTCTATCACGATGCGCAATCCAAGGGAACGCAGGCATATCTGGCGTTGGCGGGCGAGATATTGAATCGCGAATCCCAGATGACCCGTTAAAACGACAAGTAAAGAAGACAGGAACGACCATGGCAAAGATCAATAAAGGATTAGGGCGCGGTCTGGATGCCCTGCTCGGTGGCGGCGCTAATGCGAGCAAAGGTAACGAGACACTGCGCGAACTCAATGTCGCACAGCTCAAACCGGGCAAATATCAACCGCGTAGCCGCATGGACGAGGGTTCGCTCAACGAGTTGGCAACCTCGATCAAATCCCAAGGCGTCATGCAGCCTATCTTGGTGCGTGAGCTGCCCAACAGTAGTTACGAGATCATCGCCGGAGAGCGACGCTGGCGTGCTGCCCAGTTGGCTGGGCTGAAGCAAGTGCCGGTACTGGTACGCGTGGTACCGGACAATGCGGCGTTGGCCATGGCTCTGATCGAGAACATCCAGCGTGAGAACCTGAATCCTCTGGAAGAGGCGGTCGGCATCCAGCGATTGATCGACGAATTCCAGATGACGCACCAAGAAGCTGCCGAAGCTGTCGGTCGTTCCAGAAGTGCGGCCAGCAACCTGTTGCGTTTGCTCAAACTGCCGATGGAGATCCAGGAGATGTTGATGGAGAACAAGCTGGACATGGGCCATGCCCGAGCCTTGCTTTCCCTGGAGCCGGCACAACAGATCCTGCTGGCGAACAAGATCGTCCTCGATGGACTTTCGGTGCGAGAAGCCGAGGCGTTGGTGCAGAAACAAGCGACCGAGATGCCTCGGCCCGTCCAGAGAAAAGCGGTGAATCGGGATACCGAGCGCTTGCAGGAAGAATTGGCCGCACAGATAGGCGCCCGCGTCGAGATCAAGGCCGGCAAAAAAGGCAATGGCAAACTGATCATCGAATATGCAAGCAACGACCACCTGGATGAGCTCGTTACACGTTTGAGAGTGGCAGGATAGATCGTCGGTAACGATGGAAAGAAACACGCAAGAGCGTTTGACACCCCAGGAGAACGCCGCTATCATCGCGCCGCTTTTACTGGCCGAAGTCCAAGAACAAAAAACGGCGCGCAAGGTGGTGTGGCTGCAACTGTTAGCCATGGCCATCACCTTCGTGGCAGCCTGGGGTTGGGAAAGTTCGCCGCAAAATGCGATAGCGATAGTAAGTGGAGGGGGGGTGTCCATTCTCAACAGCGCGCTGCTGGTTTGGAGGATGTCCCGAACAAAGCAACATCCTGCCTACGACGCGCATCAACAATTACGGCTCATGTATTTCTACGCTGTCGAACGCTTTTCAGCGGTGACGGTATCGCTGGGTTTGGCCTTGGCGATGAACAAGGATTTGCCACTGATGGTGATCGGTGGTTTTGTATTGGGGCAGGCGGTGCTGATACTGGCTCGCTTGTTGTTAAGGATCAGAACGGAAAGCGGTTTATAAAATGTCCAGTGAAATGGCGCATGAAGCAACTGCAGCAGCACACGAAGCTGCTCACACCTCGGGCGAATACATCAAGCACCACTTGCAGAACCTGACCTACGGTCAATTGCCGGACGGAACCTGGGGCGTGGCCCACAGCGCCGAAGAGGCCAAGGCCATGGGTTTCTGGGCGCTGAACCTGGACACTTTCTTCATGTCCCTGCTGCTCGGTGCGGTGTTCCTGTTCCTGTTCCGTCGTGTTGCCAAGAGCATCGAGACCGGCGCACCGAGCGGTTTGCAGAACTTCTGTGAATGGGCCATCGAATTCATCGATACCAGCGTGCGCGGCTCTTTCTCTGCCAAGAACGCACTGGTCGCTCCGCTGGCGCTGACCATCTTCTTCTGGGTTTTCCTGATGAACCTGATGGACCTGATCCCCATCGACTGGGTGCCCCTGCTGATGACCTCGCTGGGCGTGCCGTTCTTCAAGGTGGTTCCTTCTACCGATCCCAATGCCACCTTCGGCATGGCCTTTGGTGTGTTCGCGCTGGTGCTGTACTACAGCGTCAAGATGAAGGGCCTGGGCGGCTTCATGGGTGAGTTGACATTGCAGCCGTTCGGTAAGTGGGGCATGCCGGTCAACTTCCTGCTGGAAGGCGTTAACCTGATCGCCAAACCGATTTCGCTGGCACTGCGTCTGTTCGGCAACATGTACGCGGGCGAAATGATCTTCATCCTGATCGCGCTGATGGGCGGCGCATGGGCGGGCGTGTCGCTGGGCGGCATCACCTTGTTCGGCTCCCAGGTTCTGCTCTCGCTGGGCTGGGCGATCTTCCACATCCTGATCGTGACCTTGCAGGCGTTCATCTTCATGACGCTGACCGTGGTCTATCTGGATATGGCACATCAGGAACATCACTGATTTCCGGTTTCATCAACTTTAACTTTACTTTTATCTAACAGGAGAAATAGAAAATGGAAATGGCAAACGCACTGCTGTACATCGCTGGCGCACTGATGATGGGTCTGGGCGCTCTCGGCGCAGCCGTCGGTATCGGTATCTTGGGTGGTCGCTTCCTGGAAGGCGCTGCTCGTCAACCCGAACTGATCCCCATGCTGCGTACCCAGTTCTTCGTGGTGATGGGTCTGGTCGACGCCGTTCCGATGATCGCTGTTGGTATCGCGATGTACGTTCTGTTCGCGGTGGTTGGCTGATCGCGCGACTGGCGCATAACAAAGAAAGGAAGCTTGCATGAATATCAATGCAACTCTTCTCGCTCAGCTGATCATGTTCGTGCTGTTCGTGTGGTTCTGCATGAAGTTCGTGTGGACCCCGATCGTGGCGGCACTGGACGCGCGCAAGAAGCAGATCGCCGATGGTTTGGCGGATGCCGAGCGTGCCAAGCAGGATCTGGAGCTCGCCTCCCGTCGTTCCGCAGAGATTCTGCGTGAAGCGAAGGAGAAGGCCGGCGAGATCATCGGCAACAGCGAAAAGCGCGCAAGCGAAATCGTTGAAGAAGCCAAAGTTCAGGCCAAGACCGAAGGCGATCGCATCATTGCGGGCGCCAAGGCTGAGATCGATCAGGAAGTGTTCCGTGCCAAGGAACAACTGCGTACGCAGGTTTCCGCGATCGCATTGGCTGGCGCAGGCAAGATACTGGGTCGCGAAATCGATGCTAAGGCACATAACGACCTGCTCGACAAACTCGTTGCGGAAATCTGAAAGCCATGTCTGAAGCCATAACCACTGCACGCCCGTATGCACAGGCGGCCTTTGAGGAAGCTCAAAAGCTGAATGCGCTGCAGGTCTGGTCCGATGCACTGAACACCCTGGCAGATGCCGTCGCGCATCCCGAGGTGCGCGCCGTCATCGGCAATCCCAAGGTGCCCAAGCAGCAACTGGCATCCCTGATGGAAGGCCTGCTGGGCGAGAAGGCTGACGCCAAATTGAAAAACTTCGTGCGCATTCTGGCCGATAACCAGCGTGTCGATGTCCTGCCCGAAATCGCTGCCAGTTTTGCGATGCTGAAGGCGGAAGCAGAGAAGAGCGTCAATGTGGTGGTTGAGTCTCCATTCGAGCTGTCGGCGGACCAGCAAAACAAGATCGTAGCGGCACTCAAGAAGCGCATGGGTCGCGACATCAAGCTGGAATCGCGTATCAAGAAAGAACTGTTGGGTGGCGTGGTGATCCGCGCCGGAGACAAAGTCATCGACGGTTCTGCGCTGACCCGCTTGGGCGAAATGGCGACGGCACTGGCCTGATAAAGATTTATCGAGAATAAGGAAATCCAGATGAAGCTCAATCCTTCTGAAATTAGCAATTTGATCCGCAGTCGCATCGATAACTTCGAAGCACTGACCCAGGCGCGCACCGAAGGTACGGTGGTCAGCGTGACCGATGGCATCGTTCGCGTGCACGGCTTGTCCGATGTCATGCAGGGCGAAATGCTGGAATTCCCCGGCAACACCTTCGGCTTGGCGCTGAACCTCGAGCGTGATTCCGTCGGCGCCGTGATTCTGGGTGAATACGAACACATCACCGAAGGCGACACCGTCAAGTGCACCGGCCGCATCCTGGAAGTGCCGGTCGGTCCCGAACTGCGCGGCCGCGTGGTGAACGCACTGGGCCAGCCGATCGACGGCAAGGGGCCGATCAACGCCAAGCTGACCGACAAGATCGAAAAGGTCGCGCCCGGCGTGATCGCACGTAAGTCCGTTGACCAGCCCGTGCAGACCGGTCTGAAGTCCATCGACTCCATGGTTCCCGTCGGCCGCGGCCAGCGCGAACTGATCATCGGCGACCGTCAGACCGGCAAGACCGCCGTGGCCGTCGACGCCATCATCAACCAGAAGGGTCAGAACATGACCTGTATCTACGTTGCCGTGGGCCAGAAGGCTTCCACCATCGCCAACGTGGTACGCAAACTGGAAGAGCATGGCGCGATGGAATACACCATCGTGGTGGCCGCTTCCGCTTCCGACTCCGCAGCGATGCAATTCCTGGCTCCGTACGCCGGCTGCACCATGGGCGAATACTTCCGCGACCGCGGCGAAGACGCACTGATCGTGTATGACGACCTGACCAAGCAAGCCTGGGCCTATCGTCAGATCTCCCTGCTGCTGCGCCGTCCGCCCGGCCGTGAAGCTTACCCCGGCGACGTGTTCTATCTGCACTCCCGCCTGCTGGAGCGCGCAGCCCGCGTGAACGCCGACTATGTCGAAGCTTTCACCAAGGGTGAAGTCAAGGGCAAGACCGGTTCGCTGACCGCACTGCCGGTGATCGAGACCCAGGCTGGTGACGTGTCCGCCTTCGTGCCGACCAACGTGATCTCCATTACCGACGGTCAGATCTTCTTGGAAACCGACCTGTTCAACGCCGGTATCCGTCCCGCGATCAACGCCGGTATCTCGGTGTCCCGCGTGGGTGGTGCAGCGCAGACCAAGATCATCAAGAAGCTGGGTGGCGGTGTGCGTCTGGCGCTGGCTCAGTATCGTGAACTGGCTGCCTTCGCGCAGTTCGCTTCCGATCTGGACGAGGCAACCCGCAAGCAACTGGAGCGCGGCAAGCTGGTGACCGAACTGATGAAGCAGCTGCAATACTCGCCGCTGTCCGTGTCCAAGATGGGTGCAACGCTGTTCGCCGTGAACAAGGGTTACTTCGACGACGTGGCAGTGAACAAGGTGCTGGCATTCGAAGCTGCATTGCATGCGCACCTGACTTCGAAGAACAAGGATCTGATGGACGCTATCGAATCCAGCAAGGACCTGTCCGCCGACAACGAGAAACTGCTGGCTGCTGCGATCGAAGCATTCAAGGCAACCGCAGTTTACTGAGGCGAGGTGAGCTATGCCGGGCAGTAAAGAGATCCGCACCAAGATCAAGAGCGTAGAGAATACGCGCAAGATCACGCGTGCGATGGAGATGGTGGCCGCTGCGAAGATGCGCAAGGCGCAGGAGCGCATGCGTGCCGCGCGTCCTTACGCCGAGAAGATCCGCAACGTCGCAGCCCACCTGTCTCGTGCCAATCCCGAGTACCGTCATGCTTTCCTGCAGAAGCGCGACCAGATCAAGAACGTCGGCATCATCGTCGTCACATCTGACAAAGGCCTGTGTGGTGGCTTGAACACCAACGTGCTGCGTCTGGCTTTGGGCGAGATGAAGAAGTGGGAAGGTGAAGGCAAGGGCCTGGCAGTCTGCCCGATCGGCAACAAGGGCCTTGGTTTCATGAACCGTATCGGCGCCAAAGTGCAGTCCAGCCTGACCGGCTTGGGCGACACACCGCACGTCGAGAAGTTGATCGGTACCGTGAAGACCATGCTGGATGCCTATGTGGCCGGCGAGATCGACGCGATCTATCTGAGCTACAACCACTTCATCAACACGATGAAGCAGGAGCCGCGCATGGAACAACTGTTACCGTTGACCGGCGAGCAGATGGGCACGGCCGAAGGCAACTGGGATTACATCTACGAACCGGATGCGAAGAAGGTCATCGATGAACTCCTGTTGCGCTATATCGAGTCGCTGGTATATCAGGCGGTGGTCGAGAACATGGCCTCCGAACAGAGCTCGCGTATGGTGGCGATGAAAGCCGCTTCCGACAACGCGAAGAATGTCATCAGTGAACTCAAGCTGGTATACAACAAGGCACGCCAGGCCGCCATCACCAAGGAGATCTCCGAGATCGTGGGTGGTGCGGCTGCTATCGGCTGATGGCCTTAGCGACTGATATTGAAGAATTAATTTAGACGGGGAAACTTAAAATGAATCAAGGAAAGATCGTTCAGTGCATCGGTGCGGTGGTCGACATCGAATTTCCGCGCGACAAGATGCCGAAGGTATATGAAGCATTGAAGCTCGCTGACAGCGGCAACAGCATGGTCGAAGCTGGCCTGACCTTCGAGGTCGAGCAGCAGCTGGGTGACGGCGTGGTGCGTACCATCGCGCTGGGCTCCACCGACGGCCTGCGCCGCGGTATGGCAGTCAACGCGACCGGTGGCGCCATCGCTGTGCCGGTCGGTGAAGGCACGCTGGGCCGCATCATGGACGTGCTGGGCCGTCCCATCGACGACGCCGGCGAGATCAAGACCGACGAAAAGCGCGAAATCCACCAGAAGGCACCGAAGTTCGACGAGCTGTCGCCTTCCGTTGACCTGCTGGAAACCGGCATCAAGGTGATCGACCTGGTCTGCCCGTTCGCCAAGGGCGGTAAGGTCGGCCTGTTCGGCGGCGCCGGCGTGGGCAAGACCGTGAACATGATGGAACTCATCAACAACATCGCCAAGCAGCACAGCGGTCTGTCCGTGTTCGCCGGTGTGGGTGAGCGTACTCGTGAAGGTAACGACTTCTACCACGAAATGAAGGACTCCAACGTGCTGGACAAGGTTGCGATGGTGTTCGGTCAGATGAACGAGCCGCCTGGCAACCGTCTGCGCGTGGCGCTGACCGGCCTGACCATGGCCGAGCGTTTCCGTGACGAAGGCCGCGACATCCTGTTCTTCGTGGACAACATCTACCGTTACACCCTGGCCGGTACCGAAGTGTCCGCGCTGCTGGGCCGTATGCCTTCCGCCGTGGGTTATCAGCCCACACTGGCTGAAGAAATGGGCCGCCTGCAAGAGCGTATTACTTCGACCAAGGTGGGTTCCATCACCTCCATCCAGGCCGTGTACGTTCCCGCCGACGACTTGACCGACCCGTCTCCGGCGACCACCTTCCTGCACCTCGACTCCACCGTGGTGTTGAGCCGTGACATCGCCTCGCTGGGTATCTACCCGGCCGTGGACCCGCTGGATTCCACCAGCCGTCAGCTGGATCCGCTGGTCGTGGGCGAAGAGCACTACGGCGTGGCACGCAAGGTTCAACAGACCCTGCAACGCTACAAGGAACTGCGCGACATCATCGCGATTCTGGGTATGGACGAACTGTCTCCTGAAGACAAGCTGGCCGTTGCCCGTGCGCGTAAGATCCAGCGTTTCCTGTCGCAGCCGTTCCACGTTGCGGAAGTGTTCACCGGCAGCCCGGGCAAGTATGTGCCGCTGAAGGACACCATCAAGGGCTTCAAGGGCATCGTCGATGGCGAATACGACCATCTGCCGGAACAGGCCTTCTACATGGTCGGCGGTATCGAAGAAGCGGTCGAGAAGGCCAAGACGCTGCAATAAAAGAAGGGGGCCATCATGGCAATGACCGTACATGTAGACGTGGTGAGTGCGGAAGAGCAGATCTTCTCCGGGGTCGCCGAGTTCGTCGTAGTGCCAGGCGAAATGGGCGAACTGGGTATCTATCCGCGTCACACCGCGCTGCTGACCCGCATCAAGCCTGGTTCCGTGCGCATCAAGCGTCCGGACCAGGATGCAGAAGAGTTGGTGTATGTCTCCGGTGGCATGCTGGAAGTGCAACCCGGCGTGGTGACGGTCTTGGCCGATACCGCGATCCGTGGTGCCGACCTGGATGAAGCACGCGCTCTGGAAGCCAAGCAAGCGGCTGAGGAAGCGATGAAGAACCGCAGTTCCGACATCGACTATGCAGCCGCTCAGGCCGAGCTCGCAGAAGCCATTGCACAACTGCGTGCGATCCAGCAACTGCGCAAGCATACGCACTGATCGGCGGCGATAGCAGATCACAAGAAAGCAGCTTCGGCTGCTTTTTTGTTGTCTGGCAGATATACTTCGACATCCTTGAAAAAGTCACGACATGAGCCAGCTGAACATCGTCATCCTCGCTGCGGGCAAAGGCACCCGCATGTATTCCGACAAACCCAAGGTTCTGCACGCACTGGCCGGTAAACCACTGGTACAGCATGTGCTCGAATGTGCACAGAGCCTCACTCCGCAGCAGGTCTGCGTGGTCTACGGGCATGGCGGGGAAGCGGTGCCGCAAGCGATGCAGCAGTATGCCGCGCGTTTTGTGCTACAGGAACCGCAACTCGGCACCGGACATGCCGTGCAACAGGCCATGCCGCATCTGCAGGACGACAGCCGCACGCTGATACTGTATGGCGATGTGCCGTTGATCCAGCACAACACGCTGCACCAGATGCAGCAGGCCGGCGATGGCATGGTCCTGCTGACGGTGAATCTCGATATTCCGACCGGCTATGGGCGCATCGTGCGCAATGCCGAAGGTGACGTACAACGCATCGTCGAGCAGAAAGATGCCGCGCCGGAAGAACTGGCGATCCGCGAAGTGAACACTGGCATCATGCTGGTGCCGACCGCGCAATTGCGTACTTGGCTGGAGAATCTGCGCAACGACAATGCGCAGGGCGAGTACTACCTCACAGACATCGTCGCCATGGCGGTGCAGCAAGGGCTGTCCGTCCACACCGTGCAGCCGGCACAACGTTGGGAAGTCGAGGGCATCAACAACAAGACTCAACTTGCGCAACTCGAACGCGTCTGGCAACAGACGGTAGCGGGCAAGTTGATGGCACAAGGCGTTACGCTGGCCGATCCGGCGCGGATCGATGTGCGCGGTGAACTCACTTGCGGGCGCGACGTCGAGATCGATGTCGGCTGCATCTTCGAAGGCAAAGTCACCCTGGGTGACCGTGTGAAAGTGGGTGCATACAGCGTCATCCGTAATGCCAGCATCGGCAGTGGCACGCAGATCGCACCCTACACCCACATCGATGACAGCCAAGTGGGCGCTGACTGCCACCTGGGGCCCTATGCGCGACTGCGCCCTGGCAGCAAGTTGGCGGAGGATGCGCATGTCGGCAACTTCGTGGAAATCAAGAACAGCGAGATCGGTCGTGGCAGCAAAGCCAACCACCTCAGCTACATCGGCGACAGTACAGTCGGCAGCAGGGTCAACATCGGTGCCGGCACCATCACCTGTAACTATGATGGCGCAAACAAACATCGCACTATCATCGAAGACGAAGCATTCATCGGCTCCGATACCCAACTGGTCGCACCGGTGACGGTCGGCAAGGGGGCGACCATCGGCGCCGGATCCACCATCACCAAAGACACGCCCGCTGGAGAACTCACGCTGTCACGCAGCAAACAGCTCAGCATCGCCGGATGGCAACGGCCAACCAAAGTGAAGAAATGACATGTGCGGAATCGTAGGAGCCATCGCAAAACGTAACGTCGTCCCCATCCTGGTCAACGGTCTGCGCCGTCTGGAATACCGGGGCTATGATTCGGCCGGACTGGCGGTAGTACATGACCATAAGCTGCAACGGGTACGCAGTGCTGGCCGCGTAGCGGAGCTGGAGCAGAAAAGTGCTACCACTCAGGGCCAACTGGGAATCGCACATACCCGCTGGGCGACTCATGGCATCCCCAGCGAGCGCAACGCGCACCCCCATATCAGCCGCGAGCTGATCGCCGTAGTGCATAACGGCATCATCGAGAATTATGAGGAATTGCGCAGCGAATTGAGCGCGCAGGGGTATCGTTTCGAGTCGGACACCGATACCGAAGTCATCGCTCACTTGATCCACAGCCATTATGGTTCGGGCAATCTGTTGCAAGCCACACAGACCGCGCTCAGCCAGTTGGTGGGTGCCTACGCCATTGGCGTGATCGCGGCAGACAACCCACATCAGTTCATCGCGGCACGCAAGGGCAGCCCCCTGCTGCTGGGTGTGGGCGAGGGCGAGCACTTCGTCGGTTCCGATATGTCAGCCTTGCTTCAGGTCACACGCAAAGTGGTGTATCTGGAAGAAGGTGATGTGGTCGAGGTGAGTCTGGATGGTTACCGCATCTTCGATGCGCAAGGCAATGCCGTGCAACGTCCGGTGCAAGTCAGCGAACTGGACAACGACAGTGTAGAGCTGGGCAACTACCAGCATTACATGCAGAAGGAGATCCACGAACAACCGCAGGCGCTGGCCAATACGCTGGAATCGGTATGCAACAGCCAGTCACTGGTACCGGGTATCTTCGGTGCGGAAGCCGCGCAGATCTTCCCCAAAGTGGACAGCATCCTCATCCTGGCTTGCGGCACCAGCAACCATGCCGGACAAGTGGCGCGCTACTGGCTGGAAGAGGTTGCAGGCGTCCCCTGCACCGTCGAGATCGCTAGCGAATACCGCTATCGCAGCAGCGTGGCCAACCCCAAGACGCTGGTGGTCACCATCTCGCAATCGGGCGAGACGGCAGATACGCTGGCGGCGTTGAACCATGCCAAGGCGACCGGGCATGCTTACACCCTGGCGATCTGCAACGTGCCGGAAAGTGCCATCATCCGCCAGTCCAAATTGCGCTTGCTGACGCGTGCGGGTCCCGAGATCGGCGTGGCATCGACCAAGGCATTCACCACCCAATTGGCCGCTCTGTTCCTGCTGACCTTGGTGTTGGCCAAACAGCGTGGTCGGCTGGATGTCGAGCGTGAACAGCGCTTCCTGCATGAGTTGCGCCATCTGCCGGTCGCGGTGCAGAAGGTACTGGCATTGGAGCCGCAGATCGCCGAAATGTCCAAGCACTTCGCCGACAAACACCATGCTCTGTTCCTCGGCCGTGGTATGCATTACCCCATCGCGGCGGAAGGTGCACTCAAGCTCAAGGAGATCTCCTACATCCATGCCGAGGCTTATCCGGCGGGTGAATTGAAGCATGGTCCGCTGGCGCTGGTGGATGCAGACATGCCGGTGGTGTCGGTCGCCCCCAACGATAGCCTGCTGGAGAAGCTCAAGTCCAATCTGCAGGAAGTCCGTGCCCGCGGTGGGCAGCTGTATGTGTTCGCCGATGCAAATACCCACATCCAGCCCAGCGAGGGCGTACATATCCTGCAAATGCCGGAACACGCGGGATTTCTTAGCCCTATTCTGCATACGGTGCCTTTACAGCTGCTGGCATATTACGTCGCATTGCAAAAGGGAACGGATGTGGACAAGCCCCGCAATCTGGCGAAGTCGGTCACGGTGGAGTGAGCGATTCGGCGCGGGGCAGGCGGCAAAGGCTGAATTCTCCATAGCGAAAGCCTACGGGACAAAGCCGCCAACCTCATCCCTCCGCGCTTCAGGAGAGTCTCTGACATGGCGGTCATCGCCGTATTCAATCAGAAAGGTGGTGTGGGCAAGACCACGACCTGCCTCAACCTCACGGCAGCACTGGCGCTCGCCCAGCGCAACCCCATTGCGCTCGATATGGACCCGCAGGGCCACCTGAGTCTGGCATCCGGCTTGCGTCACGGCACCAGCCAGCGCGACAGCATCGTCTCCTTCTTCAAGGAAGACGTCCCGTTGAGCAAACTGCTATACGAGACCCCCGCCGGCTGGCAACTCATCCCGGCTACCCTGGAGCTGTCCAAGATCGACGCGCTGTATGGCAGCGACCCGCAAGCTGCACGCAAATTGAAACAGGGACTAGAGGAAGAACTGTCCTTGACCGGCGCACCCATCCTCATCGATTGTTGCCCCATGCTGGGCGTGCTGACGCTGAATGCCTTGCTGGCCGCAGATAAGGTATTGATCCCGGTCTCGCCGGACTATCTGTCGCAACACGGCGTACATCGCCTGGATAGCGCATTGAATGTGCTGGAGAAGAAGCTGAACCGCACCTTCGAACGCCGTATCGTGGTGACCCGTTTCGACTCGCGGCGCAAACTGTCCTACGACATCTACGACAGGCTGAAGCAACGCTACGGCAACCTGGTGTGCAAGACCCGCATCGGCGAGAACGTGGCCTTGGCGACCAGTCCCATGCACGGACTGGATGTGTTCGCCTATGCGCCGAACAGCCCGGGTGCCGCCGATTACCGTGCCTTGGCCAAAGAATTGACCGAGACCGGCTTCATCTAACGCAGTAGCCAGGCCAGCGCCAAAAATAATCCGGAAGACAACAACAAGGCGATCAGCGCCAGCCACAGGTTGCGCTGCTTTTGCTGCGCCAGCATCTCCTGCAACAGTGGCGCCAGATCGGCATGCGGACTGCTGCTCAAGCGTTGGTGCAGCAAGCGCGGCAACTCCGGCAGAAAGGAAGCGAAACGCGGCGATTCACGTTTCATCGCCTTGAGGAAGCCGCGCCAGCCGATCTGTTCACTCATCCAGCGTTCCAGCCAGGGCTTGGCAGTCTTCCACAGGTCGAGGTCGGGGTCGAGTTGCAGGCCGAGGCCTTCGATGTTGAGCAAGGTCTTTTGCAACAGCACCAGTTGCGGTTGCACCTGGATGCCGAAACGGCGCGAGGTCTGGAACAGCTTGAGCAGGATGCGGCCAAAGGAGACTTCGCGCAGCGGCTTATCGAAGATGGGTTCGCACACCGAGCGGATCGCTGCCTCGAATTCATCCACGCGCGTATCTGCCGGCGCCCAGCCCGATTCGATGTGCAACTCCGCCACGCGTTTGTAATCGCGGTTGAAGAAGGCGATGAAGTTCTGCGCCAAGTACTGCTTGTCGTTATCGGTGAGCGTACCCATGATGCCGAAATCCAGTGCCACATAGCGCCCGTCGCGCGCCACCAGGATGTTGCCGGGATGCATGTCGGCATGGAAGAAACCGTCGCGGAACACCTGAGTGTAGAAGATCGTCACGCCATCGCTGGCCAGCTTGGGGATATCGATGTTGGCGGCGCGCAGCGCTTCGATCTGGCTTACCGGGATACCCTGCATGCGTTGCATCACCATCACACGTTCGCTGCACCAGTCCCAATAGATCTCCGGCACCAACAACAGCGAAGCATCGATGAAGTTACGGCGCAACTGGCTGGCATTGGCCGCCTCGCGCATCAGGTCCAGTTCGTCTTGCAAACTCTTCTCGAACTCCGCTACCACCTCGCGCGGACGCAGGCGCTTGCCGTCGGACCAGAACCTTTCTACCAGCGAAGCGGCGATATCGAGCAGCGCCAGATCATGCGCGATGATGCGCTGGATGCCGGGACGCAGGATCTTCACCGCTGCCTCGCGCCCATCCGGCAGGATGGCGAAATGCACCTGCGCCACCGAGGCACTGGCCACGGGCAACGGGTCGAAGCTGGCGAACACCTGCGCCAGCGGTTTGCCGAACTCGGCTTCCAGCAAGGCTACCGCCTGCGCCGAGGGGAAGGGAGGCACGCGATCCTGCAACAAGGCCAGCTCTTCGGCGAGGTCGAGCGGGATCAGATCGCGGCGCGTGGACAACAGCTGACCGAACTTGACGAAGATCGGCCCCAGACGTTCCAGCGCCAGACGCAGCCGCTCGGCGCGCGGGCGGCCTCGGCCACGGAAGAACAGCAACAGGTTGAGCAAGCGCGACATCCAGCGCGTACGCGCATGGGCCAGCAGGAACTCATCCAGGCCGTAGCGCAGGATGATGTACAGGATCTTGATCAGGCGTAACAGTCGCATCGTTCAAATGAAAAGGGCACGGCTGCATGCCGTGCCCCGAAGTTTACTTCAGTTCCACTTTAAACCTGCTGGATTCCGGAGAGCAGCCAGACGGATTTGTCATCCTTCAGATCCTTCTGTACATGCCAGACCTCATCGAAGTTCTCAGGCGCGCCGTTGTTCTCACGCAACTGACCGGACAGGCGCACGCTGGCAACGGCGATATCGTTCTCGGTCACCACTTCCAGCAACTCGGCGTTCACGAAGCCTACATCGGTGTGTTGCGGTGCATCGCCACGTTCCTGCAATTGCATGCTGATCTCGGCATACATCTCGGGCGTGGTGTATTCGCGGATATCGTTAAGGTCCTTGCGGTCGTTGGCCGCTTGCAGGCGGATGAAGGAAGTCTTGGCGCTGCGCAGGAAGCTCTCGACCGGGAAATCAGCCGGCATGTTCTTCGGCGCAGCAGGTTCAACAGCCGGTGCGGCGGGTTGCTGCGAGGCGGCTACAGGCGGCATGTTTTGACCAGCCGGCATCCCGGCGTATTGCATGGCCGGCTGCGACTTCTTGCGCAGCATGGAGAACAGGAAGAATGCGCCGACGGCGAGCAGCAGGATCATCATCAGCATGCCCATGCCTTCACCCAGCCCCAGATGCGAGAACAAAGCCGCCAGACCGAGACCGGCAGCCAGACCGGCCAGAGGGCCCAGCCATTTGTTCGGCTGCTTGGCCGGTGGCGTGGCAGCCGGTGCAGCTTGGGTGGGGGCCGGCGTAGCCTGTTTTTGCGGCGGTGCGCTGAAGGTGCGCTGCTTGCCGATGCTGGAACCACCACCCAGGCGCTTGGCTTCGGCATTGGCCGCTAACAGGGAAAGACTGCTGAGGATCAGGGTCATCAAGAGAGCGAAACGTTTCATGGTGTTATTCGAATAATGGTTGCAACAGGGAGGACAGTATACCGTGAGCCACACGGTATCAGAACGGCGCAGAGTGCTCAAAACACAGCATTTCCCCATTCTCTGGATGGTTAAAGTGCAAGGCACAGGCATGCAGCAACAAGCGCGTAGCGCTCTCAACATCGCCATATAAAGCGTCACCGAGTATGGGGTGGCCCAGTGTGGCAAGGTGCAGCCGCAATTGATGACTGCGGCCGGTATGAGGCTCCAACGCGACGCGCGATGCTTGAGCATCGGCCTGCAAAACACGATAACGCGTGAGCGAAGGTTTACCGTGTTCATGGTCGATACGCTGCAATGGGCGGTTAGGCCAGTCCAGCGCAATGGGCAGGTCGATTTCACCCTGTATCGGTTGCAGATGACCACGACAGATGGCGACGTAGCGTTTCGTTATCGTGCGTCCCTGGAACATGGCCGACAGTCGGCGCTGCATCTCGATGCCGCGTGCGAACAACATCAGGCCGGAAGTCGCCATATCCAGCCGGTGCACGATGAGCGCATCGGGGAAGACACACTGTACGCGAGCGGACAGACAATCCTGCTTGTCCGGACCGCGGCCGGGCACGGACAGCAAGCCAGCCGGTTTGACGACGACCAGCAGGCAGTCGTCCTGATACAGCAGTTCGTATGCCTCAGGGTTCAAGCGACGTCGGCGACCACCGGCGTGTGGTCGGAAGGGCGTTCCAGCTTGCGCGGCGCTTTGTCGATGCTGCAACTGGCGCATTGCAGGGCTGCACTGAGCAGGATATGGTCGATGCGCAGACCCATGTTGCGACGGAAGGCCATCATGCGATAGTCCCACCAGGAATAACTCTTCTCAGCCTGTTCGAACTGGCGGAACGCATCGCGCAAGCCTAGTCCCAGCAGTCGTTGGAAGGCCTCGCGCTCGGCTGTGCTGCACAGGATCTTCTCGTGCCAGGCGGCAGGATCGTAGACATCGGCATCGCTGGGTGCGATGTTGTAGTCGCCCAGCAAGGCCAGCTTGGGGTAGCGCGTCAGCTCGTCCTGAAGCCAGACAGTGAGTGCCGTGAGCCACTTCAGCTTGTATTCGAACTTGTCGGAACCGACCTCCTGGCCGTTGGGGATGTAGACGCAGACAACGCGTACATCGGCGATGGTGGCGGCGATCACCCGTTTCTGCTCATCGTCGAAGCCGGGGATGCCGCATTGCACTTCGCTGAGCGGGGTACGGCTGAGGATGGCCACGCCGTTATAGGTCTTCTGTCCGCTGTAGGCGCAGTGGAAGCCGGCCGTTTGCAGTTCGGCAAGCGGGAAGTTCTTGTCTTCGGATTTGGTCTCTTGCAGACACAGCACATCGACCGGGAAGGCAGCTTGCCAGTCGAGCAGGTGCGGCAGACGCACCTTGAGCGAGTTCACGTTCCAGGTGGCGATCTTCATTGCGGCTGCGGATTGCGTTGCGGACGATAGGGCGCCTGTTTCGGGTAACCCGCCAGGTCCAGCTCCTTGTTCCATTGTTCGGCGAGGAAGCCTTTCAGGAGGGTCTTGCCGACTAGCAGGGTGGGGATCTCCAGGCCGCCGGTCTCCTTGCGATAGGCTTCGACATCTTCCCGCTTGATGAGATGTTTCTCGGTGTACGGGATACCACGTTGTTGCAGGAAGTCGATGGCGGCTTCGCAGGGGGCGCAATCCATGCCGGTATACAGGGTGACCGGGAACGATTCTTTGGCGCGCCGTGTTGCATACGGCAGGCTGTCGTCCGGTGTCGGCGCCGCATCGACATGCACCGGTTCCGCCTCGATGGCTTGCGGCAATGGCTGGTCGCTGTAATGCACTTTGCCCTGGCTGTCGATGGAGCGATACAGCTCGGCATGCGCGGCCAGCGCGGTCAGGCAGAGGGCGAAGAACAGGACGGTGCGCATGGAACCTCCTTAGCTCGTATGCTCCACCAGGCCGTTGTGGCGCAGCAAGGCATCGATGCTGGGCGCACGGCCACGGAACGCGGTGAACGACTGCATGGCGGGGCGTGCGCCGCCGATGGACAGGATCTCGCTGCGGAAGCGCGCGCCGATCTCGGGGTTCAGCACGCCGTGCTCTTCGAACAGGCTGTAGGCATCGGCCGACAATACCTCGGCCCACTTGTAGCTGTAATAGCCCGCCGCATAGCCGCCGGCGAAGATGTGCGAGAAGCTCTGCGGGAAACGGTTGAACTCGGGCGGTACCAGCACCGCCACCTCGGCACGCACTTCGTCCAGCAGTTGCAGGATGGATTTCGCGCCGCCGGGTCGGAAATTGCTGTGCATCAGCATGTCGAACAGGCCGAACTCGATCTGGCGCAACGTGGCCAGGCCGCTCTGGAAGTTCTTCGCCGCCAGCATCTTGTCGAACAAGGCACGCGGCAACGGTTCGCCGCTGTCCACGTGGCGCGTCATGTTGCGCAGCACATCCCATTCCCAGCAGAAGTTCTCCATGAACTGGCTGGGCAGTTCCACCGCGTCCCATTCCACACCGTTGATGCCGGACACGCCCAGCTCTTCCACCTCAGTCAGCAGGTGATGCAGGCCATGGCCGAACTCGTGGAACAGGGTCTGCACTTCATCGTGTGTGAATAGCGCGGGCTTGCCGCCCACCGGCGCGGAGAAGTTGCAGTTGAGGTAGGCCACCGGTGTCTGGATGCGACCATCGCCCAGACGACGACGCGTGATCACGTCGTCCATCCAGGCGCCGCCGCGCTTGCTGGCGCGCGCATACAGGTCGAGGTAGAACTGGCCGACCAGCGCATCCTGATCGTCGCGGATATCGAAGAAGCGTACCGTGTCGTGCCATACCGGCGCGGTGGCCGGGCTGATGTGCAGACCGTACAAGGTCTCGACCACGCGGAACATGCCGCTCAGCACGGCGTCTTCCGGGAAATACTGTTTCACTTCCTGTTCGGAGAAGGCATAGCGTTGTTCGCGCAGCTTCTCGCTGGCATAGGCCACGTCCCAGGAATGCAGTGGTTCCAGGCACAGCTCCTTGCGGGCGAACTCGCGCAACTCGGCCAGATCGCGTTCGGCGAAAGGACGCGCACGCTGTGCCAGCTCGCGCGAGAAATCGACCACCTGTTGTGGCGTCTCGGCCATCTTGGCGGCCAGCGACAGTTCGCCATAATTGGCGAAGCCGAGCAGTGCCGCCTCTTCCGCGCGCAACAGCACGATCTCGTCCATCAACGGGGTGTTGTCCCAGTCCGTCTTGCCGAATTCGGATGCGCGGGTGGCATAGGCGCGGTACATGCGCTCGCGCAACAGGCGATTGTCGGCGAACTGCATCACCGGCAGGTAGGAGGGCGCCTTCAGCGTGAACAGCCAGCCGGCCTTGCCGGCAGCATCGGCAGCTTCGCGCGCGGTCTGCAACACATCCTCGGGCAGGCCGCTCACTTCGCCGCGCTGTTCCTCCAGCAAGGTGAATTCGTTGGTCGCATCCAGCAGGTTGTCGGAGAAGCGCGACGACAGTTCGCTCAAGCGTTCCTGCACTTGCATATAGCGCGCCTTCTTGTCTTGCGGCAGCTCGGCACCACCCAGGCGGAAGTCGCGCAACTCGTGTTCGATCACCTGCTTGCGGGCCGGGGTCAGCGCATCAAACTCGGCGCTCGCACGCAACGCTTTGAACTTCTCGTACAGCGCCTGGTTCTGCCCCAGCTCGGCGTAGTACTGGGTGATCTTGGGCAAGGTGCTGTTGTAGGCCTCGCGCAGTTCGGGCGAGTTCATCACTGCGTTCAGATGGCCGACCGGGCCCCAGGCGCGCGACAGGCGTTCGTTGGCATCTTCCATCGGACGCACGAAAGCGTCCCAGGTCGGCGGCACATCATCCGCCAGCTGGCGGGCGATCAGTGCGCGGTTCTCGGCCAGCAACTGGTCGATGGCGGGGCCGACATGCTCCGGTTTGATCTCGGCGAAACGGGGCAGGCCGGTGAAATCGAGTAAAGGGTTATCCATGTTGATCCTGGGTTACGGTCGCGCCCCGCAGGGCACGTTTCATTGCTGGAATACGATCTGGCCGTCGAGCAGCGTGTAGCGCACGCGGCCTTGCATCTCGTAGCCGTTGAACGGGGTGTTCTTGCCCTGGCTTTTCAATGCAGCCGGTTCCACGCGCCAGCGTGCCTCGGGGTCGAAGATGCAGATGTCGGCATGCGCGCCCTGCGACAGGTGGCCCATCTTCTGCCTCAGCAGCTGGGCCGGGTTGATGGTGATGCGCGACAGCGCGTGCAGCAATGGCACGTTCTCCTGCTCGGCCCACTTCAGCACCAGCGACAGCAGCAGCTCCAGACCGGTGGCACCCGCCTCGGCTTCGGCGAACGGCAGCAGCTTGGCATCGTCGTCCACCGGTGAGTGGTTGGAACAGATGGCATCGATGGTGCCGTCCAGCAGACCGGCGCGCAACGCCGCGCGGTCGCGCTGGCTGCGCAGCGGCGGTATCAGATGGCAGTTGGCATCGAAGAAGCCGATGTCCATCTCGGTCAGGTGCACGTGGTTCATCGACACATCGCAGGTGACGTTCAGCCCTTCCTGTTTGGCGGCGCGCACCATGTCCACGCCGGCGGCGCTGGACAGGCGGCAGATATGCAGGGTGACGCCGGTCTCGCGTGCCAGTTGCAGCGCGGTGGACAAGGCGATGGTCTCGGCCACCACCGGGATGGGCGGCAGGCCGAGACGGGTGGCCACCTCGCCGTCGTGTGCCACGCCGTTCTTGGCCAGGTAGCTGTCCTGCGCGCGCAGCCACACGCGATAGTCGAAGGTGGCGGCGTACTGCATGGCGCGCAGCAGCACGCGCGTATCGGTCAGTGGCGCATCAGCCTGACTGAACGCTTTGCAACCGGCTTCGGTCAGCTCGGCCATCTCGGTCAGTTCCGCGCCTTTCAGGCCATAGGTCAGCGCACCGATGGGGAACACCCGGCACTGGTTGAGGTTGCGTGCGCGGTGCTTGAGCATCTCCACCAGGCCGGGCTCGTCCAGCGGCGGATCGGTGTCGGGCGGACAGGCCAGCGACGTCACGCCACCAGCGACCGCAGCGGCCATCTCCGATTCCAGCGTGGCCTTGTACTCGTAACCGGGTTCGCGCAGGCGCGCAGCGACGTCGACCAGGCCGGGCATCACCACCAGCCCCTGGGCGTCGATCACCTGTCCCGCCTTGAAGCCTTTGGGCGCGGCGCCGATGCCGACGATGCGGCCGTCGCTGATATACAGGTCGCGCTGAGCGTCGAGGTCGTTCATCGGATCGATCAGGCGACCGTTCTTGATCTGGATATCCATGTTCAATTCCCTGCCAGTATGCTCATCACCGCCATGCGGACCGCGATGCCGAAAGTGACCTGCGGCAGGATCACCGCCTGCGAGCCGTCGGCCACGCTGGAATCGATCTCCACGCCGCGGTTCATCGGGCCGGGGTGCATCACGATGGCGTCGCTCTTGGCCAGCGCCAGCCGTTCCTGGGTCAGGCCGTAGTATTTGAAATATTCCTGTGCCGAAGGCAGCAACGCGCCCTGCATGCGTTCGTTCTGCAAGCGCAACATCATCACCACATCCACGCCCTTCAGGCCTTCCTGTATGTCGTGGAAGACACGCACGCCCAGCTTGTCCACGTGGGTGGGTAGCAGGGTCTTGGGCGCGATCACGCGCACTTCCGGAACACCCAGCGTGGTCAGTGCGTGGATCTGCGAGCGTGCCACGCGCGAATGCAGGATGTCGCCGACGATGGCCACGGTCAGGTTGTGGAACTCCTTCTTGTAGTGGCGGATGGTGAACATGTCCAGCAGTGCCTGCGTCGGGTGGGCATGGCGGCCGTCGCCGGCGTTGATCACATGGATGTCCGGCGCCACATGGCTTGCGATGAGATGCGCCGCGCCGCTGGTGGAATGGCGCACCACGAACATGTCGGCATGCATCGCGCACAGATTGTCCACGGTATCGAGCAGGGTCTCGCCCTTGCTGGTGGAAGAGGAGCCGATGTTGAGATTGACCACATCGGCGGACAGGCGCTTGGCCGCGATCTCGAAGGTGGTGCGCGTGCGCGTGCTGTTCTCGAAGAAGATGTTGAACACCGACTTGCCGTGCAGCAGCGGTACCTTGCGCACCTCGCTGCCGCCGTTGGGGTTCACGAATTCGCCGGCCCGGTCGAGGATGTCGCGCAGGATGCGCGCGGGCAAGCCTTCGGTGGTCAGCAGATGCTGCAACTCACCTTTTTTGTTCAATTGCGGGTTATTCATGCTGGGATCCCTGCGCTGGGTTCATCGAAATACGCTTGCAGTATCTGTTGCGCGGCATACTGGTCGAGCAGCGGTTTCTGCTTCCTGCCATGGATGCCGCGCTCGTCCAGGGCCGAACTGGCGGCGGCGGAAGTATACCGCTCATCCACCAGCAAGGTGGGCAGATCGAAGCGCCCCTTGAGGCGGTTGGCGAAGCGGCGGCACAGAGCGGTCAGCTCGTGCGGCGTGCCATCGTCGTTGCACGGCAGGCCCACCACCAGGGCGGTCGGCTGCCATTCCTTGATCAGCGCGCCGATGGTGGCGAAGCGCACCTCGTTGCGCTCATCATCGATGGTGGTGAGCGGGTTGGCCGTGGCGGAGATGGTATTGCCGACCGCGATGCCGATGCGGCGGGTACCGAAATCGAAAGCCAATAGGGTGCCGGTGATGACGGGTGTCGGCATGCCCTCAGGCATGTCCGGCTTCCTCGGAGAGGGTGGCGTAGTCGACACCGAGCAGGGCCATGGCGGCGGGCAGTTTTTCCTCCGCCGCCAGGTCGAACAGGATGTGTTCGGTGGCGGGTACCGACAACCAAGCGTTGTCCGCCAGTTCCTGTTCCAGTTGCCCGGCGGACCAGCCGGCATAACCCAGGGTGATCAACAGATGCTTGGGGCCTTTGCCTTCGCCGACGGCTTGCAGGATGTCCTTGGAGGTGGTCAGTTCGATGCGTTCGTTCACGCGCAGCGTGGATTGCCATTCGCCGCCGGCATCGTGCAACACGAAGCCGCGATCGGTCTGCACCGGGCCGCCGAAATGTACCGGCATGTCTTCCAGTTCCGACTGCGCCAGCGGCATGTTGATCTGCGCGAACAGCTCGCTCAGTGTCAGGCTGATCGGGCGGTTGATGACGATGCCCATCGCGCCTTCCTCGTTGTGTTCGCACACAAAGGTGAGCGATTTGGCGAAGAACGGGTCGGTCATCGCCGGCATGGCGATCAGGAAATGGTTGGTGAGGTTGATCTCGGACATGGTCGGCATTGTAGCTTTCCGTCCTTGCCTTCACAATTCGCGGCATGTCCGAGCTATCCACCTTGCCCGCGTTGTGCTGGTTCCGTCGCGACCTGCGTCTGCACGACCATGCCGCGCTGTACCAGGCGCTGAAACGCCATGCCCGGGTGCATTGCGTGTTCGTGTTCGATACCGACATCCTCGACCCTCTGCGGGATCGTCGCGATCGGCGTGTGACCTTCATCTGGGAGTCGGTGCGTGCCCTGCATGCCGAGTTGGCGCAACACGGCGCGACTTTGCATGTGCTGCATGGCCGTGCCGTGGAGCAGATCCCCATGCTGGCAGAAAGGTTGGCGGTCGCGGCGGTGTACTGCAACCGCGATTACGAACCGGCAGCGCGTGCACGCGATGCGCAGGTGGCGGCGCAACTCGCGGCACAAGGCCGCAGTCTGCAAAGTTTCAAGGATCAGGTCATCTTTGAACAGGATGAGATCCTGACCGGCAGTCGTACGCCGTTCGCCGTGTTCACGCCCTACAAGAACGCTTGGCTGAAGGCGCTGGACGAGTTCCAGCTCAAGGTTTATCCGGTAGAGCGCTATTTGGCGCATCTGGCGCGCGAACCGGAGGCGTCGATGCCCACCATCGAGACGCTGGGTTTTCATGCGGCAGAACTGATGATCCCCGCCGGGAGTGCGGGGGCCGCGCAGCTGTTCGCGGACTTCCAGACGCGTATGGCCGACTATCAGACTGCGCGCGACTATCCGGCCGTGAAAGGCGTCTCCTATCTGTCCGCACACCTGCGGTTCGGCACGGTCTCCATCCGCGCGCTGGCGGCTACGGCATGGCACACCGGCGGCAAGGGTGCGCAGACCTGGCTGGCGGAGCTGATCTGGCGCGACTTCTATCACATGGTGCTCTACCATCATCCGCAGGTGGTGGGGCATGCCTATAAACCGCAGTTCGATGCGCTTGCATGGGCGGACGATGCGCAAGGGTTCGCGGCCTGGTGTGCCGGGCGCACCGGCTATCCGCTGGTGGATGCCGCCATGCGCCAACTGGAACAGAGCGGCTACATGCATAACCGCCTGCGCATGGTGACCGCCTCGTTCCTGACCAAGGACCTGCGTATCGACTGGCGCAAGGGTGAGGCATGGTTCGCCGAGAAACTGCTGGACTATGATCTGGCGGCCAACAACGGCGGCTGGCAATGGGCGGCATCCACCGGCTGCGATGGGCAACCGTGGTTCCGCATCTTCAATCCGGTGACGCAGTCAGAACGCTTCGATCCGCAGGGGCGCTTCATCCGCCGTTATGTGCCGGAACTGGCGCAGTGTCCGGACCGCTATCTGCATGCCCCGTGGTTGATCCCGGCAGCGGCGCAACAGGCCAGCGGTTTCGTGCCCGGCCGCGACTATCCGTTGCCCATCGTGGATCATGCCGTGGCGCGCGAGCGCACGCTGGCGATGTTCAAGCAGTGCGCGCGTTGACGAAGCGTGCGATGTGGCCGAGCAGTTCGTCTTCCTGGTAGGGCTTGCCCAGATATTCGTTCACGCCCAGTTCCAACGCATAGTTGCGATGTTTGTCGGCCGTACGCGAGGTGATCATGATGATCGGCAGCGCTCTGGTCTTGCTGTCCTGACGCAGACGCTTGGCCAGCTCGAAGCCGTCCATGCGCGGCATCTCGATGTCCAGCAGCATCATGTCCGGCTCGATCTCCATCAGCTGTTCCAGCGCATCCACGCCGTCCTTGGCGGTGACCACCTGATAACCGGAACGCTCCAGCAGGCGCGAAGTGATCTTGCGTACGGTGAGTGAGTCGTCGACCACCATCACCAGCGGCTGGTGATGCACTTCTTCGACCACTCGAGTGGGCGCCTTGGCGACCTTGCGCGTCACGGCGAGGCGCTGGGTGAAGGCGACCGGATTGATGATGAGGATCACGCTGCCGTCACCGGCCACCGTGGCACCGGCGATGCCGGGCAGGCGTGCCAGTTGCGGGCCGATGTTCTTCACCACCACTTCCTGGTTGCCGAGCAGGCTGTCCACATGCAGGGCGATGCGCTGCTCGCCGCTGCGCAGCAACAGCACCGGATTGTGTGGCTGGCTGACCAGTTCCGCTTGTTCATCGCCCAGCACGCGCGGCAGATAGAACAACGGATAACGGCGTCCTTGCCATTCCACCTGTTGCGCATGGTAGAGCGCATCCAGCGCCTCCGGTTTCACCTGCTGCACGTGTTCCACCATGCTGGCCGGCAGCGCATAGACCGCTTGTGCCGCGCGTACCATCAAGGTGCGCGTCACTGCCAGCGTGAGCGGCAGGTGGATGGTGAAGCGCACGCCTTTGCCGAGTTCCGAAGAAACATCCACGCGGCCACCCAAGGCCGAGACTTCGCTGCGCACCACGTCCAGACCGACGCCGCGCCCGGCGATCTCGGTCACTTCGCCAGCCGTGGACAGGCCGGCAGTGAAGATCAATTGCATCAACTGTTCGTCGGCGACCTCCTCGTCTGCTGCGAGGAGGCCGTGGTCGAGTGCCTTCTGGCGGATGCGCGCCAGATTCAGGCCGGCGCCGTCGTCGGCCAGCTCGAATACCACTTCGTTGCTTTCCTGATGCAGCGAGAAGCGGATCTCGCCGATGGCCGGCTTGCCCGCTGCGGTGCGCTGTTCCGGCGCTTCCAGGCCGTGGGCGATGGCGTTGCGCAACAGGTGTTCGAACGGCGCGGTCATCTTCTCCAGCACGCTGCGATCGAGTTCGATCTCGGTGCCGGACAGTTCCAGGTTGGCGCGCTTGTTCAGCTCTTTGCCGGTCTGGCGCACGATGCGGTACAGGCGCTCGCTGATGCTGGCGAACGGCACCATGCGGATGCTCATCAGGCCTTGTTGCAGATCGCGGTTCAGGTGTGACTGGGCGGTCAACGCGGCGGCGGTCTCGTCCAGGTTCTTCAGCAAAGTCTGCTGCACTGTCTGCACGTCGTGCACGCTCTCGTTCATGAAGCGCGTCAGTTCCTGGAAACGGGTGAAGCGGTCGAATTCCAGCGGATCGAATTTCTGTTCCAGCTCGCCGCTCACGGTGGTGCGCGCCTGCATCTGGCTCTCGGCCTGGATCTCGATCTCGCGCAATTGTTTGCGCAGACGGTTCACGCTGTCGGTCAGTTCCAGCACGCTGGTGCGGAACTCGCGCAGTTCGGCCTCGGCGCGTGAACGCGCCACGCTGACCTCGCCGGCCTCGTTGACCAGACGGTCCACCACATCCGAGCGCACGCGCAACAAGGCGGACTGCATCGCCCGTTCGGCGCCTACTTCCAGCGCTGCCGCCGGTGTCGCCGGCGCGGAGGCGGGCACTTCTGCCGCAGATGCAGCGGTTGCAGGTTCTGTGGTGCTTGCAGGGACAATGGGCGCGGGAGCGGCAGGGACTTCTGCCACGGCCGGGGCAGAAGTCTCGACCACAGCTTCGCCGCCACCGCCCAGCTGTTCGATGGCATGGGCGATGCGGTCGAGATAGTTGTCCATCTCGCTCCACAGCACATCGTCCAGCACGTTGTCGTTCACCGCCTTGCTGACGCGGTCCTCCACCCGGTGCGTCAGCTCGCCCAGGCGCATGGCGCCGGCCATGCGTGCGCTGCCTTTCAGCGTGTGCAGGCTGCGTTGCAGGTTGCGACCGAGTTGCGCATCGGTGGGTTCGCTGCGCCAGGCGCGCAAGGTGCTGCCGATCTGCGGATACAGTTCATGCGCCTCTTCCAGGAAGATGGGCAGCAACTGCTCGTCGATTTCGTCATGCACGGTGCGTTCGTGCTGTTCCTGGGCGACCGGGGGTGTCGCAGCGGGAGCCGGTTCGACGCTTGCGCTCTCGACCGGCGTCGTGGGCGATTCGGGTTCGGGTGCGGCGAGCACCGGCTCGACCAGTACCGCTTGGTCCGCCACAAGCATAGTTGCGGCCGGTGCTTCCTGTGGCACTTCGTTGGCGGTTTGCAGCTTGTCCGCTTGCAAGCGTGCGATGAGTTCTCCCTGTGGAGCGGGTGCCTGGCGTGCGCGCACACCTTGGCACAGTTCGTTGAGGCGGGTGATCACGTCGTCCACCAGCACCAGTTGCGGGGTGCCGATCACGCCGCTGCGGTCGATGCGCGGTTCCAGCCACATCTCCAGTGTGTAGGCCAGCTCGGCGATGGGCAGGAAGCCCATGGTGCGGTTGACGCCGGCCAAGGTATGCGCGGCGCGCATGAAGTCGTAGCTGACCACCGGTTGGGCGGCATCCTGCATGGCCTCGAAACAGTCGCGCAGTTTTTGCGCATGCTCCAACGCCTCTTCGGATGCGATGTTGAACAGCATCGGCGAGATGCTGACTTCGCCGATGACCACCGGGCCTTCTGCTTCAGGTGCGACGGCGGCCAGTTCGGCTTGAGGCTGTTCGATGGTTGCCGGCACTTCTGGCGCAGCCTGGGTTGACGCCGGTACGGCCGGTCGTGGCAGCGGTTTGTCGTGTTCGATGCAGTCGGCCAGCGTGAGCAGGTGCGCGGTGTCGATCTGCGCACTGGTGCTGCCGCTCTTGAGCATGTCCACCCAGTGTTGGAACAACACTTCGGCATCGCCTACCAGTTCCAGCAGGTCGGGCGTGGCGGGCTGGTTGGCGGCGATCCATTTGTTCATCGCGCGCTCCACCGCCCAGGCGACTTCGCCCAGATCGGTCAAGCCCACCATGCGGCCGCTGCCCTTCAGCGTATGGAAACCACGTCGCATGGTGATCCACGGCTCGCGGCTGTCCATGTGCAGGCGGGCGATCTCCAGATTGGCGCGCAGGGTCTCCATCACTTCCTGCGCTTCTTCCAGGAACACTTCCAGCAGTTCGGCATCCTCGTCGCCGGAGCGGATGGTGACTACGGTGGCGGCCGGTTCTTCTTCAGGCACTTCGCCGGCGGTTTCGGCATGGCCGCTGTTGGCGGCGAGCAGGTCCTTGAGTACCGCCTCGAGCGCCGTGGCCTCGGGCTTCTGGCCCAGGGTCAGGCCATGCACATAATCTTCCAGCGTGCTGATGGCGGTGGCCACGGCGCGCATCTCGGCAGTGGTCGGGCTGTCGCCCTGATGGTAGCGCTCGGCGATCTGGCGCAGCGTCACCAGCAGTTGCTCGGCGATGTCCAGCGTCAAGATGTGCAAGCCGCCCTGCACCTGCGACAGCAGGCGATTGACCTGCAACAGTTCGTTGCGCTTGGCGGCATTGCCGAAGAAGGCGTTCAGCGTCTGTTCGATGTGTTGCAGGTTGTCCTGCATCTCCTTGGCCAGCGGCGCCATCACTTCGCGCTGCTCCATCTCGCAGTACAACGCCACCAGATGGGCCAGCTTGGTCTGGTCCTCGGGCCGATCGGTCAGCGCTTCATGCAGACGGGCGGTGAGCAAGCGGACCTGTTCATGGAAACCGCTGCCCAGATGCTGGTAATGCTCGATGCCGCCGTCCAGCAGCAGCAAGGCCATCGCCATATCCATGGCGATGGCCGGTGCATGTTCCGGACCTTCTACATGCTGTGCGGTGGTGTGGATCTGCTTGCACAGGAACTGCAAGGTGTTGCGATCCAGTTGCTCCGCCTGCGCATAGAGCTGGCCGGCCAGCTCGGCGAAGCGCTGGCAGGCGGCGCGGTCGTTCAGGGTGCATTGCTCCCAGGCTTCATTCGCCTGGTTGAGTTGGCCGCGCAGCTGTTCCAGCACGGCAGTGGTCTGGCCCACCGGCAAGGGCGCGGCTTCGGGCAGGTAGGCGTCCAGATCGTAGGCCTGCTTGATGTGTTCCACCGTCTCGTTCACGGTATGGCTGCGTGCCACCAGGTAGAGCATCTCGCTCAGTGCTTGCAGCTCATCGAAGGCACTGCCGTCGAGCAGCGCACGCATGCGCTGGTCGATGCGGCTGAACGATTTCTTGGCGTTCAGTTCGGGCGGGATGCCATCCAGTTGCACACACGCCAGCAGGCCATGCGCCACCCACCAGAATGCGCGTTGCGCTGGCGGCACACAGGCGAGCACGACTTGCAGCGCAGCGGACATGGCGCGCAGCGCATCCAGCGTGTCATCCTGGCGCAGCCATTTGAGCAGTCCCTGCTGGAAATGCATACGCGCCTGTTTGATGCGTGCGGCAGCCTGATCCTGTACTGGGGCGGTGCGCAGTTCGGGTGGCAGCTCGACGTCCAGTTCCGGAAAGAACAGGTCGACCTCGAACGCCATCTCCACCCCGCGCACCTGATGTAGTTCCTGGTATTCGGGGAACAGGCGCAGTGCCGCGTTGGGGGCGCCGTTCTCCAGTGCATCCAGGTAATGGGTGAGGCCGAACAGTGCATGGCGCAAGGCGTCCTGATGCAGCACGGTGGCGCCGCCCGGCTGGCGCACCAATTCCTGCAACAGGGTTTCGATCTCGCCGCAGAACGCTTGCAGGCCGTGCAGGTTGAGCATCTCCAGCACGCTGCGCAGGCGGTGCAGTTCGGTCAGCGCGGTATCCAGTCCATGCTTGCCGCCGGAAGAGAAGAACTGTTCCTGCTCGCGCAGCACGGCGGCCAGCGAGACGTCGAGCTCGGGCTTGACCGAAGAGAGCAGCAGGGGGTTGTACGCGGGCGCCACCGTCTGTCTGTCCTGGGGTCAGAGCTTGAAACCGGACACCGAACCGCTCAGTTCCCTGGCCAGGCCTTCCAGCTGGTTGACCGAGGCGCTGGTGAGCTGGGTGCCCTTGGAGGTCTGTTCGGTGATGTGCAGGATGTCGGCCATCGCTGCCGCCACTTCCTGCGCCATGTCGGTCTGCACTTGGGTGGACACTGAGATGCTGTTCACGAAGTCGGTCAGTTCGCGCGTGGCCTGTTCGATCTGTTGCAGCGAGTGGCCGGCGGCGTCGGCCAGCTGTGCACCCTCGACTACGCCTTGCGTGCTGGTTTCCATGGCGCTCACCGCATCCTGGGTATCGCCCTGGATGGTCTTCACCAGCAGGCCGATCTGCTTGGTCGCTTCGGCGGAGCGTTCCGCGAGGCGCTGCACTTCCTCGGCCACCACGGCGAAGCCGCGGCCCGCTTCACCGGCGGAGGCGGCCTGGATGGCGGCGTTCAGCGCCAGCACGTTGGTCTGCTCGGTGATGTCCGAGATCAGGTCCACGATCTCGCCGATCTCCTGTGAGCTTTCGCCCAGTCGCTTGATGCGCTTGGAGGTCTCCTGGATCTGCTCGCGGATGCCGTTCATGCCGGTCACCGAACTCTGCACCGCCTTGGCGCCCTGCTCGGTCACTTGCAACGTGCGCGCCGCCACCTGCGAGGCTTGCGAGGCGCTGCTGTCCACCTCCTGGATGGATTTGGTCATCAGTTCCACCGCGCTGCCGGCTTCGCGGATCTCTTCCGCCTGCTTGCCGGCGGCATCGAGCAGCCCCTTGGTGACGCGGCCGGCATCGCTGGTCGCCTTGTTCACCTGTTCGGCAGCGGTGATGACGCGGGCCACCAGTTTGCGCAGCTCGTCGGTGGTGTAGTTGATGGAATCGGCGATGGCGCCGGTGATGTCTTCCGATACCGTGGCCTTGGCGGTCAGGTCGCCGTCGGCGAGGTCGGACAGCTCGTTCATCAGGCGCAGAATGGCCTGCTGGTTCTGGCGGTTGATGCGCGCGGATTCCTGTTCGCGGCGTTGCGATTCATCCAGATAGATCTTGGACAGGAACAATAGCAACAGCAGCAGCATGCCGCCGGAGAAGGCGGTGGCGAAGGTGGTCAGGCGGTTGTCCGCGGCCTGTTCGTAGGCATTGAGCAGGTTGTTGAGCAGGGTCTGGATGCGTGCATCCTCTTCCAGCAGTTGCTGTGCGGCCTGGCGCGAGTTGAGCAGATCCTGCTTGTTGGCGATGATGAAGCCCACCACGTTCTGGTAACTCCCGAACTCGTCGGCCAGCATCTGGATGTCGCTGTCGCTCTGTGGCAGTTCCGCGAACAGGGTGCGTGCCGCCTGCATCTTGGCCGGCAGGCTGTCCAGCACGCCGGTGGCGGAGGAGGTCTGTACGGTCTGTACGCTGCCCACGATCTGTTCGATCAACAATTGCAGGCGGAACGCCTTTTGGCTGTAGGCGGGCGGGGCTTTCAGTGCCATCGCCTCGGCGCTCGCCAGCAGGTCGCGCTGCAACGAGACACCGCGTTCCAGGGTCACCAGCAGGGGGCGACCGCTCTCCACCTGTTCCAGCAAAAGGGACAGGCGCTGCCATTTCTGTAGCAGCTGGTCTAGTGCATCGCGCGGCGCGCCGGTGGTGGCCGACAGCTCATTGTTGCCTTGGTCGAGCGCCTGCAAGGTGGTGGAGAACTCGGCGCGCGCAGTGAGCAAGGCGTCGAAGGCATCGTTTTCACCGGAGATACTGGCTACCTCGGCATGCTTGGCGACGCGCTGGGCGAGTAGTTGCAGCTTGGAGGCTTGTGCGATGTAGCGCGAACTTTCGGTAGCCGCGCGCATATCCAGATAGGCGAAAGAGGCTGCGGTGATGAGGAAGACCACCAGCATGAAACCGATGATGCGCAACTGTCGGTCGAACGACTGGTTGCTGAACCAGGGGATATGGACGGAGCGGATCTTACGTTGGCCGTCTCCCAGCTTGGCGGGTTTGGCGGCGGATCGTGAGAAAGGAATCTTGAAAGCCATTTTCTATATCTCCCTGAGCGATCGGGTCATGCCCCGATCTGCAAGAACTCCGGTTGTGACAACAATGCTGCAATATCCAGTTTGCTCCACACGAGGCCATCTGGATCGCGATAGCGCAAGCTACTTTCCTGCGTCCAGTCATCCAGGGTGCGCAGACCCAGCACGCTCGAGACCAGCAGGCCCGCATTGAAAGCATGGCGCGGGTTCAGCAGCAGCACGCGGTTATGCAGGTCATGCTGTGTGGTCTGCTGGCGGGTGTAGGCATTGAGGTCGATGATGCTGTACAGCGTGCCGCGCACGTTGGCGACGCCGCAATACCAATCCTTGGTCAGCGGCACCACGGTCAGCGGTGGCGGCGGCATCACTTCGCTGATGTCGGTCATGTCCACCAGCCAGTGTTCGTCGCCGAGCTGGATGCCGAGCGCCGAATGGCGTGTGTCGCCGGCGGATTGCGCCTGCAAGCGGTCCAGCACTTGTTGCTGGAACTCGCGCAGGTTGAAGCGTTTGGACATGGCGCCGACCGGTTCAGCCGAGCGCCGCGATCTTGCCGAGCAGTTCGTCGGCGACGATGGGCTTGGTGATGTAGTCCTTGGCACCCTGGCGCAGGCCCCAGACCTTGTCGGTCTCCTGCCCCTTGGTAGTGCAGATGATGATGGGGATGTGCTTGGTGGCGTCGTCGTGGGTGATCGCGCGCGTGGCCTGGAAACCGTTCAGGCCGGGCATCACCACATCCATCAGGATCAGGTCGGGCAGCTCGGTCTTGGCGTGGGCCACGGCCTGTTCGCCGCTCTCGGCATAGATCACCTGGAAGCCTTTTTTGCCCAGGATGTCTCCCAGCACATGGCGCTCCGTCGCCGAATCGTCCACCACCATCACCTTGTTAATTGCCATAGTCCACATCCTCGTATTGTTGCGTATGCGCGATGACCGCCTCGATCAGGCTCTTCTTGCTGAATGGTTTGGTCAGGTACTGGTCGGAGCCGACCAGTTTGCCGCGAGCGCGGTCGAACAGCGTGTCCTTGCTGGTCAACATCACCACGGGCACATCCTTGAAGTCGCGATGGTTCTTGATCAGGGCGCAGGTCTGGTAGCCGTCCAGGCGCGGCATCATGACATCGACGAAGATGATGTCGGGTTTATGATCGACCACCTTGGACAGGCCGTCGAAGCCGTCTTCGGCCAGCAGCACCTTGGCTCCCGCTTGCGACAGGAAGATCTCGCCGCTGCGACGGATGGTGTTGCTGTCATCGATCAGTAATACCGTTTTACCCGCCAGACTCTCGCTCATCGCGTACACCTTGCATGTTCGGTTATCGCTCCCGGTCATCGAGCGACCGGGCGAATGCTAACCCATTTGACCGTACTGCCTCAACGTGTTTATCGGCGCCAGAACTGGGGGGAGAACAGGATGAGCACGGTGAAGATCTCAAGGCGCCCGATCAGCATCGCCAGGACACACACCCAGGTCTGGAAATCGCTCAGTCCTTGGTAGTTGCCGGCCGGGCCGACCTCGTTCAGGCCGGGGCCTGCGTTGTTGATGCAGGCGACGATGGCCGAGAGCGCCGTCACGAAATCCAGCCCGCTGATCATCAACACGAAGGTCAGCGTGGCGAGGCTCATGAAATACAGGAAGATGAACCCCAGCACTGCGAACACGATGTTGTTCGCGATCACATGGCCGCCGACCTTCATCGGATTAATGACGGCCGGATGCAGCAGCTTGAGGAACTCACGCCCGGCCTGCTTGATCAGCACCAGCGTGCGTATCATCTTGATGCCGCCGCCGGTCGAGCCCGAGCTGCACGCGATGCTGCTCAGGAACAGCATCCACAGCGGGGCGAACATCGGCCACTGGTTGAAATCGACGCTGGCGAAGCCGCAATCGGTGGCGATGGACACCAGGTTGAAGCTGGCGTGGCGTAGCGCGGTGAGGAATTCGGGATAGACACCCTGCCACCACAAGAACGCGCCGACGCCGAAACAGCTGCCCACGATCAGCAGGACGGTCGCGACCACCTCGGCATCTCGCAGGTAGACCTTGAACGACCTGCTGCGCCAAGCCAGGAAATGCGTGGCAAAGTTAAGCGCGGCGATGAGCATGAACACGATGAGGATGAATTCGATCAGCGGCGACTGGAACCAGCCCACGCTGCTGTCGTGCGTGGAGAAGCCCCCCAGCGACATGGCGGCAAAGGCATGGCATACCGCATCCAGCCAGCTCATGCCGGCCCATTTCAGCGCCAGGATGCAGAGCAGCGTGATACCGGCGTAGACCACCCACAAATTGCGCGCGGTCTCGGCGATGCGCGGCGTGAGCGCAGACTCCTTCATCGGTCCCGGTGTCTCGGCCTTGAACAGTTGGCGCCCGCCGATACCCAGCAGCGGCAGGATGGCCACCGCCAGCACGATGATGCCCATGCCGCCCAGCCAGTTCAGTTCGTGGCGCCAGATGTTGATCGCGGGCGGCAGGTTGTCCAGCCCCACCAGCACCGTCGCACCGGTGGTGGTCATACCCGACATGGTCTCGAAATAGGCGTCGGTGAACGACAGGTTGGGGATCATCAGCAACAGCGGGAGGGTGCCAAACGCGGGCATTGCGGTCCACATCGTTACCACCAGCAGGTAGCCGTGGCGGATGGAAAGTTCGCCACGGAAGCGCCGGGTCAACACCCACATCAACACCCCGGCGGCAAAGGTCCACAGCATGGTGAGCAGGAAGTCCCACATCTCGGTTTGGTCGCCATAGATCAGCGCGGTGAGTATGGGCAGCAGGTAGGCGAAGCTGAATACCACAAGCATCAGCCCGAGCGCGTGGAAGACGGTGAATACGCGGCCCATCAGAAGAACCCGAGGCTGACTTGGAACAGCTTTTCGACCTTCTTCACCATCTTCTTCTCGGTGACGAAGACGATGACATGGTCCTCCGCCTCGATCACCGTGTCATGGTGGCCCATGATGACCTGTTCGCCGCGCACCAGGGCGCCTATGGTCGCTCCGCGCGGCAGGTCGATTTCGTCGATGCGGCGTCCCACCACGCGCGAGGAATCGCGGTCGCCGTGCGCGATGACCTCCAGCGCTTCGGCCGCGCCGCGCCGCAGCGAATGCACTGCGGCTACGTCGCCCTGCCGCACATAGGCCAGCAGCGAGCCGATAGTGATGTGAGCGGGCGACAGCGCGATGTCGATCTTGCCGCCCTGCACTAGATCCACATAGGCGCCTCGGTTGATCAGCGCCAGTACCTTGCGTGCGCCGGCCTGCTTGGCCAGCAGCGCCGACATGATGTTGTTCTCGTCGTCGTTGGTGAGCGCGCAGAACACGTCCACCTCCTTGACATTCTCCTGCTGCATCAGCTTCTCGTCGGTGCCGTCGCCGTTCAGCACCAGGGTGTTGGTCAGTTCGCTGGCCAGCTTCTCGCAGGATTTCTTGTTGAAATCGATGATCTTGACTTGGTAATCGTGCTCCAGCGCCTTGGCCAGGCGGCGTCCGATGTTGCCACCGCCGACGATCATGATGCGCTTGCTCGGCTTATCCATGCGCCGCATCTCTTTCAACACATGGCGGATGTTGGCGGTGGCGGCGATGAAGAAGATCTCGTCGCCGTCCTGCACCACGGTGCTGCCTTCGGGGATGATGGCGCGGTCCTGGCGGAAGATGGCTGCCACCCGCGTTTCCACCTGCGGCATGTGGGTGCGCAGGAAAGACAGTGGTTTGCCGACCAGCGGGCCGCCCTCGAAGGCGCGCACCGCGACCAGCGAGATCTTGCCGTCGGCGAATTCCAGCACCTGTAGCGCTTCGGGGAACTCGATCAGTTTCGTGATGTAGTCGGTGAGGATCTGCTCCGGGCAGATGGAGAAGTCCACGCAGAAGTTGTCGGTGCTGAACACCGCTTCGCGGTTGAGGTAATCGGTGGCACGGATGCGCGCGATGCGCGTCGGCGTGTTGTACAGGCTGGCTGCCAGCTTGCAGGCGACCAGGTTCACCTCGTCGCTCTGCGTCACTGCCAGCAGCATGTCGATATCGGCGATGCCGCCCTGTTCCAGCACGGAAGGATGTGCGGCATTGCCGGTCAGCGTGCGCAGGTCCAGCCGATCCTGCAATTGGCGCAACTTCTCACCATCTGAATCGATCACGGTGATGTCGTTGGCTTCGCTCACCAGGCTTTCGGCGACGGTGGAGCCGACTTGGCCGGCCCCGAGGATGAGGATCTTCACGCGGTTTCTCCCTTCCATTTAATGGAGCAACCCATGCTGGCCAGTTGTTCGCGTGGCCCCTGGCCGGTCTGGGCGACTTGCACCATGGCTTCGAACAGGTCGCGTTTCGCATCCGGTGCGGCTTCCTTGCGCGAGGCATCGAGACGGCCGCGGTATTGCAGTTCCAGCTTGGCATTGAAGCCGAAGAAATCCGGCGTGCACACGGCGCCGTAATCCTTGGCGGTCTGCTGCGTCTCGTCCCACACATAGGGGAAGGGATAGCCGTATTCCTGTGCCACCCGCTTCATGTTGTCGAACGAATCCTCCGCGTAATCGGCGGGATCGTTGGACATGATGGCGATGCTGTGGATGCCGTACTGTTGCAGTTCGCGCGTGTCGCGGATGATGCGGTCGCGGATGGATTTGACGTAGGGGCAGTGGTTGCAGATGAACATCACCAGCAGGCCGTTCGGGCCTTTGGCGCTATCCAGCGTGTGGCGTTGGCCATCCACGCCCAGCAGGTCGAAGGGGCGCGCTTTCCAGCCGAAATCACACAAAGGGGGTTGCAGACTGACCATGTAATTCTCCTCCTGAAGCACAGCGTGTTTTTAACAGGCTGTTGAAAAACTACTGCGGTGGTCATCTGCGGCGTTACGCGGTACTCGCTTCCTCGCCTATCCACAGATATGTCTCGGTCGCTCCGTTCCGTGCGCCTTGCATATGACCATCCTCGCTACGTTTTTCAACAGCCTGTTGAGCGGCGGTATATTATCACGCCCATTCAAAAGCCTACGCACCCGCATGTCCGCGCCCAGATTCTATTTCCCGCCGCCGCTACCGCGCGGCAACACCTGTGAATTGCCGCCGGAAGCGGCCCATCATGCCAGCCGCGTGTTGCGGCTGCGTGTCGGCGATGCGGTGCAGATCTTCGATGGCCAGGGCAATGCGCTGGATGCCACCATCCACAGCTTCAGCGGTAAACAGGTGATGCTCGGCAACTTGCAGACCTGCATGGTGCAGCCTGCCGCGGCCGACTTGCCCATTGTGCTGGCACAGGCGCTGTGCAGCAGCGAGAAGATGGACTGGGTGATCCAGAAAGCTACTGAGCTCGGCGTGACCGAGATCGTGCCGATCCAGGCGCAACGCAGCGTGGCCAAGCTCAACGGCGCGCGTGCCGAGAAACGTGCGCAGCACTGGCACAACGTGATCGTATCCGCCTGCGAACAGTGTGGCCGCAACGACTTGCCGCGCCTGCATGCACCGCAGGCCATGGGCGAATGGCTGCAAAGCTTGCGCGGCCGGGCGGGCAGCAAATACATCCTGTTGCCCGGCGGCGCAGGCAACCTGAAGATGCAGCCCAGGCCAGCGGACGGTGTCACCTTGCTCATCGGCCCCGAGGGCGGATTCACCAACGACGAGGCCAATGTTGCACAGCAGGCGGGCTGCAAGCCGGTGTTGCTCGGTCCGCGCGTGTTGCGCACCGAGACCGCCGCTATCGCTGCCATCGCTGCTATCCAGACCCTGTGGGGGGATTTCAGCTAGCGCGGCTGCCGCGCATGACAATTTGCCCGCGAAGGATGGTAAATTGCAGGCATTCCCAACCCGGCCCGCTACGACAGACATGCCTGCCCAGTCTTCCGAATTCGTCACCTGGTTCCGTTCCGTCGCTCCCTACGTCAATGCCTTCCGCGGCAAGACCTTCGTCATCGCCTTTGGCGGTGAGGTGGTGGCCGACGGCAAGTTCGTCGAACTGACCCACGATTTCAACCTGCTGGCGGCGCTGGGCATCCGCCTGGTGCTGGTACACGGCGCGCGGCCGCAGATCGAGCAGCATCTGGCGCGCAACAAACTGGAAGACAGTTATCACCACGGCATCCGCATGACCGATGCCGAGACCATGCTGTGTGTGAAGGAGGCGGTGGGCCGCGTGCGGCTGGAGATCGAGGCGCTGCTGTCCATGGGGTTGGCCAACTCGCCGATGGCCAATGCCGATATCCGCCTGGCCGGTGGCAATTTCATCACCGCGCAGCCGATGGGGGTGATCAACGGCGTGGACCTGATGCACACCGGCCGCGTGCGCAAGGTGGATGTCGCCGCATTGCGTGATCGCATGGAGTTCGGTGAGGTGGTGCTGCTGTCGCCGCTGGGTTATTCGCCGACCGGCGAGGTGTTCAACCTGACGCTGGAAGACGTCGCGACCGCGACCGCCATCGCGCTGGACGCGGATAAGCTGGTGTTCATGATGGACACCGATGGTGTCACCGACAGCAAGGGCAAGTTGCTGAACGAGCTGACCATCAGTCAGGCGCAGCAGATCCTCGGTTCGAAACGCAAGCTGTCGGACGACATCGGCCTGTTCTTGCCGTGTGCGGTGCGCGCCTGTGAGGCGGGCGTGGCGCGCACGCATCTGATCAGTCGCCATGTCGACGGCGCCTTGTTGCAGGAGCTGTTCAGCGACGAGGGCATCGGCACCATGGTGGTGGAATCCACACTGAACACCTTGCGTGATGCGACCATCGAAGATGTCGGCGGCATCCTGCAATTGCTGCGTCCGCTGGAAGAGGAGGGCATCCTGGTGCGGCGCTCGCGCGAACTGCTGGAACGCGAGATCGCACGCTTCGTGGTGCTGGAGCACGACCACCGCATCGTCGGTTGTGCGGCGCTATATCCCTTCCCCAACGAGGCTTCGGCGGAGCTGGCTTGTCTGGCGGTGGATGCGCAATATCGCGACCACGGTTATGGCGAAGCCATCCTCACCCACATGGGCGCTTTGGCGAAGTCGCAAGGCATGAAGAGGTTGTTCGTGCTCACCACGCGCACCGCGCACTGGTTCATCGAGCGCGGCTTCGAGGAGGCCGATGTCAACCAGTTGCCCAAGGAGAAGAAGGCGCTGTACAACTACCAGCGTCGCTCCAAGGTGTTCGTGAAGAATCTGAAGTAAGTCTTACGGCGCGCCGCTGCGGCGCGTTGCATTCATCGGCGTGTAACATTGCACGCCTATCATCAACCGGTTATGGAGAACGAGAATGACAAGGATGGTGCACTGCGTAAAACTGGGCCGCGAGGCGGAGGGGCTGGAGCGCCCGACCTACCCCGGCCCGCTCGGTCAACGCATCTTCGAAAACGTATCGAAGGAAGCCTGGCAGGGCTGGATCAAGTTCCAGACCATGCTGGTGAACGAGAACCGTCTCAATCTGGCGGATATCCGCGCGCGCCAGTACCTGGCGCAACAGATGGAGAACTACTTCTTCGGCGCGGAAGCCCAGATGCCGCCGGGTTACGTACCGCCAAAGGGCTGAGCTTGACCAAGGGCAACTACATCGCACAGAACTTCCTCAACCGGGAACTCGGCCAGCTCGAGTTCAACCGGCGCGTGTTGGCGCAGGCCGAGGATCCCTCGGTGCCGTTGCTGGAACGCCTGCGTTATCTGTGTATCGTCAGCAGCAACCTGGACGAGTTCTTCGAGATCCGTGTCGCCGGTCTCAAGGAGCAGATCCGCCTGCACGGCATCGCCACCGGTCCGGATGGACTGGGCGCCGCCCAGGTGATGAAACGCCTGTTCGACCCGACGCATCAACTGATCGCACGGCAGTACCAGCTGTTCAATGAGGAACTGGTGCCGGCGCTGGCCGCACAGGGCATCAAGTTCCTGCGGCGCACACATTGGAACGAAGCGCAGCAAGCCTGGGTAAAGGATTTCTTCCTGCGTGAAGTGATGCCGCTGCTGACCCCCATCGGTCTCGATCCGGCGCATCCCTTCCCGCGCGTGAGCAACAAGATCCTCAATTTCGCCGTCGAGTTGCAGGGCAAGGATGCCTTCGGTCGCAATTCGGCCAAGGCCGTGGTGCAGGCGCCGCGCGCCTTGCCGCGCGCCATCGTGATGCCGCCGGAGATCGCCGACTGCCCGCATGGCTTCGTGTTCCTGTCCTCCATCCTGCATGCGCATGTGGGCGAACTGTTCGCCGGCATGGAAGTGAAGGGCTGTTACCAGTTCCGCGTCACGCGCAACAGCGACCTGTTCGTGGATGAGGAAGAAGTGAAGAACCTGCGCATCAGCCTACAGGGCGAATTGCCGCAGCGCCATTTCGGCGATGCGGTGCGACTGGAGGTGGCTGACAATTGTCCGCCCGAGCTGGCCGAGTTCCTGCTGCAACAGTTCGAGTTGAATGCGGATGATCTGTACCGCGTGCATGGTCCGGTCAATCTGGTACGCCTGATGGGCATCCCCGACAAGGTGGAGCGTCCCGATCTCAAATTCCCCGACTTCGTGCCCGGTCTGCCTACGGTGCTGAAGAAGAAGGGCGCGGACATGTTCGAGGTCATCCGCAAGAGCGACATCCTGTTGCATCATCCCTACCAGTCGTTCAAGCCGGTGCTGGATTTCATCCGCCAGGCGGCCAGCGACCCCGATGTGGTGGCGATCAAACAGACGGTCTATCGCACCGGCGTCGATTCCGAGCTGATGGAGGCGTTGATCGCCGCCGCCAAGCGCGGCAAGGAAGTCACCGTGGTGGTCGAGCTGCTGGCGCGCTTCGACGAAGAAGCCAACATCAACTGGGCCTCGCGCCTGGAGCAGGTCGGCGCGCATGTGGTGTATGGCGTGGTCGGTCACAAGACGCATGCCAAGATGCTCATGGTGGTGCGCCGCGAAGAGGGCAAGCTGCGCCGCTACGTGCATCTGGGCACCGGCAACTATCATCCGCGCACGGCGCGCCTGTATACCGACTTCGGCCTGATGACCTGTCATGAGGAGATCGGTGCCGACGTCAACGAACTGTTCATGCAGCTCACCAGCCTGGGCAAGGCGAGCAAGCTCAAGCATCTGTGGCAATCGCCATTCACCCTGCACAGCAAGGTGCTGGAAGCGATCCGCAACGAGATCGCGCTGGCCAGACAAGGCAAGCCGGCGCGCGTCATCGCCAAGATGAACGCGCTGCTCGAACCCGAGACCATCAACACGCTGTACGAGGCCTCGCAGGCCGGCGTGGAGATCGACCTGATCGTGCGCGGCGTATGTGCCTTGCGTCCGGGGGTGAAAGGGCTGTCGGAGAACATCCGCGTGCGCTCCATCATCGGGCGCTTCCTGGAACACACGCGCATCTTCTATTTCCATAACGACGGCAAGGAAGAGGTCTATCTCGCCAGCGCCGATTGGATGGATCGCAACTTCTTCCGCCGCATCGAAGCCTGTTTCCCGGTGCTGGACAAGAAGCTGAAGAAACGCGTGCTGGAAGAAGGCTTGGGGGTCTATCTGAAGGACAACCTGCTGGCCTGGGAGATGGACTGCAACGGCTTCTGGCATCGCAAGAAGCCGGGACGCGGCAAAGCTGTCAATGCCCAACTGCAACTGGCGCAGGAACTGGGCCAGTTGCAGACCTCGCTACCCGAAGAAGTCTAGTGTTTCTTCGGGCGGCCGGTCTTGATCGGCGTCAGTCCACTGAGCACACGCTTGAACTGCAAGGCACTGGCTTTATCCAGCAATTGCAGGCCGGCGCGTAGCAGTGCGCTCTTCTTCATCGGCATGCCGGCCTCTTGTGCGCGCGCCTTCAGTTGGGCGATCAAGGCGTAGTCTTCCTGCGGCATGCTGAAGCTGTCGCGCACCACTTTCACCTTCTTTTCGGCGGCGGGACTTTTCTCGTTCTTGGTCGGTTTGCGTGGAGTGGTAGCGGGTTTGCGGGTGGCATGAGAGACCATGGCGTAAGCTCCGTGTGGATGGTGGCGAAGCCAGTATAGACGGTATATCCTGCCGCTACGATTGTAATATTCGGGGAGTGCCTCCATGCAATTGATACTCTGGCGACACGCCGAAGCCGAGGACGGGATGGCCGACCTGGAGCGCGCGCTCACCGCCAAAGGCCGCAAGCAGGCCGACAAGATGGCCGCCTTCCTGCGTGCGCGGCTGCCGGCAGAGACGCGCATCCTGGCCAGCCCCGCGCGCCGCACGCAACAAACGGTGCAGGCGCTCACCTCTGAATACCTCACCGTGCCGGCACTGGCCCCCTCGGCTACCGCCCAAGAGTTGCTGACTGCTGTCGATTGGCCGCAGGCCGGCGGCTGCACGCTGGTGGTCGGCCATCAACCGACGCTGGGCGAGGTGGCGGCACAGTTGCTGGCGACCTCCGGCAGCGGTTTCAGCATCAAGAAGGGAGCCGTGTGGTGGTTGAGCGGCAAGGAAGATGAGGGTGACTATCTGGTCCGCCTCAAACTGGTCATCGGTCCGGAAAGTCTCTGAAGCAGAAGGAGGGGGTATGTTCGAATCCGCAGAACTCGGCCACAAGATCGACAAGGCCACCTATGACAGCGAAGTGCCCAAGCTGCGTGAAGCCTTGCTGGAAGCGCAGATGGAGCTGGCCAAACAATCTCGGTTCCCGGTCATCATCCTGATCGGCGGTGTGGATGGCGCCGGGCGCGGCGAGACGGTGAACCTGCTCAACGAATGGATGGACCCGCGTTTCCTGCAAACGCACGGCATGGGCGAACCTTCCGACGAAGAGTTGGACCGCCCGATGATGTGGCGTTTCTGGCGTGCGCTGCCGCCCAAAGGGCGCATCGGCATCTTCCTTGGTTCCTGGTATACCTGGCCCATCCTCAACCGCGTGCGCGGTCTGTCCAAGAATGCCGAGCTGGACCAGAGTATGGAACGCGCCAAACGGCTGGAACAGATGCTGGTGGATGAAGGCGCACTCGTGCTCAAGTTCTGGATGCACTTGTCGCGCGCGAAGCAGGAGAAGCGCCTCAAGTCTCTGGAGAAGGATCCCAAGACGCGCTGGCGCGTCACCAAGCGCGACTGGGAGCACTATGAGTTGTACGACAAGTTCACCGCCGTCAACGAACGCGTGATCCGCCACACCAGCACAGCCGATGCGCCGTGGACCATCGTCGAAGGTTACGATCCGCACTATCGCAGCCTGACCGTGGGCAAGATCATCCTTGAAGCGATCCAGCTGCGGCTCAAGGAAAAAGTGCGCAAGACCGGTACCGTCACCGCGCCGCCACCCATGCCTGCACTGGATCGCCTGAACATGCTGCAAGCGCTGGATCTCAAGCAAAAGCTGGACAAGAAGAAATACGAAGCCGAGCTGGAGAAGTACCAAGGCAAGCTGGCGCTGCTCACCCGTTCGCCCAAGTTCGCCAAGATCAGCGTGCTGGCCATGTTCGAAGGCAACGATGCCGCCGGCAAGGGTGGCGCCATCCGCCGTATCACCAGTGCGCTCGATGCCCGCCAGTACAACATCGTGCCCATCGCCGCACCTACCGAGGAAGAGCGCGCGCAGCCTTATCTGTGGCGTTTCTGGCGCCACATCCCGCGCAAGGGACGCACCATCATCTTCGATCGTTCCTGGTATGGCCGTGTGCTGGTCGAGCGCGTGGAGAGATTCTGCAGCGAGGCCGACTGGATGCGCGCCTACAGCGAGATCAACGATTTCGAGGCACAACTGGTGCGTCACGACATCGTGGTGGTGAAGTTCTGGCTGGCGATCAGCAAGGATGAGCAACTGCGTCGCTTCAAGGAACGCGAGCAGATCGCCTTCAAGCGCTTCAAGATCACCGAAGAGGATTGGCGCAACCGCGAGAAATGGGACGACTACGAGCGCGCGGTGTGTGACATGGTGGACCGCACCAGCACCGAGATCGCGCCATGGACGCTGGTGGAAGCCAACGACAAGAACTTCGCGCGCATCAAGGTGCTGAAGACCCTGTGTGCGCGCATCGAAGCGGCACTGAAGAAAGTGAAGTGACTTACTTCGCTTCGGCGATCATCTGCATGGTCTTCTGCTCGACCTCATGCGCCACGGCGGCCAGTGCCGGGTCGGACGACAATGCGGCCAGCATGGCGGCCGGCTTGATCATGCCGATGTAGGTCTTGCCACCTTCGGTATAGACCGAGATGCGGCACGGCAGCGCCATGTTCAGGCGCATGTCGCTGCCCATCACCTTGGCCGCCTGCACCGGGTTGCACACCTCGAACACCCGGCATTGCGGCGCGAAGTCCACACCCTTGCTGCGCAAGGTATTACCGATGTCATGCACATGCAGCACGCCGAAACCGTTGCGTTTCACGGCGGCATCCAGATCGGTCGCCGCCTGTTCGAAATCCTTGCCGCTCTCGACGATGTGATACATCACTCGCCCTCCTGTACCAGTACATAGGGACTGACGACCACGGCCCACACCTCCGTGTCGCGCTCATACCAGGCCAGCGCCTGTTCGTCGGAGACCTTGGCCACTTGGCCGGTGCCCATCCAGGCTAGCACCTGCTCCTTGTTGTCTTCAGAGATCTGGAACGCCACTTCCACCAGGTCCAGCCCGGGGCTGACGAAGATGGCGGCGCCGCTGGCGAAGAAGCGTTGCAGTTCGCGCCAGGCGATACGCGAAGTCTCCAGGTTCATCTTGGCGCGATAGATCTCTTGCTTGTCATCGATGCTCATTGTTTCCGTTCCGATAGTTGTCTTTCACGCGCATGTAATGCTCGGCCGAATATCTCAGGTAGGCGATCTCCCCGGCGGTCAGTGCACGTACCGCCTTGGCCGGACGGCCCATGTACAGCATGCCGGCTTGCAGCATCTTGCCCGGCGAGATCAGGCTGCCCGCGCCCACCATCACCTGCTCGGGGATCACCACATCATCCATTACGATGGAACCCATGCCGATCAGGCACTCATTGCCGATGGTGCAGCCATGCAGGATCACCGCATGGCCGATGGTTACGTAGTCGCCGATGATGAGCGGTGAGCCTTCGGGTTTGTCCGCCGTCTTGTGCGACACATGACCCATGGACAGGTCCTGGATGTTCGTGCCGCGGCCGATCACGATGCGGTTCACATCGCCGCGCAACACCGTGTTGCACCACACTGAAGAATCGTCGCCGATGGTCACATCGCCGATCACCTGGCAGGAAGGATGCAGGTACAGGCGTTCGCCCAGTCGCGGTGCGGTGTCGAGATAGGGCGCCAGCGGCATCGCGGCTTAAACGAAGTTGAGTTCGATATAGAACTCGCTGTCGCCGATCTGAACCGGCAGCAGCACCGTCTGGCCGCCGTGGTGGTGTTCGATCTCGTGTCCTTCGCCGTGCAGCATCTGCGGCGTTTGCATGTCGAAATCGTGGCCCTTCTCGGACAGGATGCGCTTCGCGCCGCCCACCAGCATGTTGGAAAGCTCGCCGGCCAGGTCGGCCGCATCCTTGTCGAAGTCGGTGATCTCATGCCCCAGCAACTTGCGCGAGATCTCGCTCAGCGCCGGCAGCGGCAAAGTCACCGCCACGCTGCCGTTGGCGCCTTCCGCCTTCATGCCGATCACTGCCGACACGCCGCCTTTCGCCGCCTTCTCCGCTTTGGGCACGGGCACGCCGGGCTGCACCTTGGCATTCATCATCGTGGAGAAGATGGTCATCAACGAATCCATCAGGGCATTGATGATCAGGACATCCATATGTCCGCCATCGTCAATCGAAGGATCTTTCGGCTTGCGGGTCTTGCGCGTCATCATGGGGTCCCTGCGGTCACTGTGCGGCGATATTGTAATGCCGTCCCCGGCTCAATCCAGCAGAAAATGCGCTTTGTCAGGAAGTCCTGACAGTCCGGCGCAGGCTGCCAATGACAAACGAAAAGTCAGGCGATAGCGCGCCGCTTCAGCTCAGGCGGAGCGGAACAGTCCTGGGCCACCGGGGGCGCCGCGCCAGAATTGCGGCGGCGCCGCCACCTGTGCACCCAGATGCGCTGCCGCATGCCAGGGCCAGCGCGGGTCATACAGCATGCCGCGCCCCACAGCCACCAGATCGGCCCGCCCCTCGGCGATGATGTTCTCCGCCTGCTCCGGCTCGGTGATCAGTCCCACTGCGATGGTCGGCAACCCGGTCTCGCGCTTGATGCGTTCGGCGAACGGCACCAGATAAGCGGGCGCCAGTGCGATCTGTTGCTGCGGCGACAGACCGCCGCTGGACACATGGATGAAATCGCAACCGCGCGGTTTCAGCGCATGCGCCAAGGCCACGCTCTGTTCGATGTCCCAACCCCCCGTCACCCAGTCCGACGCCGAGATGCGCATGCCCACTGTCATCTCCGGCACCGCCGCACGCACCGCCTCGAACACCGCCAGCGGGAAGCGCATACGGTTCTCCAGCGCACCGCCATAGGCATCGGTGCGCGTATTGGTTAGCGGGGAGAGGAACTCGTGCAACAGATAACCATGTGCCGCATGCACCTCGATGGCATCGAGACCGATGCGTTGCGCACGTAACGCCGCCGCCACCCAGGCATCCTTGATGCGCTGTATGCCGGCATCGTCCAGCGACTGTGCCGGACGGTCCGTCGGATTGAACGAGGAAGCCGAAGGCGCCAGCGTCGGCCAGCCGCCAGCATCCAGTCCCAATTGTTTGCCGCCTTTCTACGCCACATCGCACGACGCCTTGCGCCCGGCATGCGCCAGCTGGATCGCGATGGGCATGGCGGAATACTTGCGTACCGCATCCAGCACACGCTTCAGCGCCGCCTCGTTCGCATCCGACCACAGACCGAGGTCGGCATACGAGATGCGCCCCGCAGGCTCCACCGCCGTCGCCTCGATGATCAGCAACCCCGCGCCCGAATGCGACAACGTGCCGTAATGCATCACTTGCCAGTCGGTCGCATTGCCATCCACCGCCGAGTACTGGCACATCGGCGGGATGACGATGCGGTTGGCGAGGTGGAGTTTGCCGAGGGGGTAAGGGGTGAAGAGTTGGGTCATGCGTCAAACAAACCTAGTCATAGTTAGACCTACACTTTAAGCACGTGTGGTACTTAACATCGGGGCCAATGGAAGCACCATATACATCCACTTGAGGAACTGATTTGGTTTGAAGCCTTACGAGCTTATTTTCATCGTCATAGCAACGCTGACAGAACGGGCCAGTTTTAATTGAGGGGTCACCAGCCTCGTCTTCTTCCCAAAGCCAATACACACCATCTTCAAAATCAAGGTGACTCCTAACTTGGAGTTGTTCCCGCAACTCGCGGATTTGAGATTTTAGAGATGCATTCTCTTCCTGTAGCTCAAGAACCCCTTCTCTGAGTTCCATAATTTTTTCTTGAGCTTCGACAGTTGCGCCCTTTTTTAAGAGATCAACAATATCCTTGTAGTTGGGAATCATATTTGCCTCAACAAGTTACTCAGTGAGCAAAGGCATCAACTTCCATTTCATCTTTTCCCCCGCCCTCAGCGGCACGAGCTTCGAGCCACCGAATTCGACCGTATGCGGCATCTCCCACTCTTCCTTGCGTAACGTGACCTTGTCCGTGTTGCGCGGCAGGCCGTAGTAATCCGCGCCGTAGAAACTGGCGAACCCTTCCAGCTTGTCCAGGGCACCGGCGTTCTCGAACGCTTCGGCATACAGTTCGATGGCACTGTGCGCGCTGTAGCAGCCGGCGCAGCCGCAGGCGTTCTCTTTGGTGTGCTGGGCGTGCGGGGCGCTGTCGGTGCCGAGGAAGAATTTCTTGTTGCCGCTGGTGGCGGCTTTCACCAATGCTTCGCGGTGTGTCTCGCGCTTCAGGATGGGCAGGCAGTAGAAGTGCGGGCGGATGCCGCCGACCAGCATGGCGTTGCGGTTGTAGAGCAGGTGTTGCGGGGTGAGGGTGGCGGCGATGGTATCCGGTGCACTCATCACGAATTCGGCAGCGTCCTTGGTGGTGATGTGTTCGAACACCACGCGCAGGCTGGGCAGGTCTTTCAGCAGCGGCTGCATCACCTTGTCGATGAACACCGCTTCGCGGTCGAAGATGTCAATGTCGGAGCTGGTGACTTCGCCGTGCACCAACAGCGGCATGCCGCAGGCTTGCATGGCTTCCAGTGCGGCATAGGTTTTGCGCAGGTCGGTCACGCCCGCGTCGGAATTCGTTGTTGCGCCTGCGGGGTAGAGCTTCACTGCATGCACCACGCCGCTCTGCTTGGCTTTTTTGATCTCCTCGGCACTGGTGATGTCGGTCAGGTACAGCGTCATCAGCGGCTCGAACTTCATGCCTTGTGGCAGCGCCTTGAGGATGCGTTCGCGATAGGCCACGGCCTGTGCGGTGGTGGTGACCGGCGGGCGCAAGTTGGGCATGACGATGGCGCGGGCGAACTGGCGCGCAGTGTCGGGCAGCACCGAGGCCATCAGTTCGTTGTCGCGCAGGTGCAGGTGCCAGTCGTCGGGGCGGGTTAGGGTGAGTTGTTGCATGAGAAAATCCCGGCTGATTGAGGTCAGCCGGGATTGTAGCGCGATTAAGGGGGCTGGTTTCGTGCCAGCCCCGGTGCGGAACGCGCCGGATGGTTCGATACGGCCTTCGGCCTAACTCACCACGAACGGGCCTTGGGTATTCTCAGCCTAGTCGGTGTGCTTGCGCGCATGGCCCGGGAAGAAGCGGCGCACGATGACGAAGAACACCGGCACCAGGAACACGGCGAACAGTGTGGCAGTGAGCATGCCGCCGATCACGCCGGTGCCGATGGCATGGCGACTCTGTGCGCCGGCGCCGGTAGACAGGGCGAGCGGCAACACGCCGGCCATGAAGGCGAACGAGGTCATCAGGATGGGGCGGAAGCGCAGGCGGCAGGCTTCCAGCGTGGCATCCATCAGGCTCATGCCTTCGTCCTGCAACTTGCGTGCGAACTCGATGATCAGGATGGCGTTCTTGGACGACAGGCCGATGATGGCGATCAGGCCGACCTTGAAGTACACGTCGTTCGGCAGCTCGCGCAGGGTCACCGCCAGCAGCGCGCCGAACACGCCGAGCGGTACCGCCAGCATCACCGCGAACGGTATGGACCAGCTCTCGTACAACGCGGCCAGGCACAGGAACACCACGATGATGGAGACGCCGAACAGCAGCGAAGACTGCGCACCGGACTGGATCTCCTCGCGTGCAGTGCCCGACCATTCGAAGCCGAAGCCGGGCGGCAGTTGCGCCGCGATGGCTTCCATTGCCTGCATGGCTTCACCCGAGCTGTGGCCGGGCGCCGGGCCGCCGGCGATCTTCATGGCGGGCAGGCCGTTGTAGCGGTCCAGCTTGGGCGAGCCGCTGATCCAGCTCGCCGAGGCCAGCGCGGACAGCGGCACCATGCCGCCCTGCTTGTTGCGCACGGAGATGTTGAGGATGTCTTCCGGCGTGCGGCGCGTGTCGGCTTCGGCCTGCATCTGCACGCGCAGCACGCGGCCCTCGCGCACGAAATCATTGATGTAGGCACCGCCCAGCATGGATTGCAGCGTCTCGTTCAGGTCGGTGATGGAGACGCCCAGCGATTCGGCCTTGATGCGGTCGATATCGAGGAACAGCTGCGGCCCGGCTTCCTGGCCTTCGGGGCGCACGCCGGCCAGCACCGGGTTCTGCATCGCCATGCCCAGTGCCATGTTGCGCGCTTCCAGCAGCTTCTCGCGGCCCAGCCCGGCGCGGTCCTGCAGGCGGAAATCGAAACCGCCGGCCGCAGCCAGCTCGGGGATGGGCGGCGGGTTGATGGCGAAGATCATCGCTTGTTTGATGCGGAACAGCGCCATGTTGGCGTTGCGCGCCAGCGTGTTGGAATTGCTGGCCTCGCCCGGGCGCTCGCTCCAGTCCTTCAGGCGCACGAAGGTGATGGCCGCGTTCTGGCCGCGACCGAAGAAGGAGAAGCCGGCCACGCCAATCACGTGGTCGACTTCCTTCAGGCCGAGGTAATACTGCTCCACCTGCGACAGCACTTCGACCGTGCGGTCGTGCGTGGCCCCCGGCGGCAGCTGGATCACGCTGACGAAATAGCCCTGGTCTTCCGAGGGCAGGAAGCTGCCGGGCAGCTTGCTGAACATCCAGCCGACCGCCAGCAGGATGGCGGTGTACACGAGCAGGTAGCGCGCCGCCTTGCGCACGATCCTGCCCACCACGCCGACATAGCGTTGGGTGAGACGGCCGAAGGCATCATGGAACCAGTGCAAGGGACCACTCTTCGGCACCATGTCGTCTTTGCCCGGGGTGTGCTTGAGCAGCGTGGCGCACAGCGCGGGGGTCAGCGTCAGCGCCATCAGCGCCGAGAAGCCCATGGTCAGCACCAGCGTCACCGCGAACTGACGGTAGATGGCGCCGGTCGATCCGGGGAACAGCGCCATCGGGATGAACACGGCGGAGAGCACCAGCGTGATGGCGATGATGGCGCCGATGATCTGGTCCATCGCTCTGCGTGTCGCTTCGCGCGGCGGCAGGTTCTCGGTGCTCATGATGCGTTCGACGTTCTCCACCACCACGATGGCGTCGTCCACCACGATGCCGATGGCCAGCACCATGGCGAACAGCGTCAGCACGTTGATGGAATAGCCGAGCAGATACAGGCCGACCAGCGCGCCGACCAGCGCCACCGGGATGACGATGGTGGGGATCAGCGTGGCGCGCAGGTTGCCGAGGAACAGGTACATCACCAGGAACACGAGGAACAGCGCCTCGGCCAGGCTCTTCAGCACCTCCTTGATGGAGATCTCGATGAACTTGGAGGTGTCATACGGCACCAGCCAGCTCACGCCCTGCGGGAAGAACTTCGCCAGTTCGGTCATGCGCGCCTTCACCGCGGAAACGGTCTCCAGCGCGTTGGCATCGGGTGTCAGGCGGATGGCGATGCCGGCCGCCGGCTGGCCGTCGATGCGCGCGCGCACCGAGTAGTCTTGCGCGCCCAGTTCCACGCGTGCCACATCCTTCACGCGCAGTGCCGATCCGTCCGGGTTGGTGCGTACCAGGATGTTGCCGAACTCTTCCGGCGAGGAGAGGCGGCTCTTGGTGACGATCACCGCATTCAATTCCTGACCGGTGGCAGAAGGCAGCTGGCCCAGCTCGCCGGTGGACATCTGCGCGTTCTGCGCGCGCACGGCTTTCGAGATGTCGGCGGGCGAGATGCCGTAGGCTTGCAGCTTCTCCGGCTTGAGCCAGATGCGCATCGAATATTCGGTGCCGAACAGCATGGCCTCGCCTACGCCGGGCACGCGACGGATACTGTCCAGCACGTTGGCGGCGGCATAGCTGCCCAACGCTACGTTGTCATAGCTCTTGTCCGGCGAGATCAGCGACACGATCATCACGTAGTTGCGTGCCGACTTGGTCACTGTGACGCCCATGCGTCGTACTTCTTCGGGCAGGCGGATCTCGGCGCGCTTGACGCGGTTCTGCGTCTCCACCGAAGCGAAGTCGAGGTTGGTGCCGGCTTCGAAGGTCAGCGTGATGCTGCCGCGCCCGAGTTCGGCCGAGGATTCCATGTACAGCAGATCCTCGATGCCGTTCATCTCCTGTTCCAGCAGGGTGATGACGGTCTCTTCCACCACTTCCGCAGAGGCGCCGGGATAGGTGACGCTGACCGACAGTGCGGGCGGTGCGACGGAGGGATATTGCGCGACCGGCAGCCCGCGCAGCGCCAGCACGCCGGCGAGCAGGATCACCAGTGCGATGACCCAGGCGAAGATGGGACGGTCGATGAAGAAGCGGGCGAGCATGGCGCGGTATCCTTAAATTCGCGCAGCGGCGAACTGTACCCCTCGCCCTGTGGGAGAGGGGGAACGGGGGAGCGGGACGGACATGGCTGCCGAATCAGATTGGATACTCATCATGGCCATGTCCGTTACTTCGGAGCGGAAAGCTGGCTTTCCATCTTCATCGTGGTGGTCAGCGGTACCGGCTTCACCACGGTGCCGGGACGCGCCTTTTGCAGACCGTTCACGATGACCTGGTCGCCTTCCTTGAGGCCGCTGGCGATGATGAAGTCGCTGCCCGACATGCCGCTGGTGGTGACCGGGCGCGGGGCGACCTTGCCGTCCGCAGCGACGGTCATCACGAACTGCCCCTGTGCGCCGGATTGCACTGCGCGTTGCGGTACGCGGATCGCGTGTTCGGCGATGGCTTCGGGGAAGCGCAGGCGTACGAACATGCCGGGCAACAGTTCGTGTTTGGGATTGGGGAACTCGGCGCGCAGCGAGACGGAGCCGGTGCCGGCATCCACGGCCATGTCGGTGAAGAAGATGCGGCCGCTGCGCGTATAGCTGCTGCCGTCTTCCAGCAACAGTTGCACTTCGGTGCTGTCAGCCTGCTTCAGTACGCCGGTGGCGACCGCCTGACGCAGACGCAGCAGGTCGGTGGCGGACTGGGTGAAGTTCACATACACCGGATCGAGTTGCTCGATGGTGGCCAACAAGGTGGCGCTGCTCTTGCTGACCAGCGCTCCTTCGCTCACCTCGGCACGACCGACATGGCCGCTGATCGGTGCTGGGGCGCCGGCGTTGGTCACGTCTTCGTTGGCCTTCACCAGCGCAGCACGGGCCTGCGCGGCTTTGGCTAACGTCAGGTCGTATTCCTGTTGGCTGATGGCTTTGGCTTCCAGCAGGCGTTTGGCGCGTTCCAGGTTCTGGTAAGCGAGTGCAGCGTCGGCATTCGCGGCTTCCGCCGTGGCGCGATAGTTGTTCGCGTCGATACGGAACAGTTGCGTGCCGGCGGTCACGTCGCTGCCTTCCTTGAACAGGCGCCGCTCCACCACGCCGTCGACGCGGGCGCGCACCTGGGCGGTGCGATAGGCCTGCACGCGGCCGGGCAGGTCGCGTGTGTAGGTCGCTTTGCCCGGCGCGATGGTGATCACTTCCACTTCGGGCGGCGGCATCGCGGCCCCGGCTTTGGGAGCGCCGGCCGGCTGTTCGCCGCCCTTGCAGGCGGCCAGGGCCATGACTAACAGCAGCGGCAGGAATCGGGTGGCAGGGTTCATACGACCTCAGGGTGTCCGGAACAGGTGCGGACCGTGGAGTTTAACAAAGTCAGCTTGGATCACAACCATGCGCTTAGCAGGACTTCAAGGCCAGTGCGCGTTGGTAGAGCGCGTTCTTGTTGCCGCCGGTGATCTGCACCGCCAGTTGCACCGCCTGTTTCAGCGGCAACTCCTGCAACAGGATCTGCAATACATGTTCGGCTGCGGCATCCTGTCCCTCACTCTGCGCGGGGGCCCCGGACACCAGCAGCACGAACTCGCCACGCTGGTGGTTGGCATCGCGTTGCAGCCAGTCCAATGCTTCGCCCAGCTTGCAACGATGGATGCTTTCGAACAGCTTGGTCAGCTCGCGCGCGAACACGATCTCGCGCTCCGCGCCGAACACCGCCAGCAGGTCCTCGCTGCATTCCACGATGCGGTGCGGCGCTTCGTAGAACACCAGCGTGTAAGGATGGGCGACCAGCGTCTGCAAGGCGGTGCGGCGTGCGGCGCGCTTGTTGGGCAGGAAGCCGTAGAACAGGAAGTGCGGCGCCGCCAGGCCGGAAGCCGAGAGCGCGGCGATGGCCGCGCTGGCGCCGGGGAGCGGGATGACACGGAAACCGGCGGCGCGTACGTCCGCCACCAGCAAGGCGCCGGGGTCGCTCACCGCCGGTGTGCCGGCGTCGGTCACCAGCGCCACGCTCTGTCCTTGTTGTAACAATTCGATGATACGTTGCGCCGCGCCACGTTCGTTATGCTGGTGGACGGCGAGCAGCTTGCTGTCGGTGATGCCGTGCTGTTGCAGCAGATGGCGGGTGTTGCGCGTGTCCTCGGCGGCGATGACGTCCGCCCCTTGTAACACTTCGAGTGCGCGCAGCGTGATGTCTCCCAGATTTCCAATCGGGGTGGCGACTACATATAATGCGCACTCGATTTTTTGATTGGTCTTGAAATGCAAACTGGATTCCCCGGGTCGAAATGGTTGCGCGGTCTGTTGATCGCCGCACTATACGTGAGCGTGTTTGGCTGTGCCACTCCGCCTAAACCAGCGATGGACTCCGTTCCGGTTGCGCCGGCCCAGCCCGTCACCGTGCCGCCGCCGGCCGTGGAGGTGACACCGCTCGAAGCCGTGCCGGCACCGAGCGTGTCGCCGTTGTTGCCGGGACAGATGACGGAAGGCGCGCAGCCACACATCGCGTTGATCCTGCCGCTGCGTTCCGTCAGCTTCGGTCGTGCTGCGGAAGCATTGCAACTGGGTTTCCTGGCGGCAGCCGAAGTGCAGCCCGACCTGCCGGTGCGCGTGTATTCGGCCAACGATGAGAAATACGAAGTGGCCGAACTGTATCGCCAGGCCATCGCCCAGGGGGCGCAGGCTGTGGTGGGGCCGTTGACCCGCGGCGGCGTCATGGCGCTGGCCGAGAACGGTGCGGTGCCGGTGCCCACGCTGGCGCTGAACTTGCCGGAGCAAGTGGCGGCACGTAACGATCCGCTGTATTTTTTTGGCTTGCCGCCGGAGCTCGAAGCACGCCAGGCCGCGCAATGGGCGACCCAGAGCGGGTTGATCACCGCCACTGTGGTGCGCACCGATACGCCGTTGTCGCGCCGCCTGGCGCAAGCGTTCAGCGAGGAATGGACGCGTCTCGGCGGCATGCTGTGGCCGGAGATCGTATACGAGGGTGATCCCAGCGAGATCCGTTTGTTGGGCGGCGAGGCGGGCAGCATGGTGTTCCTGGCGGCGGAGCCCGACAAGGCGCGCCTGATGCGGCCGTACATCTTCTCCGACATCCCGGTATACGCGACTTCGCAGGTGTTCGTCGGCAACGGCAACAACCTCATCAACTACGACCTGACCGAGATCCGTTTCTACGACATGCCGTGGGTGATCCAGCCCGACCATCCGGCCGTGATGGTCTATCCGCGCGCCGATCCGCCGTATCCGCTCGACCAGGCGCGCCTGTATGCATTGGGTATCGATGCCTACCGCATGATGCAGGTGTTGTTGCATCACACCACGGCCAATGCGTTGCCGCTGGATGGTGTCACCGGCAAGTTGTCGCTGGACGGGCATACCGTGATGCGTGAAGGCGTGAAGTCCATCCTGCGCAACGGCAAGGGCATGACCATGGAGGCCGCGCTGCAAGGGCCGCAACCGGTCGCGCCGGCCGGCGTCGAGCCCGATCCGGAAGAGTGACGTATGCAGGCAGGGGCGCAGGCCGAGGAGTTCGCTGCGCAATACCTGCAACGCCAGGGCTTGCGCCTGCTACAGCGCAATTACCGTTGCCGTCAGGGCGAGATCGATCTCGTTATGCAGGACGGCGCGACGCTGGTGTTCGTCGAAGTGCGGCTGCGCACCCGCAACGATTTCGGCGGTGCCGCCGCCAGCATTGATGGACGCAAGCAACGGCGCCTCATCCTCGCCGCCCAGCATTACCTCGCGGCCGTCGCCTCGCCGCCGCCCTGTCGCTTCGACGCGCTGCTGTTGCGTGCGGCGGATGGCACACAAGGCGTCGAGTGGCTCAAGAACGCATTCCAGCTTTAGGTTAAAATCCACGCACTTTTTTTCGCCCGCCACAGATATGACACTCGCCCAACGCGTCAGCAAGCACTTCGACGACAGCGCAGCAACCAAATTGCAGGCCAAGCAGACGCTGGCCCAACCCATCGCCGATGCGGCACAGGCCGTCGTGCATTGCCTGATGAACGACGGCAAGGTGCTGGCTTGCGGCAATGGCGGCTCCGCGGCCGATGCGCAGCATTTCGCCGCCGAGCTGATCAACCGCTTCGAAGTGGAGCGCCCGGGATTGCCGGCGGTCGCGCTCACCACCGACAGTTCGGTGCTCACCTCCATCGCCAACGATTACGACTACCAGCAGATCTTCTCCAAGCAGGTGCGCGCCTTGGGCATGGAAGGCGATGTGCTGATCGCCATCTCCACCAGCGGCAATTCCGCCAATGTGGTGGAGGCCATCACCGCCGCCCATGAACGCGGCATGGTGGTGATCGCGCTGACCGGGCGTGAAGGCGGCCAGATGGGCGCCATGCTGCGCGAGGGCGATTTCCACTTGTGCGTGCCGGCCAAGAGCACCGCGCGCATCCAGGAGACGCACCTGGTCATCCTGCATTGCCTGTGCGATGTGATCGACCATGTGCTGTTGGGAGGCGTGTGATGCGGGCTGGCTGGATAGTCGGACTGATGCTGCTCGCCTTGCTGCAAGGCTGTGCACAGATGCCGGGCGCCGCAAGCGCGGGTAACGATCGCCGCAGTGCGCAGGCCGTGCAGGACGACCGCAACATTGAACACACCGCATTGCAGCGTATCGCCGAGCGTTACCGCAGCAACATCCAGGTCAGCGTCACCTGTTTCAACCATTTCGCGCTCATCACCGGCCAGGTGCCGGACGATGCCACCAAGCAGGGCATCGAGCGCATCGTGGGCGGCATCGCCACGGTGAAAGGCATCGCCAACGAACTGCATATCGAACGCACCTCCGATATCGGCCTGCGCCGCAGCGATTCCGGTGTCAGCGGTGATGTGCGCATGCGTTTGGGCGAGAGCAAGGCATTCGAGCGCAACCACATCAAGGTCTACACCGAAGAAGGCGTGGTCTACCTGATGGGCATCGTCACGCGTGCCGAGGCCGATGCCGCTTCCGAGATCGCCGCCACCACGCGCGGCGTGAAGAAGGTGGTGCGCGTGTTCGAGTATATGAACTGAGCGTATATGGAATATCCGACGCCAGGTTTCGAGAACAAGATCTGCACGCAGCAGGAGCTGGCCGCACGCGTGGCTGCACTGCCGCATCCGGTGGTGTTCACCAACGGCTGTTTCGACGTGCTGCACCGCGGCCATGTCACCTATCTGGCGCAGGCGCGGGCACTGGGCGCGTCGCTCATCGTCGGCGTCAACAGCGATGCTTCGGTGAAGCGCCAGGGCAAGGGTGATGATCGTCCGATCAATGCTGAAGCTGACCGCATGGCGGTGCTGGCGGCGCTGGAAGCGGTGAGTCTGGTGGTGAAGTTCGAGGAGGACACGCCGCTCAACCTGATCCTGGCCAGCAAGCCGGATGTGCTGGTGAAGGGCGGCGACTGGACGCCGGATCGCATCGTCGGCAGCAAGGAAGTGCAGGGCTGGGGCGGCAGCGTGCACAGCATCCCGTTCCTGCATGAACGTTCCACTACTGCATTGTTGAAGAAGATCCGCGCCCTATGAACCAGATCCCTACCGAGATCGTGCTGCATCAGAAGTCCAATTCGCTGGAGGTCGCGTTTGCCGACGGCGCCCGTTTCAACCTGCCGGCCGAATATCTGCGGGTGTATTCGCCCTCGGCCGAGGTGCGTGGCCATGGTCCGGGGCAGGAAACCTTGCAGGTCGGCAAGCGCAAGGTCGCATTGAAGGGGCTGGAGCCGGCCGGTAGTTACGCGGTGAAGCTGGAGTTCGACGATGGCCACGACAGTGGTCTGTACGACTGGGACTTGCTCTACACCTTGGGGCAGAACCAGCAGGCGTTGTGGCAGGAATATCTCGACAAGTTGCAGGCAGCAGGCGCTTCGCGCGACCCTAAATAGGAGACACCATGGCACAGACCCATTTCGGTTTCGAGACCGTAGACGAGAAGGACAAAGCGAAGAAGGTCGCCGGCGTGTTCACCTCGGTCGCCAGCAAATACGACATCATGAACGACCTGATGTCGGCCGGTCTGCACCGCATCTGGAAGCGCTTCGCGGTCGGCCTCGCCAACGTGCATCAGGGCCAGCGCGTGCTGGATATCGCCGGCGGTTCGGGTGACCTGTCGCGCCTGTTCCTGGACAAGGTGGGGCGTGAGGGCACGGTGGTACTCACCGACATCAACAACGCCATGCTGCGCGTCGGCCGCGACCGCCTGCTGGACGAAGGCATCGCCACGCCCACCGCGCAATGCGATGCCGAGAAGCTGCCGTTCCCCGACAATCATTTCGATGTGGTCAGCATCGCCTTCGGTCTGCGCAACGTCACCCACAAGGAGGCGGCCTTGCGCGAGATGCTGCGTGTGCTGCGCCCGGGCGGCCGCCTGATCGTGCTGGAGTTCTCCAAGGTGGCCAAGCCGCTGGAGAAGATGTACGACCTGTATTCGTTCAAGATCCTGCCCAAGATGGGCGAACTGATCGCCAACGATGCCGACAGTTACCGCTACCTCGCCGAATCCATCCGTATGCATCCGGGTCAGGAAGAGCTGAAGCAGATGATGGTCGAGGCCGGTTTCGAGCGCGTCGAATACTTCAATATGACCGGCGGTGTGGTGGCAGTGCATCGCGGTTACAAGCTGTAACGCAGTCGTTTTCTTTTCAATCAATACTGGAATCAATATGTCAGCTCTGCCCAAGTGCCCCAAGTGCAACTCCGAATACACCTACGAGGACGGTGACAACTACGTCTGTCCGGAGTGCGCGCACGAATGGCCGAAAGTTGCGGCCGAGGCAGCCGAAGAAGTGAAGGTATTCAAGGACGCTTTCGGGACTGTCCTCAATGACGGGGACACGGTCACAGTCATCAAGGACCTGAAGATCAAGGGCTCATCCTCGGTGGTGAAGGTCGGTACCAAGGTGAAGAACATCCGTCTGGTCGATGGCGATCACGACATCGACTGCAAGATCGACGGCATCGGCCCGATGTCGCTGAAGACGGAGTTCGTCAAGAAAGCCTGACGTCATGGCTGGCTGGGGTTGTCCGCACGAGGTCGAGGGCAAATGCCAGAAGGTGCTGGACCGCACCTGCGAGATCGGCATGAAAGGCTGTGTGCTGTCCGGCCGCTTCCGTTTCTATGATGCGAGCAAGAACCGGGTGCGCAACCCGTCGCCGCAGCCGCTAGCGGAAATCTCTCCAGACCAGAAGGACGAACGATGATGCATCGAATCTTGGCCGTCCTGTGCATGGCGGCGGCATTGCCGGCCTGGGCGGCCGACTTGCCGCGCCCCGATCACATCGTCATCGTGATCGAAGAGAACAAGGCGTACTCGCAGATCATCGGCAATCCCGATGCGCCATATATCAACCGGCTGGCACAGCGCGGTGCGTTGTTCACCAACGCGCACGGCGTGACCCATCCCAGCCAGCCCAACTATCTTGCGCTGTTCAGCGGCAGCACGCGTGGTGTCGGCAGCAACACCTGTCCGCTCGAGCTGTCCGGTCCCAATCTGGCGAGCGCATTGCAGGAAAACGGGCGCAGTTTCATCAGCTATGCCGAGTCCATGCCGCGTGCCGGTTATGACGGTTGCCGCTACGGTGCCTACATGCGCAAGCACAATCCGGCGGCGAATTGGGCCGCGCTGGCGGCGGTGAGCCAGCCGTTCACGGCTTTCCCTGCCGATCATGCGCAATTACCCAGCGTGGCTTTCGTGATCCCCGACCAGCGCCACGACATGCATGACGGCAGCATCGCCGAGGGTGATGCCTGGTTGCAGCAGAACATCGAGGCTTATGCGCAATGGGCGCTGACGCACAACAGCCTGCTCATCGTCACCTTCGACGAGGACGATGGCTCGGAAGGCAATCGTGTGGTGACGCTGTTCTATGGTGCGATGGTCAAACCGGGGCGCTATGCGCAACGCATCGATCATTACAACGTGTTGCGCTCCGTGCTGGAGATGAACGGTGCTGCGGCACCCGACCTGGCGGTGCGCGCAGAGCCGATACGCGACGCGTGGCGCTGAGCGTTACGCGCCGTCCCCGTCCAGTCCCAGTTCCTGAATCTTGCGCGTCAGCGTGTTGCGTCCCATGCCCAGCAGGGTGGCGGCTTCGATGCGCCGTCCGCCGGTGTGCTGCAAGGCCTGGGTGATCAGTGTGCGCTCGAACTCCTTGGTCAGCGTATCGAGGATATGCGGTTCGCCGCGCTGCAAGGCCTGTGCGGTCTGCTGCGCCAGCAGCGCGTGCCAGTCGCCGGAGATGCCGGCAGAGGGCGCGCTTTCGCGCCACTCGGTCGGCAAGTCGGCGATCTCCACCACCTGCGTCGGCGTCATCACGGTGAGCCAGTGGCACAGGTTCTCCAACTGGCGCACGTTGCCGGGAATGTCTTGCGCCGCGAGATAGTTCAGTGCGGCCTCGCTCAAGGTCTTCTGTTCCACGCCCAGTTCCTGCGCACTCTTCTGCAAGAAGTGTTTGGCCAGTAGCGGAATATCTTCGCGCCGTTCGCGCAGCGGCGGCAGACGCAGGCGGATCACGTTCAGGCGGTGGAACAGGTCCTCGCGGAACTGCCCTTGTTTGACGCGTTCGTCCAGGTTCTGGTGGGTGGCGGCGATGATGCGCACGTTGGCCTTGATCGGTTGGTGGCCACCGACGCGGTAGTAGTTGCCGTCGGACAGCACGCGCAGCAAGCGCGTCTGCAATTCGGCCGGCATATCGCCGATCTCGTCCAGGAACAAGGTACCGCCCTCCGCTTGTTCGAAGCGGCCGTGACGTGTGCTGTTGGCACCGGTGAACGCGCCTTTCTCATGGCCGAACAGTTCCGATTCCAGCAGATCCTTGGGGATGGCGGCGGTGTTGATGGCGATGAAGGGTTTGTCGGCGCGCGGGCTGTGGCGATGCAGGGCGCGCGCCACCAGCTCCTTGCCGGTGCCGGATTCGCCGTTGATGAGCACGGTGGCATTGGAGGCGGCGAGACGGCCGATGGCGCGGAACACTTCCTGCATCGCCGGGGCATGGCCGAGGATGTCCGGCGCCTCGGTGAGGTCTATCCCCTCGCTCTGTTTGCGCTGGCTCTGCGCCAGTGCGCGGCGGATCAGCTCGACCGCGTGGTTGACGTCGAAGGGTTTGGGCAGGTACTCGAAAGCGCCGCCCTGGAACGAGGATACCGCGCTCTCCAGATCGGAATAGGCGGTCATGATGATCACCGGCAATGTCGGATGGTCGCGGCGCAGCGTCTGCAACAGGTCCAGCCCCGAGGTGCCCGGCATGCGGATGTCGCTGATCACCATCTGCGGCAGGCTGTTGTGCAGTTCGGCCAGCGCCTCGTCGGCGGAAGCGAAACTGATATGGTCGATCCCTTCGCGCGCCAAGGCCTTCTCCAGCACCCAGCGGATGGAGCGGTCGTCGTCGATGATCCAAACGGGTTTCGTCATATGCACACCTATGTGTTGAGCGGTAAGGTGACCGTGAAGCAGGTGCGTCCCGGTTCACTTTCGAATTCGATGCTGCCCTGATGCTGGCTGACGAAATCCTGCGCCAGCGTGAGGCCCAAGCCGTGGCCATCGGCGCGACCGGACACCAGCGGATAGAAGATCTTGTCCTTCAGATGCTGCGGGATGCCGGGACCGTCATCGATGATCTGCACGGCGATCGCAAGGCGGTGGCGTTTCTTCATCAGGGTGACCTGACGTGCGATGCGTGTGCGCAGCGTGATGCTTCCCTTGCCCTGCATCGCCTGTGCCGCGTTGCGCACGATGTTGAGCATCACCTGGATCAACAGCGCCTTGTCGCCGTCCAGCTCGGGCAGACTGAGGTCATAGTCGCGCTGGATGGTCAGCCCGTCGGGCAGCTCTGCCAGCACCACGCTGCGCACCCGTTCCAGCACTTCATGGATGTTCAGTGCACTGAAATGGGGCGTGTGCTGCGGGGTGAGCAGGTTCTCCATCAGCGAGCGCAGCCGGTCGGCTTCTTGGATCACCACCTGGGTGTATTCGCGCAGGCCGGGTTTCTCCAGCTCCTGTTCCAGCAATTGCGCCGCGCCGCGGATGCCGCCCAGCGGGTTCTTGATCTCATGTGCCAGGTTACGCAGCAGCAGGCGGTTGGCCTGTGTCTGGTCATGCATCTGTTCTTCGCGCGCCAGCTTGAGCGGGCGTTCGATCGGATGGAACTCGATCAGCAGCGCATACTGCGGTAGCTGCGTGGTGGTGACGGTGCAGCTCAGGTGTAGTTTCTGGCTTAGCGTATGCGTGCCCAACATCATCTCGTGCTCGATATGCACGGCACGTGTGGCGAGTGCCGACTGAATGGCGCTGAACAGTTGCTCGGTATGCGTGAAACCGTGTTGCAGCGGATGGCCGAGCAGGTTGTTGTGGCTGACTGCGAACAGGTGCTCCGCCGCCGGATTGAGATAGGCGATGCGTGACTGCTCATCGAGCAGCATCACGGCGGTCGACAGATGATCGAGTGAGGGGAGCGGGGCGCTGGTCATGTCGGAAGAAAAGCAGAAAACATGCCAGCGTCAGTTCATTTCAGGTGATCGAGTTCCATCTGTATCGCGCGCACGTTGTCTTCGTGCATCCGCACCTGATCTTGTGCGGTCTGCACCGACTCTTCGTATTTCGCCATGTTGCGATAGGTCTTGCCGTCGGCGCCGGTATAGACCTGTGGCGTGTCCTGTGCGGTCTGCAACTGCTGGCGTGCTTCTTCCAGTGCCTGCCGCTCGCTGGCCAGCTCGTCCTCCAGGATGCGGCGGCGTTTGTCGTCGCGCCGTTGCTGGGTGTTGCTGTCCACGCGCGGGAAGGCTTGTTCTTCCGAGCTGCGCCGTTCCTCGCGCTGGCGCTGCGGCCTCTCGGCGCGGGTGGCCGGCATGGTCGGCAACGGCTCCAGCTTGAGCTTCTGCGCGCCCTTGAGCGGCTCGCTGGAGTAGGTGACGTGTCCATCCCTGTCCACGCGTTTGTAGATTTCCGCCTGTGCGTTGGCGCAGAGCCCCAGGATGGTGCACAACAAAAGCATGCGGGTCGGCTTCATGGGGTGACCTCTAGATTCGATGCGCGGAGTATAGGGGATGTGCTTGCCGGGAGACAAACGGCCGGCACAAAGAAAAACGGAGCCCGCAGGCTCCGTTCCTCAAAGCATCCGCTGCGGCTTAGATGCTGTAGTACATGTCGAACTCGACCGGATGGGTCGTCATGCGGATCTTGTTCACTTCTTCCATCTTCAGCTCGATGAAGGCATCGAGGAAGTCCTTGGAGAACACGCCGCCACGGGTCAGGAACTCGTGGTCCTTGGCCAGTGCATCCAGTGCTTCGTCCAGCGAGGCACACACGGTCGGCACCTTCGCATCTTCTTCCGGCGGCAGGT
>JAJZSA010000028.1 GCA_021822115.1 Pseudomonadota bacterium
CGCTTCAACAAGTCGCAGCAGGATGCCTTCCTGCCCTATGTGGAGCAGGGGCTGGTCACCTTCATCGGCGCCACCACCGAGAACCCCTCGTTCGAGGTGAACAGCGCGCTGCTGTCGCGCGCGCAGGTGTACGTGCTGAAATCGCTGTCGCCGGAGGAACTGGGGCAGTTGATCGAACGCGCGCAACTGGTGGCCTTGCAGGGCTTGAGTTTCGACGCGGCGGCACGCGAACGCATCATCGGCTATGCCGACGGCGATGCGCGGCGCATGCTGAACGTGCTGGAGCAGATCGAGACGGCTGCCAATACCGCCGGCGTCACCCAGATCACCCCCGAGTTCCTCGACAGCACGCTGGCGCAGAATCTGCGCCGTTTCGACAAGGGCGGCGAAGCGTACTACGACCAGATCTCCGCACTGCACAAATCGGTGCGCGGCTCCAATCCCGATGCCGCGCTGTACTGGTTCACGCGCATGCTGGACGGCGGCGCCGACCCGCGCTACCTGGCGCGGCGCATCGTGCGCATGGCCTGGGAAGACATCGGCCTGGCCGATCCGCGCGCCATGCAGTTGTGCAACGATGCGGCCGCCACCTATGAGCGTCTGGGTTCGCCGGAAGGCGAGCTGGCGCTGGCACAGGCGGTGATCTATCTGGCCGTGGCGGCCAAATCGAATGCCGGATACGTCGCGTATAATGCCGCCCGCGCTTTCGTCAAACAGGACGGCTCGCGCGAGGTGCCGCTGCACCTGCGCAACGCCCCGACCAAACTGATGAAGCAACTGGATTACGGCAAGGATTACCGCTACGCGCACGACGAAGCCGAAGGGTATGCAGCGGGCGAGAATTACTTCCCCGACGGCATGCCGCTAGTGAGTTTCTACGAACCGGTGGATCGCGGGCTGGAAGCAAAGATCGCAGAGAAGCTCGCGCATTTGCGTGAGTTGGATGCAAAAGCGAAAAGCAAAAAATAGCCACAGAGGACACAGAGATCGCAGAGATCGCAGAGATCGCAGAGATCGCAGAGATCGCAGAGAAAGCCGTGGCAGACCAACTGCCAGAGAAGATAATTGCGGCCGCGATAGAAGTGCACAAGACGCTGGGTCCGGGCCTGCTGGAGTCGATTTACGAGGAGGCGCTGTGCATAGAGTTGCAATTGATGGGCTTGTCGTACCAGCGCCAGTTGGCAGTCGATGTGATCTATAAAGGCCACACGATTCAGGGGCAGCGTCTGGATTTGTTGGTGGCAAGCGAAGTCGTTGTGGAGATTAAATCCCTGCGAACGTTGCCCGAAGTGGCTACAGCCCAAGTGCTTTCATATCTGAAGGCAACGGGTTTGAAGCGAGGTTTATTACTGAATTTTGGAGAAAAGCAGAGGGTCGGTGGAGTGAAGCGAATTCCTCTGTGATCTCTGTGTACTCTGTGGCTAACAAGATTTTGATTTTGAGGTTCTCATGCTAGATATACAAAGCTTACGTAACGACCTGGCCGGTGTGGCGGCGCGCCTGAAGACGCGCGGTTTCGAACTCGACACCGCGAGATTCGAGCAACTGGAAGCCGAGCGCAAGGCCATCCAGACACGCACACAGGACCTGCAGGCCAAGCGCAACGCCACCTCCAAGCTGATCGGCCAGGCCAAAGCCAAGGGCGAGGATGTGTCGGCGATCATGGCCGAGGTGGGCGCGCTGGGCGCTGAGCTGAAGCAGCTCGAATCCGAGGCGCTGCCGCGTGTGCTGGCCGAGATGGACGCCTTTCTCGCTGTCATTCCCAACGTGCCGCATGCCAGCGTACCGGTGGGCAAGTCTGATGCCGACAATGTCGAAGTGCACCGGTTCGGCGAACCGAAACGTTTCGACTTCGAGGTGCAGGACCATGTCTCCCTCGGCGAAGGGTTGGGCGGGCTGGATTTCGAGACGGCGAGCAAGATCGCAGGGGCGCGTTTCTCGCTGCTGAAAGGGCCGCTGGCGCGGCTGCATCGCGCACTCGCCCAGTACATGCTGGACACGCACACCGAGAAACACGGTTACACCGAGACATATGTGCCCTACATGGTGAACGCCGAGTCGATGCGCGGCACCGGTCAGCTGCCCAAGTTCGAGGAAGACCTGTTCCGCATCCCGCGCGTAGTTGGCGAGGAGCACGAAGAGAAGAACTTCTACCTCATCCCCACCGCCGAGGTCCCGGTGACCAACATGGTGCGCGACGAGATCGTGCCGCTGGAGAAGCTGCCGATGAAGTTCGTGGCGCACACACCGTGCTTCCGCAGCGAGGCCGGATCCTACGGGCGCGACACGCGCGGCATGATCCGCCAGCACCAGTTCGACAAGGTGGAGCTGGTGCAGATGGTGCATCCCGAGCAGTCCTATGCCGCGCTGGAGGCCCTGCTCGGACATGCCGAGGTCATCCTGCAGAAGCTGGGCCTGCCATACCGCGTGGTCAAGCTGTGCACCGGCGACATGGGTTTCTCCTCCGCCACCACCTATGACATCGAGGTGTGGCTGCCGGCGCAGAACACCTACCGCGAGATCTCGTCCTGCTCCAACTTCGAGGCGTTCCAGGCGCGCCGCATGCAGGCACGCTTCCGCAACGCGGCGGGCAAGCCGGAGTTGCTGCACACGCTGAACGGCTCCGGTCTCGCGGTCGGCCGCACGCTGGTCGCGGTGCTGGAGAACTACCAGAACGCCGACGGCAGCGTGACCATCCCCGACGTGCTGCGTCCGTATATGGGCGGCATGGAGAAGCTCTCCAAGTAAGGTGCGCGGATGAGCGTGGCCCATCTCCTCGGGATCGCCGGTGTCGCGGAATATGAGACCGCCGCCGCGCGGCATTGGGCGCGCCGCCTGGAATGGCCGATGGTCGGTGTGGCGCTGTGGATCGTCGTGCAGTGGTATCTGGAAGAGACCGGCGGCCTTTCCCATGCCGTGGCGCGTATCGCCGACTGGCTGGTGTGGCTGGCTTTCCTGCTGGAAACGGCCATCCTCATTTCGCAGGTGCGCGACAAGCGCCAGTACCTTTTCGGCAACTGGCTGAACATCCTCATCATCACCGCCGGTTTCCCGTATTTCTGGCAATACGCGCCGCTCATCGGCCTGCTGCGCAGCGTGCGGCTGGTGTTGGTGCTGGCATTGCTGCTGCGCATGTCGCGTTCCGCGCGCAAGCTGCTGTCGCAGCACAAGCTGGGCACGACACTGATGGTCGCGTTCTTCACCCTGGTACTGTCCGGCATCATCATGTCGCGTGTCGATCCCTCGGTCGGCGATGCCTGGGATGGCATGTGGTGGGCCTGGGTGACCATGGCCACCGTGGGCTACGGCGATGTAGTGCCGCACACCGGCGCCGGGCGCTTGTTCGCCGCGCTGGTCATGCTGTTCGGCGTGGTGCTGATCTCCCTGCTCACCGCCAACCTGGCCGCTTTCTTCATCGGTGGCGACGTGGAGAAGATCGAGGCGGAAGAGCAGGCGTCGGACCGACAGCTGGCCGATATCGCCGAGCGGCTGGAGCGTATCGAGAAATTGCTCGAAACACGGGGCGACAAGCGCGATTAGTCGCTTTCCTGCAGTTCGCTCCGCGTTTCCAGCATTTCGTCGCAAAGCGCTCCCGACTTTGCGTCTCCCTGCTTACAGTGCAGCCTCTACGAACGGGAGGTCATATGAGACGAACCATCATCCTGTCCGCATTGCTGCTTTCCTGCGGCAGCCAGGCGGGCGAACTCGAGCTGGCCCTGCACGGGGTCGGTTTGGCCGGAAAGAAGCTGTACATCGCGGTGCATGACTCTGCGCAGGATTTTCCCATGGACGACAGCAAGGCGCTGACACGCGAAGTGACCGCAACGGGCGAGCTCACCGCGCTCAGCATAGGCGGCCTGCCCGCAGGTGAATACGCGGTTGCGGTGTTTGCCGACCTGAACGGCAACGGTGCGCTGGACAGCAACTTCATCGGCATCCCCAAGGAGCCGGTCGGTATGTCGCGCGATGCGCAGGGGCGCTTTGGGCCGCCGAAGTTCTCTGATGCTGTGTTCAGGGTGGGCGACGGTGTGACGCGCCAGACCATCCATCTCAAGTGAGGACGACATGAACGATCCGACCGGCGCCATCCTCAGGCTGCGCGATATCCGCCGCCGCTTCATGCTGGGCGAGACCGCCATCGAGGCATTGAACGGTATCTCGCTGGATATCCATGCGGGCGAGTTCCTCGCCGTGTGGGGGCCGTCCGGCAGCGGAAAGTCGACCCTGATGAACATCATCGGACTGATCGATACGCCCAGCGCCGGGTCAGTCAATTTCGACGGACAGGACACGCACCTGCTTTCCGACGACGCCCTGACCGAGTTTCGCAGCCACAAACTCGGATTCGTGTTCCAGAACTTCAATCTGGTGCCGGTACTCTCCGCGCTGGAGAACGTGATGCTGCCGTTGCAGATCCGTGGCGCGGCGGAAGGCGAGGCGCGCGCACGCGCCGCTGCGGTGCTGGCGGATGTCGGCCTGGAGCGTTTCATGGCATCCCTGCCGGACAAGCTCTCCGGCGGCCAGCGCCAGCGCGTGGCCATTGCGCGCGCGCTGGTGGTCGAACCCAGGCTGGTGATCGCCGACGAGCCGACCGCCAATCTCGATTCGGAGAACAGCCGCATGGTGGTGGAGCTGATGCGTGAGATGAACCGTGCGCGCAAGGTGACCTTCGTGTTCACCACGCACGATCCTCGCCTGCTCGAACATGTGGATCGCAAGATATTGCTGCGCGACGGCAGCATCGCTTCCGACGAGGTGTCGCAATGAACATCCTGAAACTCGCCTTCCGCGGCCTGCTGCGCAACCGCCGCCGCTCACTGGTGACACTGCTCGCCATCGCACTCGGTTTTGCGGCCATCGTTCTGTTCGCGGGTTACACGCACAACATCTATGACGGGCTGGGCCGCCAGTCCATCCACGGCGAGATGCTGGGTCACCTGACGATCTACAAGCAGGGCATGCGCAGCGAAGGAAAGCTCGATCCGGAGCGTTACCTGCTGACGGCGGAAGAGGTGTCCGGCATCAGCCAGTTGGTGCAGCGGGAGCCGCATGTCGAGTTGGTCGCCCCTCGCCTGGCGCTGAGCGGGCTGGTCAGCAACGGCCACGCCAGCACCATCTTCATCGCCGAAGGCATCGCGCCCGAAGCGGTGGAGAAATTGCGCGCCGGGGCGTTGACCGATGCCGAACGTGCGAGCGGCATGTACGACAACATGCTGATGCGGCTGGACCGCGACCGGCCGGAAGTGGCTGGACTGAGCGAAGGGCTGGTCGAGATGCTGCACCTCGAGGAAGGCGGGCAGGCGCAGGTACTGGTGAACACGCTCACGGGGCAGGCCAATGCCGCCGACATCACGCTGGGCAAGTCGTTCAACACCGGCAATGCGGGCAGCAACGACAAGTTCGCCTTCGTCTCGCTGGCGCTGGCACGCAGCCTGCTGGATGCGGAAGGGCGGGCGGAGCGTCTGACCGTGTTGCTCGACCATGTGGACCATACCGTACCGATGCGCGACCGTCTGCAGGCGCAACTGGCTGCCGCCGGCTTTGCGGTAGAAATCGCGACCTGGCAGGAACTATCCGATTTCTACAACCAGGTACACGGCATGTTCGACATGATCTTCGGCTTCATCTTCATGATTGTCCTCACCGTGGTAGTGATGAGCGTCGCCAATTCCATGGGCATGACCGTGGTCGAGCGCACGCGCGAGATCGGCACCCTGCGCGCCATCGGCCTCAAGCGTGGCGGCGTGGTGCGGCTGTTCACGCTGGAATCCATGCTGCTGACGCTGTTCGGCTGCATCAGCGGCATGGCGTTCGCCCTGCTGGTGCGCTGGGGGGTGAACGCGGCGGATATCTCCTATGTCCCGCCCAACAGCGCCAGTCCGGTGCCGCTGCTGGTCGACCTCGATGTCGCACGCACCGTCGTGACCTTCGTCATGATGGGGCTGGTGGGCACGCTGGCGGCGTACCTGCCGGCGCGGCGCGCGGCACAGAAGGACATCATCGACGCGCTCGGTCACGTATAGGAGACATCATGCGAAGATTGATCGCATTCGCGCTGTTCGGCCTCATCGCTCCGGCGTTCGCCGCGCCTGACGCGCAAAGCATCCTCAGAGCCTCCGACCAGGCGCGGGGCGGTGGGCTGCCGGGCATCGTGTGGGAGATCACGCTGCGTTCGCGTGACGGCGACAAGGTGGAGGAGCCGCAACGCCTCATGGTCAAGGCGGTTGACGAGTCGAGCGTGGCCGAGACGCTGGAGCCGGTGCGCTTCAAAGGGTCGAAAATATTGCAGGTCGGACGCAACATGTGGCTCACGCGCCCCGGTCTGTCCAAGCCCATCCCCATCTCGCCGCGCCAGCGCATGAGCGGGCAGGCTTCCAACGGCGACATCGCCGCCACCAATTATGCGGGCGACTATGAAGCGGAGCTGGCGGGGATGGCCGAGATCGACGGCGAGCGCTGCCATGTGCTTGAACTGCGCGCGAAGCACAAGCGCGCGACCTATGACCGGATTCGTTACTGGGTGTCGGCCGGGCGCGGCGTCGGTGTGCAGGCAGAGTTCCATTCCGTGAGCGGCAAGCTGCTCAAGCGCGCGCGTTTCGAATATGCCAATACCATCGAATATGCGGGCAGGCGTATCCCCTTCGTGAGCAGGATGACCATACGCGATGCGCTGGTCGACGCCGAGACGGTGATGGAGTTCGGTACGGTGCAGGTGAAGCATATCCCGGCGTCCGAGTTCGACCTGGGGCAGATACGATAGATGTTCGTCGCCGCCCCTCTTGTTGTCCTGCTGCTCGCGGTTGCACCGTTCCGTGCCGCCGCGGATGACAAGCTGTGGCGCACCTCGTGGGATGCCGCCTTGTACGGCTATGCCGGACACATGGCGCTGCGCGCAGACAGCGTGCTGAACCCGGAGAACCGTATCGCGCGGTTGCCGCAGCGCAGCGATACGGCCGAACTGCGTTTCAACCTGAGAGCGGACAGCGAGACGGTTCGCCTCACCGCACGCGGCCTCGTTGCGGTAAGCGAGTCGCGCAACGCTTTTGGCGGCATGTCGCAGAAGGAAGGTCGGCTCGGCCAGTGGCAGGCGCGCGTGCGCACCGGAGAAGCATGGAGCATCGCTGCAGGACGTGATGTGCTGAACTGGGGACCGGCGCAGTTCCGTTCTCCTTCCAGCCCGTTCTATTTCGACAACGGCCGCAGCGACCCGATGCGCGAGCTGACCGGCATGGACATGGTGCAGCTGTCGTGGACGCCGGACATGGGGCATGGCGCGAGCCTGACGCACATCATGCGCGCCGGCGACGAGCAGGCGCAGTCCACGGTGTGGCGCGACAGCTGGCTGCTGAAGCTCGACCGTCGCGGCGACGACTGGGCGTATGGCCTGGCCGCCGCGCATGCGCCGCATCTGCCGACGTTCTTCGGCGCGCATGGGCAATGGACCCCGGATGACACGACACTGCTGTACGGCGAGTACGCTTTCGCCGCCGTGCATGATGTGCTGCGCTCGCCGGAAGACACGGCGCTGCCGTTCTCTGTGCAGCCGGTCGCGCCACGTCGCGGCACGGTGCTGCTCGGCATGGCCTATACCTTCGAAGATGGCCGCACACTGAGTGCGGAATATCTGCATGACGGCCATGGCTATACTCCAGACCAGACGGCGGCTTATTTTGCGCGTGCCGCATCCTCTCCGGTGCTGGCCGGGCAGGCGCTCGGCCTGATGCCGCGCCTGCTCGGACGCGACTACCTGCATCTGGTGTGGCAGAGCAACCTGATGGAGAGCGACGGCTACTGGCGGCTGATGGCGACGCACAATCTCACCGATGGTAGCGGTAGCCTGGGGGGTTATGCCGAGCATCATCTGGATACGCAGCTCAGCGCGTTCGTGCTCGTGATCTGCAATGCTGGCGGTGCGCGCGGCGAGGCGGCGGCCCTGTACACGCGCAGCCTCACGCTCGGACTGAAGCTTGCGCTACCATGAGGCAGAAAGGACTGATATGAAACCGTCATCGAAAGACCTGCTGGCCGTGGCGGCCAGCGGCCTCTGGATCAATGCTTCCGAGTTCTTCCGCAACGAGGTGATGGTCAAGTCATTGTGGACGGAACACTATCGGACACTCGGCATGGATTTCCCCGCCGCGGCGGTGAACGGCATGATGTGGGGGTTGTGGGGTTTCCTGCTGGCGGCGGTGGTGCATGTGCTGCTGCGCCGTTTCAGTTATGGGCAGACCGTGCTCATCGTCTGGGTCACGGCTTTCGTGTTGATGTGGATCGTGATCTGGAACCTGAACGTGATGCCGGCAGGCCTGCTCTGGTATGCGCTGCCGCTGAGCCTGCTGGAAGTGGCGGTCGCCGCATGGATCAGTCGCAGGTTGTCGCCGGCATGAGGAACAACCTGCTGCTCTCCATCGCTGTCGCCCTGCTGTTCAACACGGCGATTGCCGGCCTGCTCACGCTGGTCGGTTTCGAACGTTTCTGGGTCAACTTTGTTTTCTCGCAGTGCATCGGCCTGTCCATCTTTGCGGTGAATGCCGGTGTGCTGTGCCGGATCGAGGATGCCCGCCGCAGGCGTTACATCCTGATGTTCGCCTTCCCTGCCAGCATCCTGTTCGGCGTGCAGCTCGGCGCCTGGCTCACCGGGGTGGGAGACTGGAGCGAACCGGAGGCGTGGATCGCCGTGGTCATCGGCCTGTTCTTCGGCGGCATCGGCGCCATCACGGCTTTCCTCAGCCTGCGCATCGAGCAACTGGACAGCGAGGTGAGGCAGCGCCGCCTGAAAGAGGCGGAGATCGCGCGGCGCGAGACCGAGGCGCAGCTCAGGATGCTGCAGGCGCAGATCGAGCCGCACTTCCTGTTCAACACCCTGGCCAATGTGGGTAGCCTGATCGACAGTGATCCGGCGCAGGCGAAACGCCTGCTGGAGCGGCTCAACGACTGGCTGCGCATCGCCCTGCAACGCACGCGCAGCGAGCGCTGCACGCTGGGCGACGAGCTGGACATGCTGGACAACTACCTGCAGATCCTGAAGATCCGTTTCGGCGAGCGCCTGCACTGGACGGTGGAGGCCGATGCCGGATCCCGGGGGGCATCGTTCCCGCCCATGCTGCTGCAGCCGCTGGTGGAGAACGCGGTGCGTCATGGTATCGAACCCAAGGTTGGCGGCGGCCGCATCGTCATACGGGCCGAACAGGACAGCGCATGCCTGCGCATCGAGGTGAGGGATGATGGCGCGGGGCTGCGGGCGGAGGGCGGGGGCGGAACCGGGCTGGCGAATGTGCGTGCGCGGCTGGCCGCGCTCTACAGCATGCAAGGCCGGCTGGAGATGCGCGCCAATGCCGGGGGCGGCGTGACGGCCATCCTGGAGCTGCCGCGATGAAGGCGCTCATTGCAGACGACGAACCGCATTTGGCGCACGACCTGTTGCGCAGGCTGGGGGTGTTGTGGCCGGAGCTGGAGATCGTTGCCGTGGCCCACGACGGGATAGCCGCGGAGCAGGCGCTGTGCGAGGGCAGGCCCGACATCGCTTTCCTCGACATCCGCATGCCGGGACAGAGCGGGCTCGATGCGGCGCGCGCCGCATCGCCAGATTGCCGCGTGGTGTTCGTCACTGCGTTCGATGACCATGCGGTACAGGCGTTCGAGCAGGCGGCGGTCGACTATCTGCTCAAGCCGGTGTCTGATGAGCGCCTGGTGAGATGCGTGGAAAGATTGAAGCAGCGCAACGTGAATTCTCCCGAGCGCGTGCTCGTGCAATTGCAGCAGCTGCTGGCGGCGCCGGCACGGCCAGAACCGCTGCGCTGGTTGCGCATCCAGGTGGGTCAGAACGTACGTATGGTGGCGGTGGAAGAGGTGTGCTACTTCCAGTCTGCGGACAAATACACCGCCGTGCTCACGCGCGATGCCGAGCTGTTGCTGCGCACGCCACTCAAGGAACTTGTCACGCAGCTCGACCCTGAGGAGTTCTGGCAGGTGCACCGCGGCACCCTCGTCAATGTGCGGCAGATCGTCAGCGCACATCACGGCCTGATGGGCAAAGTCTCGCTCGAGCTGCGCGACCGCCCGGAGCGCATCGCGGTCAGTCGCAGCCATGCCCACCTGTTCCGCCAGATGTGAGCGGGATCAATCCCCGCCCAGCCCGAACGGCAGATGCAGGGTGCCCGGCAATCGGTCTTCCATCTCCAGCCGCTTTAGCATGTCGTGGTACAGGCGCACGGTTTCGACGTGTATCACCGCCTCGCCGCCGCGCGCTTGGCCGAACTTCAGGTTCTCGTAGTACTCGGGGCGCGAGAGCAGGGGCATCACGCGCTTCACGTCTGACCATACGTCCGGGTTGAGACCTTGCTGGGCGGCGAGGATGCGCGCATCCTCCAGATGTCCCATGCCCTGGTTATAGGCGGCGAGTGCGAGCCAGAGCCGGTTCTGTTCGGAGATACGCAGCGGCAGCTGTTCCTTCAGTATCTGCAGATAACGCGCGCCGGCCATGATGCTCTCGCGAGGATCCAGCCGGTTCTTTACGCCCATGCGGTCGGCGGTATCCCCGGTGAGCATCATCATGCCGCGCACGCTGGTGAAGGAAGTGGCATTGGGGTCCCAGCGCGATTCGCGGTAGGCGAGCGCGGCGATCAACCGCCAGTCGATGCCGGTGAGATCGGCCGCATCCTCGAACCATTGCCGATAGCGTGGCAGCAGGGTATGCGTATCGGCGATGAAAGTGGAAGTGTCAATCGCGCCGAGGCGGTCGTTATGCCCGTAATGACGGTCGATGGCGTGGTGCAACGCGCGATTCTTTCTGTTCTCTTCGAAGAAGGTATTGATCTCTTCCAGCAAGGCCTCGTCACCCTCCGCGCTGATCGCCCAGGTCATCGCCGAGTCGCTGTTCAGGCTGAGTCCGTTGCCCAGCGTGGGGTAATAGTTGCGCAGGGTGGTCAGCTGCTCGTCATTGGCGATGGTGCAGTCGATCTGTTCCGCGGCGAGCTCCTTCAGTAACTCCACTGGCGAGCCGTGTTTGCGCGATTCCCAGTCCAGTTCGTCGTATTCCTCGCGCACTTTGCGCAGCGCCGCCTCCTGTGCGGATTCGCGCGCCACCACCAGCTCGCGGCCGTACAGGTCTTCGATGCGGCGTGGCGCCTTGCCGTTGCAGACCACGCGCTCGTCCAGCTGGTGATAACTGTCGCTGTAGCGCAGCGACGGATGGGAGTGCACGCGGAAACCGGCAGCCAGGTGCGCTTCGCCGGCCAGCAGGGTAGCGACGGCCTCGTCGGCTGGCTGCTTCAGCATGCGCACACGCACATTGAGGTGTTTGGCGAACAGACCCACCAGATCGGATTCGAATGCGGAATCGACGACCATGGTCTCATCCGGCACCACTGCGACGAGTTCACCTTCGCGCCAGTCGGGCAGAGGCGGCGTCTCCATGGCTTTGAGTACCAGCCAAGCGAACAGGCCGATCAGGACGAGCACCCGCAATGGGTAGAGGCTGCGCATTATCGGTCGCGATGCGATTCAGAATGGCCTGCGTAACATTCTGCCCGAAAAAGAAGGTTGCTGGTAAAATGCGCGCCCTTCGCAGTGCGGATCGCATCAGATTCGCATTCGAAACGAGTGACGGAGAGGTGGCAGAGTGGTCGACAACCCGACTGCGTGGCAGGCGGGTTGCGGCGAACGCTAACATGAGCGTAGCGAATGTTAAGCGCCAACGGCGCGGCGGTAGCCAATGTATCCGGGCCGCAAGTGGTACGAAAGTTGTATGGAATGAAAGGTCATCTGGAGAGGTGGCAGAGTGGTCGAATGTACCTGACTCGAAATCAGGCGTAGGCGAATAACCTACCGAGGGTTCGAATCCCTCCCTCTCCGCCAAATTAAAAAGCGCCCCTCGTGGGCGCTTTTTAATTTGGCGCAGCACGACAGGTGGACGAGCTGGCGCTTGCCGTGCGTCGCGATTGACCATGTTGTCAGTGGGCGGTATCGTGCGCACAGCGTGGTACGCAGGAGGTTGGCATGGAGACGACGACATATCAGGGGACCGAGCGGCGTAAGTATGTGCAGCTGCGCGATGTGTTCGAGGATGCCTGTCGCGTCGCCTTCCCGCTGCTGAGCGCGCACGATGAGATCGGCGGCAGTGATTCCGGCAGCAGCATCCTGTATCTCACCTTGCATGATGCATTCCCTCTGTTGCACAAGCAGGATCTGCCCATCCTGGCGGCGGCATTGGTGCGAGCCTTCCGGCAGCAGCGCGGTGTCTTGCAGTGATGCGTTGCCTGTGACGCGTTCCGCTTTGGGGGCTTGTCGCGGCGGTGTAGAATCCGGCCTCGCATCGAACGCCGCAGACCATGTCCCAACCCGCTTTCGTCCACCTTCGCCTGCATAGCGAATATTCCATCGCCGACGGCATCGTCCGTATCGATGAAGCCGTCAAGGCGGCCAAGGGCGATGCGCAGCCGGCGCTGGCGTTGACCGATCTGTCCAATGTGTTCGGCCTGGTGAAGTTCTACAAGGCGGCGCGCGGTGCCGGTATCAAGCCGGTGGCCGGTTGCGACGTGTTCATCACCAACGACGAGGCGCGCGATCACCCCTTCCGGCTGTTGTTGCTGTGCCAGTCGCATGCCGGTTACCTGCGCCTGTGCGAGTTGCTGACGCAGGCCTATCTCACCAATCAGTATCGCGGGCGCCCCGAATTGCGCAAGGAATGGTTGCGCGAAGGCAGTGCCGGCCTGATCGCCCTGTCGTCGTTCCATCACGGCGAGATCGGCACGGCGCTGTTGAATGGCAGTACCAATACCGCCAAACAGGCGGCACGCGAACATGCCGCGCTGTTCCCCGACCGTTTCTATCTTGAAGTGCAGCGCGCCGGATTCCCGCGTGAGGAGGAGCTGGTGCGGGAGACCGTGCGACTGGCCAACGAACTGGCGTTGCCGGTAGTGGCCACGCATCCCATCCAGTTCATCAGTGCCGAGGATTTCAAGGCGCACGAGGCGCGCGTGTGCATCGCCGAAGGCTATGTGCTGAACGACAAGCGTCGCGTGAAGCAATTCACCACTCAGCAGCATTTCAAGACGCAGGCAGAGATGGTGCAACTGTTCGCCGATCTGCCCGAGGCCTTGCAGAACAGCGTGGAGATCGCCAAGCGCTGCAACCTCACACTGCGCCTCGGCAAGAACTTCCTGCCGGACTTCCCTACGCCCAACGGCGAATCGCTGGACCAGTTCCTGCGCGACGAATCACAGCGCGGCCTGGAGCGGCGCATGTTGCAGTTGTATCCGGATGAGGCGATGCGCGTGGCGAAGATGCCGGACTACCAGGCGCGTCTGGATTTCGAGGTCAACACCATCATCAACATGAAGTTCCCCGGTTACTTCCTGATCGTGGCCGACTTCATCCGCTGGGCGAAATCGTATCGCCATGAACGCTTCCCCAACGGCGTGCCGGTGGGGCCGGGGCGCGGTTCGGGCGCCGGTTCGCTGGTGGCCTATTCGCTCGGTATCACCGACCTCGATCCCTTGCGCTATGAGTTGCTGTTCGAGCGCTTCCTCAATCCCGAACGGGTCTCCATGCCCGACTTCGACGTGGACTTCTGCCAGGACGGCCGCGAACTGGTGATCCAGTATGTGCGCCAGCACTATGGCGAACACTGCGTATCGCAGATCGCCACCTTCGGCACCATGGCCTCCAAGGGGGTGATCCGCGACGTCGGGCGCGTGCTCGATTTCCCCTATGGCCTGTGCGACCGCTTGTCCAAGCTGGTGCCGCTGGACGGTGTGAAGCCGGTGTCGCTGGCCAAGGCGCGCGAGATGGAGCCGGAGTTCAACGCCATCATCGCGAGCGAAGATGGTGTGGACGAGCTGCTGGAACTGGGCGAACGGCTGGAAGACCTGACGCGCAACGTCGGCATGCACGCCGGCGGCGTGCTGATCGCGCCGGGCAAGCTCACCGACTTCTGTCCGCTGTATTGCGCCGAAGGCAGCGAGAGCACCGTCAGCCAGTATGACAAGGACGACGTGGAAGCGGTCGGCCTGGTCAAGTTCGACTTCCTCGGCCTGCGCACGCTGACCATCATCGACTGGGCGGTGCGCTATGTACGTCTGTTGCCTGAGCAACAAGCATTCGACATCGACACCATCCCGCTCGACGACAAGGAGACCTACGACCGCATCTTCAAGAACGCCAACACCACGGCGGTGTTCCAGTTCGAATCGCGCGGCATGAAGGACACCTTGATCAAGGCGCAACCGGACTGCATCGACGACCTGATCGCGCTGAACGCGCTGTATCGTCCCGGCCCGATGGACTTCATCCCCGACTACATCAACCGCAAGCACGGGCGGGAGAAAGTCATCATCCCGCACCCGCTGCTGGACAAGGTGGTGGGCAGCACCTACGGCATCATGGTGTACCAGGAACAGGTGATGCAGTCGGCGCAGGTGGTGGCAGGCTACACGCTGGGCGGCGCCGACATGCTGCGCCGCGCCATGGGCAAGAAGAAGCCGGAAGAGATGGCCGAGCAGCGTGGCATCTTCGTGGCCGGCGCGGCCAAGAACGGGATCGACGAGAACAAGGCGAACGAGATCTTCGACACCATGGAGAAGTTCGCCGGCTACGGCTTCAACAAGTCGCATGCCGCTGCCTATTCCGTGGTGGCTTACCAGACGGCCTACCTGAAGTGCCATTTCCCCGCCGCGTTCATGGCCTCCACCATGACCTCGGAAATGACCAACACCGACAAGGTCAGCTTCTTCTATCAGGATGCGGAGCAGCAAGGGCTGACCATCCTGCCGCCGGACATCAACTCTTCCGGTTACCGTTTTGCGCCCACCGACGAGAAGACCATCGCCTATGGCTTGGGCGCCGTGAAAGGCACCGGCGAGGCGGCGGTGGAGAACATCGTCGCCGCACGCCAGGCAGGCGGGCCGTTCAAGGATCTGTTCGATTTCTGCCGCCGCATCGACAAGCGCATCGTCAACCGGCGCGCCATCGAGGCGTTGATCCGTGCCGGTGCGTTCGACAGTCTCAACGACCATCGTCATCAGATGCTGGCCTCGCTCGATGCCGCGCTGGAGAGTGCCGAGCAGCATGCGCGTGCCGCCAATCAGGTCAGCCTGTTCGGCGACGATGTTGCAGCCGAATTACCGATGCAGCTGGCCGAGGTCGAGCGCTGGAGCCTGCGCGAGCAACTGGCGCAGGAAAAGACCGCGCTCGGCTATTACCTGTCCGGCCATCCCTATCAGGAATACGAGCAGGAACTGTCCAACTTCATCAGCATGCGGCTGAACAAGGTAACGCCGGACATCCTGCCGGCGGCCAACGGAAAATCGCGCCGTCAGGAGAAGGAGCTGGTGCTGGCCGGCATCATCAGCGGCATCCGCATCCTGCAAACGCGGCGCGGGCGCATGGCGGTGCTGGTGCTGGACGACGGCAGCGCGCAGATCGAGATGACAGTGTTCAACGACCTGTTCGAACCCAACCGGCACTGGCTGCGCGAGGACCAGCTGGTGGTCGCGCGCGGCCGCGCCAGCATGGACGACTACTCCGGCGGCATGCGCATCAGCGCCGATGCACTGCATGATTTCGCCTCCGCGCGCGCCACCTTCGCCAAGCGGCTGGACATCGATTGCAGCATGGACGACCGCCTCCGTGTGTCGCGCCTGGTGGAACTGCTCCAGCCCTATTGCGGCGGTGAATGTGCGGTGCAGATCAACTACCGCAACCTGATCGGCGCCGCGCCGTTGCGTCTGGGCGAGGAGTGGAAGGTCACCCTGCCGGACGAACTCATCGCCGCCCTGCGCGAGGAACTGGGGGCGGACCGGGTGCGCATCGTCTACGCATAATCCAAAGGTTTACTGGGTTATGCGGCCTATAGTCTGCGTGCCTGTGGTAGCTTTCAACCATTACTACAAGTTGTCGAGTTCCATCGTATGTCTGGAGAGAATCAAACCGAGTTGCGCCTGATCGACATCGCCACGCGCGAGGTCGTCACCGGCTTAGCCGACAGCCCCCTTTCTGCCGCTGCCAGCACCATGGCGCAGCATCGATATTCCTCGTTGGTCGTGGTCGATCAGGCCGGTCATCCGCTGGGCATCGTCACCGAGCGCAACATCCTGCGTGCCATGCGTGATGGGCTGCCCGCCGATACCCCGCTGCATGTGGTCATGACGTCGCCGCTGGTCACTTCGCCGGGAGACACCCCGGCACTCGAGGGCTATCGTATCTGCCTGCGCGAGGGTATCCGTCATCTGGTGCTGGTGGATGGCGCCGGCACCTTGTGCGGTCTGGTCAGCGACACCGATTTCCGCCAGCACATGGAACTCACCGTGCTCGCCGGGCGGCGGCGCATCGTCTCCATCGCTCAGCGCACCGCCATCGCCTTGCCGCCGGAGGCGCGGCTCAGTGCCGCGCTCGATCTGATGCATGCGCAACGCAAGACCTGCGTGGCAGTGGTCGAAGGCGATCAGCCGATCGGCATCGTCACCGAGCGCGACGTGGTGCGCCTGTATTCCGGACGCACCGGCTGGGAAGCTGTCACCCTGCGCGAAGTGATGACGACGCCGGTGCTCAGCATCCCGGTGGAGGCCAGCACCAGCCAGGCAGCGGAACTGATGCTGGCGCACGGGGTGCGGCATCTGGTGGTCACCGATGGCGCGGGGCACATGCGCGGCATGGTGGAAGAGCAGGACCTGACGCGCCTGATGAGCAGCGGCCTGCACGAGCAGCGTGCCGGACTGGAAGAGTCCTTCCTGCGCACCCTGCTCGACACCATCCCCGACCTGGTGTGGCTGAAGGATGTGGATGGCCGCTACCTCGCCTGCAACCCGCGTTTCGGACGCCTGTATGGCAAGCGCGAGCGCGACCTGGTCGGCAAGACCGATTACGACTTCGTCGAGCGCGACCTTGCCGATTTCTTTCGCCAGAACGATCGCGAGGCGATGGCGGCCGGCGGTCCGCGTATGAACGAGGAATGGCTGACCTTCGCCGAGGACGACTATCACGGCCTGTTCGAGACGCTGAAGACGCCGATGCACGATGCCAGCGGCAGATTGATCGGCGTGCTCGGCATCGCGCGCGACATCACCGCGCGCAAGCAACAGCAGCAACGGCTGGAACTGTTGCAGCGCGCGGTCGATGCCTCCGGCGATGCGATCTTCCTCATCGCGCGCGACCTGCGCTTCCATTACGTGAACGAGACCGCCTGCCACATGCTGGGTTACACGCGCGAGCAACTGTTGCAGATGACCCCGGCGGACATCGATCCCGACATGCCGTTGCTGCGGATGCGCGAGATGATGGAGCAGGCGCAGGAGGGCGGCCGCAAGCGCTTCGAGACCCGTCACCGCGCACGCGATGGCAGCATCATCGATGTCGAGATCAGCGCCACCATCATCCACTATGACGGCGAGCGCTATTCGCTGGCCATGGTGCGCGACGTCACCGACCGCCGTCGCGTGGAGGAAGCGCTGCGCATCAATGCCAGCGTGTTCGACAACAGTCAGGAAGCCATCATCGTCACCGACGCCGGCAACCGCATCATCGATGTGAACAATGCCTTTACTCACATCACCGGTTACACGCGCGCCGAGGTGCTGGGCAAGAATCCGCGCCTGCTGAGTTCGGGGCGGCAGGATGCCTCGTTCTATGCCGAGATGTGGCAAGCCCTGCATGAGCATCATGCCTGGCGCGGCGAGATCTGGAACCGGCGCAAGGATGGCGAGGTGTTCGCCGAGATGCTGTCCATCTCGCTCATCGCCGACGATCAAGGGCGGGTGCAGCGCCATGTCGGCGTGTTCTCCGACATCACCTATCTCAAGGACCATGAGGCCGAATTGAGCCATGTCGCCAATTACGATGCGCTGACCGGCGTGCCCAACCGGCGCCTGCTCGCCGACCGCATGCGTCAGGCCATGGGCGTCGCCTTGCGCGGCGATGCGATGCTGGCCGTGTGTTATCTCGATCTCGACGGCTTCAAGGAAGTGAACGACCGCCATGGCCACGAGCAGGGCGACAAGCTGCTGGTCGAGATCACGCGTCGCCTGCTTTCCATGCTGCGTGCCGGTGACACGCTGGCACGCCTGGGCGGCGACGAGTTCGTGCTGCTGTTCAACGAGCTGCGCCAGGAGAGCGAGTGCTACAACGTGCTCGACCGGGTGATGGCCGTCATCGCCGAACCGGTGGTGCTGGGCACGGCACAGGTGACGGTCTCCGCCAGCATCGGTGTCACCTTCTTCCCGGATGACGATGCCGACGGCGATACTTTGTTGCGCCACGCCGACCAAGCCATGTACGTGGCCAAGCAGCATGGCAAGAACCGTTTCCATGTCTACGATGCGCTGCACGACCAGCGTGTGCGCAGCCTGCACGAAGGTCGCCGCCGCATCGAACTGGGATTGAAGGCCGGCGAGTTCGAGCTGTACTACCAGCCCAAGCAGGATCTCGCAGCAGGCGACATATTCGGCGTCGAGGCGCTGATCCGCTGGAACCATCCGGAGCGCGGCCTGCTCGCGCCGTACGAGTTCCTGCCTATCATCGAGAACTCCGAGCTGGATGTGCGGCTGGGCGAGTGGGTGATCGAGCATGCGCTGGCGCAACTGGCGGCCTGGCAACGCACCGGCCTTTTGCTGCAAGTGAGCGTGAACATCTCGGCCCATCACTTGCAGACGCCCGGCTTCGTGGCGGCCTTGCAACGCAGGCTGGAGCGCCATCCGCAACTGCCGCCGGACGTGCTACAGATCGAAGTGCTGGAGACCGCCGCACTGGACGACATCGTGCAATCTTCGGAAGTGATCGCGCAATGCCGTGCGCTCGGCATCAGCTTCGCGCTGGACGATTTCGGTACCGGCTATTCCTCGCTGGTCTATCTCAGCCGCCTCGGTGCGGACACGCTGAAGATCGACCAATCCTTCATCCAGGGCATGAGTCTGAACCAGGGTGACCAGGCCATCGTGCAAGGGGTCATCGCATTGGCGCGCGCCTTCGGCCGCAAGACCGTGGCCGAAGGGGTGGAGGACGGTGCGCTGGCGGGCAAACTGGCTGCCATGGGTTGCGACTATGCGCAAGGCTACAGCATCGCGCAGCCCATGCCGGCGGGCGAGTTTTTTGCGTGGCAGCAGAGTCGGAAGCAAGGCTGATACCGATACACTTCGGGGTTATATCCTTTTGTCCGACGCAGCAATACATTGGCCTTGAGATGTGGTTTTTGTCGTAACGTTGTATACAACCTGTGGGGGGGTAAAATGAAAAAGGCAATATTGGCAGCAACGATCATCTCGGCCGCGATGGCCACACCGGCATGGGCGCAGGAAGGGCAGTGGGAAGCTTCCGTCGCCGGCAATATGACGGCCACCAGCACCAAGGTCGGCACGAGTACCTCAGAATCCACCAGCACCTTCATGTATTTCCGTCTGGGCGAGTACGTCACCCCGGAGACCGTGGTGTACGGCACCATGTCGATGTTCGGCACCAGTAGCGGTGGCGGCACCACTTCCAATGTCGGCACCACCTTCGGTTTCGGCGCCAAGTACTACATGGATGCCGCGGTGAAATCCTCCTTCGTCCCCTTCGTCGAGGGCGAACTGCATGCGGTGGTGATCACCAGCGATACGCCCACGACCGCAGCCACCACGACTTCGGGCGGCGGCATGTCGTTCGGCATCGGCGGTTCCTATTTCATCACCGAGGCGGTCTCCGCCGACCTGTCGTTCCAGGCGTTCTCCGATAGCCTGACCACCGACACGAGCTCCGTGAGCTTCACACAGAGCGGCGTGCGCATGCTGTTCGGCATGACCGCGCGTTACTGAACCGTGTGCAGCGGCCGGCTTCGGCCGGTCGCTGCGACGTGGAGTCTCGATGTCGCTGGGATCGCGCATCCTTCTGCTATTCCTTTTGTCGCTTCCCCTGCATGTGCGGGCGGAGCCGGACAAGGTCGCCGTCGTGGTCTATGCCCAGGATGAGGTGGCGCGCCAGTATCAGCGCGTGGCACAGACGCGTCTGGAACAGTTGCTCACTGATAATGGCCTGCTCGTCCTCGACCAGGACAAGGCCGAAGAGCTGAAGCAGACCTGGGGCCGCCTGAGCGACCCGGGTGCGCTCATCACCGCCGAGGATTTTGTCGAGAACGCGGGCAAGTACCAGTTGGCCGGTATCTATCGGCTGTATCTTTCTGCTGGCAAGGCGCAAGGGCTGGCGGCCACCTACACCGCCACGGCGGCGGCGGACCTCCGTTACGTCGATGAAGCGGCGGCCGCCCGCGCCTACACTTCTGCGCCGATGGGGACGCGCGGTATGCCGCCTTCGGATGGCTTGACCGAATCGGCGGCGGTGCTGAATGCCATCCGGCGTGCGGTCGACATGACGGCAGAACACTTCGGCCTGCAGGTGATGGATGCCACCAGCCCGCGTCTGGTGCATCTCACCTTGCGCCAGGTGGCCGGCAGCGGCGATGCCCTGCCTGTCGCAGCGGAACCGCTGCGCGCCAACGATGATGCCGCTGCCGGCCATGCGCGCCTGCAAGCCGACAGCTGGACCTCGGAAGAACCGACCTGCGTGCGCTATTCGCCAGATCAGCGCATGGCCGCCGTGGGCACCTACCTGATGCGCACCGCTTTCAATATCGGCAGGCCCACGCGCTCCTATGCCTCCTATCTGCATGTGGTCGATCTCGAAGCCGGCCGCGAGGTCGAACACTTCGAAGTGTCGCAGCGCGATACGCGCTACCAGCGCGGTGGCTCGCGCATCACCGATTGCCGCTTCATCCAGAGCTGGCGCTATGTCGCCGCGCTGTCGCAGAGCCATCTGTTGTTCGCCGACACCGAGCGCGGCATCGAGTTGGCCAGGGTGTTGTTCGATACGCCGTTCGAGGCGCCGCAGCTCAGCCATCTGCATGGCGCCAGCGGCGATTACCTGGTGGTGAGCGAAGGTAATCGCCGCCTCGTCTATCAAGTGGAGCGCGAATGAGCACGATGCGCCATCCCATCTTGTTAGCCTGCCTGTTGGGCATCTCCTGTCTCTTGCATGTCTCGACAGTATCCGCCGCCTCGTGTCGCGGCAGCGGCCCGCGCCCGGCCTGGGTGGACAGCCCGGAGAGCATCGCCGAAGGCTACTTCTATGCGGCCGGTGTCTCGGCCGATGCACGTGAACCGCTCGCCGAACGTATCGCGAGCGCGCGCCAGAACGCGCTCAAGGCGCTCTCCGGCATGATCGAAGTGTCGGTGCGTGATGCCTTGATCCTGGAGCAATCCAGTGTGCGGCGCTGGGGCAGCGAATTCACCGACAGCAAGGTGAGCGCGGTGACCCAGACCTCCACCGCCGCCTCGTTGCGCAATGTCGAAGTGGTCGCCACCTGGGAGGATGCGGCGACCTGCGACCTGTGGCTGCGGGCGCGTATCGCGCAGCGCGATGTGGATAACGGCCGGCGCGATGCACTGGCACGCATGCAGTTCGATGCGATGCGCGCGCAGCTGGCGCTGGCACAGGATGCGACACAGCGCGCTGCGGCAAGGGCCGATGCGCTGGCCGGCGCGGAAGAGCTGCTGGCGCGCATCGAGCTGGCGCGGGTGCCGCAAGCCGCCGCGCCGGAACACTATCGCGCCAGCCTGGATCAGTTGCGTGCTGCCTTGCAGGCCGAGCAGTCCGCACAGGGCGACCTGCAAACGGCTGACCGGCTGCTGGGCGAAGCCGCCTTGCAAAGCGATCGCACGGTGCGCGCCGAGCGATTGATGCAGGCAGCCGCCACTTACCGCGGGCTGCTGAGTCGCTTTCCGGGCGGCCTGTCCGGCGTGTTCGCCAGCGGCGATCTGCTGTTCCGTCTCGGCAGTCTGGAGGAGGCGCGCGGCGACCAGTGCAGCGCCAAGGACTATTACCGCCAGGCGCAGCAAGCGCCGCAACTGGAGGGGCGCGCCGCCACTGCCGCCGACAAGGCGCAGGCTTTAGTGTGTACGCCGGCCGAGATGACGCAGGCGCGTTGGCGCCGCTTCTTCGAGGGGCGCACGGTGGCCTTGCAGTGTGCCTACCGTGTCGCCGGCAAGGTGGTGGCGTGGCACAAAGCGTGCGACGGCCTCGATGCACAGCTGCGCGCACTCGGCGCACGCGTGGAACGCGCACCGGCCCTGGAGGGCGCGCAGGTCGAGCAATTGGCCGAACAGGGGGTGCCGGACGGGCTGGTTCGCGACGAGCGACTGGTGTTGCTGCTGGTGGCCGATGGCCGGGTCGCGACGCGTGCCGCCGCGCAGCCGGGCGCTGCAAACGAGTATCAGTTCGACGGACGCATGGCGGTCGTGCTGCTGGATGGTACGCAACAGGTGTTCGCCGACCGCTTCAGCGGCATGACCGGCTGGAACCCGGTTTCGCAGCAGATGGTGATGGAAGTGCTCGCGCTCAACATGGTGAAGCGCTGGCAGAAGATGTTCGGCAAGTTCCTGGGTGATGCTTGAACGGGGGCTGCCGGGATGAAGTATCAACAAACGAAAGGAGATCGCATCATGCGCAGACATATCGTTACATCGTTGGCATTCGTGGGGGTGGTCGGGCTGGCCGGTTGTGCCAGCGCACCGCCGGCAGAGAAGGTCGCCGCACCGGAGTGTCTGTTCCCGAATTCGCAGCAGCTCGCGCCGGGCTGGGTGTGCAACATGCCGGTGCCGGAAGCGACGGTGACGGCGGTCGGCATCGCGCCCAAGTCGGCAGCCGGTCCGGCCTTCATGCGCCAGATGGCGATGACCGATGCGCGCGTGCAACTGGCGCAGACGGTGCGCACCCGGGTGCGCAACATGATCAAGCAATATGCCGAGACCACCGGCGCCGCCGATCAGCAGACGGTGGATCAGGTGAACACCTCGGTCACCAAGCAGATCACCGATGAATCGCTGGTGGGCACCAAGCTGTTGCGCACCATCACTGGACCGGACGGCACCCTGTATGCACTGGTCGGCGTGGATAACGCGGCCGCACAACAGATCGCCGAAGCCGCCATCCGCACCAGCATGAACAACGACCGTGCCGCCTGGCAGCAGTTCCGTGCCCAGAAGGCGCAGGACGAACTGGCCGCCGATATCGCTCGCCAGCCGGTCGGTCAGTGAACATTGCGACTCGTGCAGGGGAGGCGGTATGCGTAACTTAGTGGGTCTGGCGGCGTTGGTTTCGCTGTTGTCGGCACTCGCCGGCTGTGCCGGCAGCGGTGCACATCAACGCGAGGTATGGCAGCAGCAACGTTCGCAGCAAGGGCAGGACGAGTTGTCGCGGGAGACGCAACACAGCGCACCGTGAACCGGGCGCGGCGACGGCCATGCCGTCGCCCGCCACCGGTCTCAGGCCTTGGGCGCGGCGATCAGTGCGCGGGCGCGCTTGATCGCATCATCCAGATCGGCTGCCACGTTCTCCTTGCCGATGCGTTCGAACAGCCCTGCCTGATGCATCAGGAAGTAGGGCTGCGTGTGCGGGCCGCACAGGATCAGGTGCTTGTGGCGCTTGTGCAGTTTCTCGTGCAGATCTTCCAGTACATGCAGCGCGCTGGCATCCATGCTGATCACCTCGGTCATGTTGAGCACCAGCACGTCGGGTTCGGCGTGCTGCTGGTGCAGCACGCTTTCCAGCTTGTCGGCGATACCGAAGAACAGCGCACCGTACAGGCGGTAGATCAGCACGCCGGGCGGTGCCATCTTGCGCGCCAGCGTGGCCTCGCCGTCGTCCGGCATCGCGGTGTGCTCTTCCGACAATTGCACATGCGACAGTTCGGTCATGTTGCGGATGAAGAACACCGCCGCCAGCAGCAGGCCCACTTCCACCGCCACCGTCAGATCGAAGATCACCGTGAACGAGAAGGTGATCAACAGCACCACCGCATCGTGGCGCGGATAGGTCTTCAGGCGTTTGAACACGTCCCACTCGCCCATGTTGATCGCCACGATCATCAGGATCGCCGCCAGCGAGGCGAGCGGGATGTATTGCGCCAGCGGCGCGGCCACCAGCACGATGAGCAGCAGCGTCAGCGCATGCACCATGCCCGAGATGGGGCTGGTCGCTCCGGAGCGCACGTTGGTGGCGGTGCGCGCGATGGCGCCGGTGGCCGGGATGCCGCCGAAGAACGGCACCACGATGTTGGCGATGCCCTGCGCCATCAGCTCCTGGTTGGGGTCATGCTTGTCGTCGATCATGCCGTCGGCCACGGCGGCCGACAGGATGGATTCGATCGCCCCCAGCAGCGCGATGGTGAAGGCCGGCATGATCAGATAGCGCAGGTCGCTGAGCGAGATCGCCGGCACCGCGAATTCCGGCAGGCCCTGCGGGATGCCGCCGAAGCGCGTACCGATGGTCTCCAGCGGCAGCTTGAACAGCGCCACCAGCAGCGTGCCCAGTGCCAGCGCCACGATGGGGGCGGGTACGCGCCGCGCCCAGCTCGCGGGATAGAACCAGATGAACAATGCACTGAGCAGCGCCAAGGCCAGCGTGAGCGCATCCACCGTCGGCAGGCCGTGCCATAGCGCGCCCATCTTGTGGAAGAACTCGGCGGGCAGGGTGTCGATCTGCAAGCCGAGGAAGTCCTTCACTTCGGACAGCGCGATCAACACCGCGATGCCGTTGGTGAAACCGATGATCAACGGACGCGGGAAATATTTGAGCAGGCTACCCAGCTTGAATGCGCCCATCAGCACCAGCATCACGCCGGCCATCAGCGTGCAGATGATCAGGTTGGCATAACCGTACTGCGCGATGATGCCGTACACGATCACGATGAAGGCGCCGGTCGGTCCGCCGATCTGCACGCGCGAGCCGCCCAGTGCCGAGATGATGAAGCCGGCGATGATGGCGGTGAAGATGCCCGCTTCGGGTTTGGCACCGGAAGCGATGGCGAAGGCGATGGCCAGTGGCAGCGCGACGATGCCGACGGTGATGCCGGCGGTGATGTCGGTGCGCAGGCGCGCGCGGTCGTAGTTGTGCAGGGCGTCGATCAGACGGGGACGGAAATACGGCGAAACACGTGCAACGATGGTTTGCAACATAGTGGCTGTGACAGCACCTCCTGTTTAGTGGGATGGCCGGGCCGCATACAGCGCCGGTCCGTAGAGTGCCGCGCGGTCATTCAGGATGACGCGCACCGGCATGGCCTCCAGCAGGGGGCGCATGCGTCCCTTGTCGAGGAAGGATTCGAGAAAGACCCCGCTTTGCAGCAAGGGCAGGATCTTCGGCGCGATGCCGCCGCCCAGATACAGCCCGCCGCGGCTCATCGTCTTGAGCGCCAGGTTGCCCGCCTCGGCGGCATACAGCGTCACGAAGCGGCGCATGGTCTCGCCACACAACGCGTCGCGTTCCGCCAGCGCCGCATGCGAGATGGCGGCCGCTCTGCCCATGCGCTGCATATCCTGCGCCAGCCAATCCGGCGTGTGCGCTGCGCTTTTCGCCAGCAGGAAATCGTATAGCGCGGGGATGCCCATGCCGGACACCACGCGCTCCCAGCTCACATGGCTGTGGCGTGCGCGCAAGGTCTGGGCGAATTCCCATTCCAGCGCATCGCGCGGCGCGAACGTGGCATGACCGCCTTCAGTGGCATAAGGCTGATGTACATGGCCGTCCCAGTGCAGGCCGGCTTCGCCCAGGCCGGTGCCGGCGGCGATGATGGCGCGGTGGCCGTGTGCCTGCGCACTGCCGGCATGCAGGGTGAACAGGTCGTCGGCCTCCAGGGCCGACAAGCCCCAGGCGGTGGCTTCCAGGTCGTTCAGCAGATGGCAGTGAGTGAAAGCGAAGCGCTGTCGCAAGGCTGACGCGTCGATGTGCCAGGGCAGGTTGGTGATCTGCGCGCTACCGTCGCGCACCGGACCGGCCACGCCGAAACACGCTGTAGCGAGCGGGCCGCTCTGGTCGAGGAAGTCTTGCAGCAGGGATGCCAGATCGGGGAAGTCGGCGCTGGCGTATTCGCGTTCCTGGACGATGCTCACGCGCTGCCCCCTGACCTCGACCGTCGCCAGTCGCGTCTTGGTGCCGCCGATGTCACCTGCCAGCAATGTCGCCATGAAACGGGTGGGGCCCGGAAAAAACGAAATGCGCGCGATGATACTCCTGCGCAACAGCAATGCAACGGGCGCGTCATCAAGCCTTCATGCAGCGCGGTCACACTGCGTGCCATGAAAAAGCTGCTCGCCAACTGGCGCTGGTTCATCCCTCTGCTGCTGTGGAGCGCGGATGCGCACGCATGGGGTCTGTATACCCATGTGTACTTCGCGCAGATGCTGCTGTGGGCGGTGCCGCTCAGCGATGCGCGCTACCGGCGCGCCATCCGCAACTTCCCGCGTCTGGTATTGGCCGGCGCCTGTTTGCCCGACCTCGCCCTGTGGAGCGACCGCTCCTGGGGGCAACCGTTCTCCACCACCCACCAGTGGCAACGTGCGCGCGACCTGCTCGAGAACGCGCAGAGCGACGAGGACTATGCGCTCTCGCTCGGCTTCGTCAGCCACCTGCTGGTGGACGTGATCGCGCACAACCACTTCGTCCCCGCGCACGAGAAGCTATGGGGTAACGTGCCGGTGCTCACCCATGCCGCCTGCGAATGGGCGATGGACATGCACATCCGTCCGCAACTGTTCGCGCAACCGAGCGAGCTGTTGCGCACGCATCGCGCCGAACTGGCCGCCTACGTCACACGCCATTTTTCCTGCCCTGCTGTCATCGCCCAGCGCAGCATCGACATGCTGGCCGGCGCGGAAGGGTTGCTGCGCGGCAGCCGCCTGTCTCACCTGTGCCATTACGGCGCACTGCGTTTCGATAGCGGTGTGGCGCGCCGCTTCAACT
>JAJZSA010000029.1 GCA_021822115.1 Pseudomonadota bacterium
TTCCGATCTGCTCTTCAGGTCAGGCTTCTCGGACAAGGTGATCGCAACGGGCCGAACAACTACTCGCCCGGCGTGCCCCTCCAGATCTAGCCGTGCCTGCTCGGCCTTGGCTGCAGTGACAAACTCGGATACATCACGGCGTTCGAAGCCTGCACCAGCAACCAAACGGTCACGAAGCGCGCTCGCTGTCTCAGCAAAATTGCGCGACACCACGAAGGCGTAAGACTGATTCAACGCCTTGGCCTGCCGATGGCTGGCTCCGGGCTGCCGCAACACACGACCGAGCAACTGTTCCACTGCCGTGGCGGACGACAGCGAAGCCATGCTCACCAAGATGTAGGCAAACGGGCAGTCCCAGCCCTCGGCCAGCGCCTTCTGGGTAATGACGAATTTCACCGGGCAGTCCGGATCGGCAATCCCCAACTTGTAATCGGCTTCGATCTGCTCCAGCCCCTTCTCTTCGCCGGTGGCTACCACGATCTCGCTGGCGGGGATTCCGTGGTTGGTGATCAACTCGTTCTTCACCCTCTCGAAGTCCAGCGTTTCAATGCCAGTACGGCGTGGTTCAGACTGGATCAATACCAAGGGGCGCAGATACGGGGAACCCGCACGACGTTCTTCATCAGCCAGTTTATACAAGGCATCGCGCCGACCAATGGCATCGGCCAGGCACTGTTGCCAGTTCGGTTCGGTTTCCAGAACTACCGGCAACTTGATCATTTCTTCCGCCTTCAACTCGGCGGCGGACACGCTATGCAGAACGTTGGTGGGAGTACGTTCCAGATCCGGCGTCGCGGTCAACTCCATCACCCCGCTGGGACGGAAGCGCGCCAGCATATCAAAGGCCAGTTCGGTGCGGCTATTGTGCGCCTCGTCCACCACTACAAACGGGCGACGCAGACGCAGCACGTTGGCCAACGAATACGGTGTAGTACGATCGCTGCCCTCTCCATCGGTCAGCAACTCATCACGCTGCGTAGGCGACAGGTTGTCGAAGTGATGCATCAGCGCGCCGCTGGACTGATAGACCTTGCGGCACTCTTCTTCCTCTACCTGGAACGCCTGACGCGTGGCGACGATGACTGTGGTTGATGTGTCCAGCGTCGCGCGGGTCACGCTCTTTGCTTCTTCCAGATCAAGCACCGTGATCGGGCCAGCTTCACGCAGTGCTGTGTGATACGGGTGGCTGCGATCTTTAAGTGCCTTGATGGTTTGCTCCCGAATCGGCTTGCTGGGCACCAACCACAGAATCACGCTGTGCTCGGTGCGCAGCAGATGGGTATTGACGAGCTGGACGCTTTTCGCCGCCAGCCAGGTCTTGCCGCCGCCGGTCGGTACGCGCAGGCAGAAGTACGGCATATCGGCGGGGAAGCCCGACAGTGGATTGTATGTATTGCCCCTGCCCCACAAGCGTTCCGTGGTGGCGGTGAAGGCAATCGAGGGTGAAGGCAGTTCGTGGCAGGCCTTGAAGTAGGCTTCCACGCTGTCGAGAACCTGTTGTTGATAGATTTTCGGTACGAACCCGGACATGGCTTACACCTCCAGCGCGTAAGGGGTTTGTTTGAAGGTGATGCCTTCGCGTGCGGTGCGGGCACCCATGCGGTTCGCCGCGGCGTAAATCACTTTCGGACCAGCAAATTTTGGCAGCACATCGAACACCGGGCCGGAGAGCACATTGCCACCGCCCACGGATTTATCCTTGAGGATGCCGTTATAGAGCAGATAGATGGCACGGCCTTCATGCACGCCCAGCAGCGGCGAATCAGTCGTACCGGTGAAACCAGTGCCAGTTTCGGCAAACCATACGAATTCGGCTAGTTGCGCGAATATCACATCGCTGCGAATTTGGCCGTCGGCATCGAACAAGGGATCGGTGGACAGGCGGTAGAACTGGGAGCCTCCACCCAAGCCTTCGACAGTCTGAGCTTTGGCATTGGTGTAACCTTCCGCAACCCTCTTGACTCGCTCTCGGGTAACGTTTTGTGCGATGTTTTCATCCATTTCCACAAGGATGAAACGGCGATTTCCATCATCTTCGGCATTTTGCTTTAGCACAGCATGGCCGGTTGTGCCGGAACCGGCAAAGCTATCAAGTATGAGTGAGTCTTTGTCAGTGGCAATTTGCAGAATGCGCTGTATGAGGCGAGTGGGCTTTGGGGTATCAAACGCAGTTTGAGTACCAAAAATTTCTTGCACTTCTTTTCTTGATTCGTCTGTATGACCAACTTCCTCGTGTGGCCACCAAGTCCATGGCGCAATGCCTTCGATCGTTGAGAGGAATTGAATACGCTGCGGAATAGCGTTTCCATCTTTTCCGAAGTAAATGCGCTCTTCCTCCAATAACCTTTGATACTCTGATTCAATAACTTTCCAGCATGAACCCTCAGGTGGCCGGTGCTTTTTCCCGGTTATTGGGGAAGTAATTTCATACATTTGATTTGGACGAAATCCCTGCGCCGATAGTGAGACTGGACGCCATTTTCCCCTTGGGTCATTGTTCGGATTTTTATATACAGAAAGCTGTTTTGCCCCGAGAGGTAGCTTCTTTGCGGATTGCTTAAATCTCAATGGATCAATTGCATAGGTCAAAACATACTCATGGGCATCGCCTATGGCAACTCTATTTTCTCTTGAGTAGCGCTTCTGCCATGCATTGCAAGCAACAAAATTCGCTTTCCCAAAAATCTCATCCATCAACAACCGCAAAGTCGCCACCTCATTGTCGTCGATGGACACGAAGATCGCCCCATCCTCGCGGAGAAACTGTTTCAACAGAACTAGGCGCGGGTACATCATCGACAGCCAGCGGTCATGCCGATCCAGCGTCTCGCCTTCCTTGCCGACCACCTCACCCAGCCACTTACGTATCTCCGGGCTGTTGACGTTGTCGTTGTACACCCAGCCCTCGTTTCCGGTGTTGTACGGCGGGTCGATGTAGATGCACTTCACCTGCCCCGCGTAGCGCGGCAGCAGTGCCTTGAGTGCGTGCAGATTGTCGCCCTGCACGATCAGGTTGCCGGAATCTACAGGCCCGCAAGAGAGTTCAGACACTGGCTCCAGCAGGCGGAACGGTACTTCCTTGTGGTGTTTGACGACGGCTTCCTTGCCGATCCAATTCAATGTTGGCATGCAATTTTTCTGTAGGTATTGTTTAAGCAATCGGCGCCATGGAAATACTCAAATCCCCAATGCGGCTATAGAGCCAACCGCCATTTTTCTTTAATTCTGCGAATGTTAGCACGATGGACGCCCAGGCGGACTCGACCTACCAGAGGGACGATTCAGGTATGGGAGATGCGTCCATCATGATGCTAGACTGAATACATGAACAAGCCATGTCCCCCCCCTCTCAAAGTCATTGATGGCGGCAAAGCAGAGCTGGAGCGCAAAAAACACCTCCTGTTCAATCAGCCGTGGACTTTGTCCTGCGATGAATTCGATCAGCTTTGCATGCAGTTAGAAGTACCGAGGGCGGAAGCGTTTGATTTGCAGCTGATGTGCATCAGGCATAAAGCCAGAACGAATGTTGAAGCCGCCGCTGTACTTGCCCTCTTCGAGGGGAGCGGAAACGCATCAGACATCTTGGCCAAAGGAAGGCGGAACAGCTTTAGGCTTGAATCAGGCACAACACCGCCCTCCTGACCATTGCCGCCACGCCTTCCTTTTCCCACTTAACTACTTTAGTTCGCCTGCTAGCCATTCGTAGAAAGCCATGGACACCATTTTCGACTCCAACCCACTCAATCGATAGGCCATATTGACCTGTGCGTTAGTAGCCTGAAGGTAAGCTGCAAACCGGGACTCGGTTGCCTTTTGCTCCGCTGTTGCCATCTCTTCGTAACGTTGCCTCACAGATGCTAGCCGTTGCTTCCGCTCGGCCGCCAGCTTGGTTTCTTCCGGGTTTGCAGCGGCCTCAAGCTGAGAATGTGACGCACGCCAGAGTCTGAACGTTTCCCAATCCTCAGGATTTGGCCCATTGCTTCTGATGCGCTTCCTGACTGCCGACTTGAATTTTACGGGGCTACTCCGAAAGCCTCCAGTATGGAGCTGCATCCAGTGGGCTGCGGAAATGAATTCCTCAAGGCTTCCCCGAAGCTCATCTTCATGCCAAACCACGCCAGGGGATTCGGAATTTACTTCATCCCCCTCACCTCCAGTATGGCCCTCTAGGTGGTGGTTAGATGATGATTCGCAGGGGGTTCCGTATCCCGATTTTGGTACTGGTTGCTCGGAGATTCGGGATAGTTTTGACGAAAAATCGGAACCATTCCCATTTTGGTGCGGCTTCTCAGAAGTCTGTTTTATCAAAGCAAGATCAAGACGCCAAATCTTTACTTGGTTCGTTTTTCCGCATCGCTTCCCTGTATCCAGAAGGAACTTACGCCGCTCAAGTTCCTTCAGGCATGAAAGCACTGTCTTTCGATCAAGCTCCGTTCTTTCCACAATGTCGGCGACAGATGGGAAACATATGCCAGTTACATCGTCAGCCCTATCAGCAAGGGCGACAAATACCGATTTAGTTGAAGACTTGCCAAGCTTGGCTCTAAAGGCAATCGTCAAAGCAGCAACGCTCATATTGCCACCTCGCGTTTCTTTGAAGGGCGGCCTACGCCGCACTTGCGCCAGAAGTCATCCGGCCGCGTCGTCCCAAAGCGACGAGCGTGGAATTCAGCACCGCTAATAATCTGTTCTGAATCCAGTCCAAGCAGTTGAAATGCAGCAGCCACACTAGGGATGCTCAAGTATTCAAGGATCGAGTTGAGCGTTGACGCCGAATGTGTGTAACGCAATGATCCCAGCAAACTTTCAATATTCAGAACTCGCATGAGCGCGACTTCCTGTGCAGCCTCCATCTGAATCTCATCGTCCTGGGACAGCAGCCAAGAACGCACCATCTGCACTTCATGGGCATCAATGAAATAGATTTCAGGGTTCATATCGCCCCCACTTTCTTCTTCACTGATTCCGCTTTTGTGGGGCGGCCCACTCGGTTAACCTCAACTGAGGCAGCTGTGAGATGCGGTTTCAACTTCTCGATATACTCGAATAGATCATCGACTCGAACCATCGGTCTGCCGCCAAATTCGATGGTCGGAATGTGATACTCCTCGTTATTGATTTTGTTGTAAACAGTTTGTTTTGCCCAGCCACAAGCAAACCCGGCTTCAACACGTGTTAGAAGCAATCGATTTTGGAAAAAATCGGGGCGCAGGTTTGCTGCCGATATATATGACATCGGCTGATTCTTGTTCAGATGTTTGTTCATGACGCACTCCTAAAAATTGGACGTGCGCGCGGCGCCGCGCGGAAAATGTTCTTCGCACTTTGACTTCAGCAAATTTGATTTGCAGAAAGGATGCAACCGCCCAGCGCCGCGGGAAGAAGCTGAATATTGATTCTTGATTAGAACCGCCGCCGAGAATTTAAGACGGACTGATTTTGGGAGCGCGCAACTTGGTAGTAGCAAGCTGCAGCAGCTTTAGGTTTCTCTTGGGCTATGACGACCAAAGAGATATTAGGTAACCAGTCGCAAGGATGGTGGTACCTTCGTCGATCCGCATCTTGAGAGATGCGGAATCTGAGGATTGGGGTGTTTCTTTTGGGCAATGCTTTGGGTGAATCTATGTCGAGGCGAAGATCGACGGTCGCAATATTCTTAATTCTCGGCGTTCATGTCAATAACTTTTTTCGCCTTTTCTTTCCCGCGCCCTACCCTAACTTCTTCGCCAATTTTTCAGCATGAAGATGTGTGTATCGTTGAAGCATCTTCAATGTCTTGTGTCCAGAAATGCTGGCAATTTCGAGCATTGTGAGGTCGCCGCGTTCCGATAACCTGGACAGTGCTTCATGCCTTAAGTCGTGGAAGGTGTAATCGCTGATTTTCGCGCGCTTTACTGCGGCAATGAACGCATGGTATAGCGTCATACGCCCAAGATTGAACACCTTGCCACTGCTTATATGAATGGGCAGCCTGTCTAGTATGGAAAGTGCCTGACTGGACAGCGGCACTGCTCTGTCATCCCCGTTCTTCGTCTCACGCAGCAATGCTACACAGCGCTTCTTATTGACATCTCTCCATTCAAGATTGAGAAGTTCTCCTTGGCGAGCCCCTAGTGCAATAGCGAGCTGGACGCATGGCCACAAACTGCGATTGCGGCTGGCGCGGCACTCAATTTCCAGACGTTCCCATTCTGTTTCAGTCAGCCGCCGGTCGCGGCCTGCAGAATCTTTCGGCATGCGGACCTTTCTCACAGGATTGCCGCGAGGCAGATCAATGCCCTCCTCGATTTCCGCAAATCCCATGAGCTTGCTCAACATGTTCAGTTCTTTTTTTACCGTGCTGCCTGAAATCGGTTTGCTGCGCCACATGTCAGCAAGACGATCATCTCGATATTGCGCCACCACACGTTGATCGATTGCGGCTAGGCAATATTCCCCGAGGCGCTTCTTGAGGTGAGCGCATTGGAATTTGTAAGCCTCTTTGCCATCCTCACGTCGTTTGTATTGATAAGGGGCATGCTCCTTGAGGAATTTGTCGATGAGATCGCCAAGGGTTATGCGTTCCGCTTCTGAACGATCGAAGTAAATGCCTTTGTCCATCTTTGATTCGATGTCGCGTGCCCATTTCAGGGCGGCATTCTCAGATTCAAACGTTTTTGTAGCAGAGGGAAATCCCTTGCGCCGGATTTGAACGTGCCACTGATAAGGACCTTTTTTTCGGATGGTTGCCATAGGTGCGCCTCGCTGTGCCAAAAATGTGCCAATAACTCTCGATTCAACCTAGCACACCTTCGAAAAACCTATTTCCAATGGGTTTCAGGGCTTGAAATTACCCGGCTGGAAAGCGTGTGTGGGGTAATACCCCACCGCGGGTTCGAATCCCGCCCTCTCCGCCAGAATACCGACCGCCCCTTGTGGGCGGTTTTTATTTTCGCCTCCGTCTTTCGGGTATAGACTGCCGCATCCAATCCTGTCGTTCACCAGACACGTGTCGATCCCAAGCTCCAACCCCGGCCTAGCCAGCAATTTCTGGTATCGGCTCCCGCTGTTGCTGGCCTGCCTGCATCTGTTGATGACAGCTCCGGCCCATGCTGCCGGAAACGAGGTGCGTGTCGGTCTGTATGAGAACCCACCCAAGATGTTCACGCGCGCCGACGGTTCCGCCGCCGGCATCATGGTGGACATCCTGGATGAGGTGGCTCGACAGGAAGGCTGGCAGGTGGTGTATGTCCCCTGCGTCTGGCAGGAATGCCTGCGCCAGCTCAGCACCGGGGCGATAGACCTGCTGCCCGATATGGCCTACACCGAGCAGCGTCAACTGGAATTCGACTTCCACAAGACGCCCGCCTTGCATAGCTGGAGCCAGATTTTCCGCAATGAACATGCTCAGATCGCCTCCATCCTCGATCTCGAAGACAAACGCGTCGCGGTGCTGGATGGCGGCGTACAGGAAGAGCAGTTCGAGCGCTTGCTGCATGATTTCGCGCTGCACGTGCAGATCGTGCCCACCCGCACTTACGAGGATGCCTTCGAACTGGCCAGCCAGGGCAAGGTGGATGCTGCGATCACCAACCGTCATTTCGGCGACTTCAATGCCACCCGTTACGGTTTGCTCGACACCGGCATCTATTTCAATCCGGCGGCACTGTATTTCGCCGCCGGGCGTGGCCGCCATCCCGAATTGCTGCAAGCACTGGACCGACATCTATCCGATTGGGTGAGCGACTCCGGCTCGAAGTACTACACCATCCTCCGGCACTGGCGCGACACCCCACAGGAAGCCTTGGTGCCGCGCTGGCTGCAACAGTCGCTGCTGACGCTCTCCGCCTTGCTGCTGGTGAGCGGCGCGTTCCTGCTGTTCCTGCGTCGCCGTCTGCGCACGCGCACCCGCTCGCTGCGCGAGATGGATTCACGGCTGCGTTCCACTTTGGATGCCTTGCCGGATCTGCTGTTCGAGGTGGATGCGGCCGGACGCTTCCTCGATTACCACACCCCGCACGCGGGGCTGCTCGCCGTCCAGCCGCAGGATTTCCTGGGGCGACAGATCCGCGACGTGATGCCGCCCGATGCCGCTGCGACCTGCGAACAGGCCATCGCCGAGGCGGCGACCCGAGGCGAATCGCACGGTCACCAGTTCGCCCTGCAACTGGCCGACGAGATGCACTGGTTCGAGCTGTCCATCGCACGCAAGGACGATCCGGCTGCGGTCAGTCCGAGCTTCATCGTGCTGTCGCGCGACATCACCGACCGCAAGACCATGGAACAGCAGTTGCAGCGCTTGAGCAATCTGTATGGCGTACTCAGCCAATGCAACCAGGCCATCGTGCGCAGCGATGACGAGGAGATGCTGTTCCCCGTCATCTGTCGCGACGTGGTGACGCTGGGCGGCATGTCGCTGGCCTGGATCGCGCGGCTGACGCCGGATGGCCGCGCCTTGCGCACAGTCAATGCCTTCGGGCGCGAGAGTGAGCGCGTCGCGGAGCAGAGCTACCCCCTGACAGCGGAGGGACCGCTGCAGATGGTGGCGTCCAGCCTGCAACCGTGCTGGTGCGAAGAGGCCACCGGCGATGTCGCCTTGATGGAGCGCCTGGGGCTGACGGGCGCGACCGGCTGGCAGAGCCTGGCCGTGCTACCCATCACCTGCAAACAGCGCCTGGCCGGCGTGTTCGTGCTGCTGGCCGACGAAGCGCGCGCTTTCGACGACGCCGAACGGGGTCTGTTGCAGGAGCTGGCGATGGACATCAGTTTCGCGCTCGACCGTTTCGCCGACAACGAAGCGCTGCGGCAGGCCAACCAGCAGTTGCAGGACAAGGACGAACTGTATCGCACCGCGTTCTTCACCAGCCCGGATGCCATCAATATCACCCGGCTGAGCGACGGCATGTATCTCGACGTCAACGAGGGGTTCGAACGCATCACCGGCTGGACGCGCGCGGAAGTGATCGGCAAGACCGCGCTGGAACTGAACATCTGGACCGACCCGGCGGACCGCGAACGGCTGGTCGCCGCCTTGCGCCAGCATGGCACCTGCGAGAACCTGGAAGCCGTGTTCGGCCTGAAGAATGGACGCACCATCACCGGCCTGATGTCGGCGCGGGCGGTCGAGATCAAGGGTGAGGCCTGCCTGCTGTCCATCACGCGCGACATCACGCGCCTCAAGGCTGCCGAAGCCAGCCTGCGCCAGCTGTCGCTGGCGGTCGAACAGAGTCCCAACACCATCGTCATCACCGATCTGGCGGCCCGCATCGAGTACGTGAACCAGGCCTTCACCCAGATCACCGGTTACTCGGCACAGGAAGCGATCGGACAGAACCCGCGCTTCCTGCAATCCGGCCAGACGCCGCGCGAGACCTTCCAGGAGCTGTGGGAGCACCTGGCCGCCGGCCGCGTCTGGCAGGGCGAACTCATCAACAAGCGCAAGGACGGCAGCATCTATATCGAGTCCGCCATCATCTCGCCGGTGCGCCAGGCGGACGGGCGTATCACCCATTACCTGGCGGTGAAGGAGAACATCACCGAGCGTCGCCAGACGGAAGCGCGCATGCGCCACCTGGCCAATTTCGACCAACTCACCGGCCTGCCCAACCGTCATCTGCTGAACGAGCGCCTGGATCAGGCCATCGCCGAAGCCGCGCGTACGGGCAGCGCGATGGCCGTGATGTTCCTCGACCTCGACCATTTCCAGAACATCAACGACAGCCTGGGACACAGCATCGGCGACCGTTATCTGGTGGAAGTCTCGGCCCGCCTCAAGGGTGCGGTGCGCGAAGAGGATACCGTGGCGCGTCTGGGCGGCGACGAGTTCATCCTGCTGTTCCCCGGCATCGATGCCGATGCAGCCGCGGTGATCGCCAGCAAGTTGATCGAATCGGTGTCGCAGCCCTGCCACATCGGCCAGCATGAACTGGTCGATACACCGTCCATCGGCATCGCCATCTATCCCGAGGATGGCCATAGCGGCGAGGAATTGCTGAAGAACGCCGACATCGCGATGAACCGGCTCAAGCAGGGCACGCGCAACGATTTCCGCTTCTTCACGCAGGAGATGCAGGCGCACTCCACGCGCACCATGCAATTGCTCAGCGCCCTGCGCCAGGCGCTGGCGCGCGGCGAACTGCACCTGCAATTCCAGCCGCAGATCTCCCTGCGCGACGGCGGCGTGATCGGCGCGGAGGCACTGCTGCGCTGGCGCCACCCGGAGCTGGGCAACATCTCCCCGGCCGAGTTCATCCCGCTGGCCGAGGATAGCGGACTCATCATCCCGATCGGCGAATGGGTGCTGCATACCGCAGCGGCGCAAATGAAGCACTGGCAGGAGGCCGGCCTGCCGCTGCAAGTGGTGGCCGTCAATCTGTCGGCGGTACAGTTCCACCAGCCCGACCTGCCCGAACGCGTCACGCACATCCTGGAAAATGTCGGCTTGGCGCCGGAGCGACTGGAACTGGAACTCACCGAAGCAGTGGCCATGGACGATCCGCAAGGCGCGATGGCGATGATGGACAAGCTGCATGCGCGCGGCATCCGCCTGTCCATCGACGACTTCGGCACCGGCTATTCCTCGCTCAGCTATCTCAAGCGTTTCAACGTCTACAAACTGAAGATCGACCAGTCCTTCGTACGCGACCTGACCGAAGATCCGGAAGACAAGGCCATCGTCACCGCCATCATCAATCTGGCCAGCAGCCTGGGCATGCAGACCATCGCCGAGGGCGTGGAGACACCGGGCCAGCTGGCCTTCCTGCGTCTGCAAGGCTGCCACGAGGTGCAAGGCTATTATTTCAGCAAACCCCTAGATGCCCCGGCATTCGAAGCCTATCTACGCCAACCGCCGACCTGAACGGCATCGCCTGGAGTCACACATGTCGCAGAAACGTACCGCCTTCTTCGTCTCGGACCGTACCGGCCTCACCGTGGAAAAGCTCGGCCGCAGCCTGCTGTCGCAGTTCGAAGGCATCGCCATCGAGCGCGTCACGCTGCCCTTCGTCGATTCCATGGAGAAGGCGCAAGCCGCCAAAGCGCGCATCAACCAGGCGGCACAGCAAGATGGGCAACGTCCGCTGGTGTTCAGCACGCTGATCGTGCCGGAGATCCACGACATCATCGAAGAGAGCGACGCGCTCATCCTCGACCTGTTCGAGAGCTTCATCGTGCCGCTGGAGAACGAACTCGGCATGCCCTCCTCGCACGCTATCGGCCGCTCGCACCACCCCGGCTCCTACTATAACGAGCGCATGGATGCGGTGAACTATGCACTGAACCACGACGATGGCGGCGTCACACGCGACCTCGGCCGTGCCGACATCATCCTGGTGGGCGTCTCGCGCTGCGGCAAATCGCCTACCTCGCTCTACCTGGCGCTGCAATTCGGCATCTTCGCCGCCAACTACCCGCTGGTGCCGGAGGATTTCGAGAACCATGCCTTGCCGCAGGCACTCAAGTCGCTCACCAGCAAGCTCTATGGCCTCACCATCCAGCCGGAACGCCTGAGCCAGATCCGCGCCGAACGCATGCCCAACAGCCGCTATGCCTCACTGGAGAACTGCCGCAAGGAATTACAACAGGCCGAAGCGCTGATGAAAGAAGCCAACATCCCCGTCCTCGATGTGACCACCATCTCGGTGGAAGAGATCGCCACTACCCTGCTACACCTGACCGGTTTGAAGCGTTAAAAGATGAAAAACGTAGCGAGTATGGTCAGATGCAAGGCGCACGGAACGGAGCGACCGAGACATATCCATTAGATAGGCGAGGTTGTGAGTACCGCGCAACGCTGCAGATGACCACCGCAGTCGTTTTTCGGCAACCTGCTAGCGACGCTGGCGTACGGCCTCGAACAGACACACCGCGGCAGCGGCCGCCGCGTTCAGCGACTCCACCTGCCCCGGCATCGGGATGATGAAACGTTGCGTCGCCTGCGCCTGCAAGGCCGGGCTGAGCCCGGCCCCTTCATTGCCGATGGCGAAGGCGATACGACCGCGCAGATCGCACTCGTAGAGCGCGGATGAAGCTTGCAAGGAAGCCGCCAACAGCATCCCGTCGAAGCGCGAAGCGACCTCAAGAAGATCGCAAGACTCATTGATCCGAATGGTGAAATGTCCACCCATGCCGGCCCGCAACACGCGCGGCGACCAGGCATCGGCACAGCCCGGCGACAGATAGACCGCATCGCATCCGGCGGCACCGGCACTGCGCAAGATGGAGCCCAGATTACCCGGGTCCTGGATGTCTTCCAGCAGCACGGCGAAGTTCGCCGTGACATTCTCGACGGGCGGGATGTCGATCAGCGCGAGCAAGCCGTTCGGCGTCTTCAGTTCGGAAAGTTGTTTGAACAAGACCTCGTCCAGCACGGTGCAGGGCACCTCGCGGCAGGCGGCGCGCAGCTCGGCGATCTCGGCATCCTGCAAGGCATGCGGACTGAGCAACAGATGCTGCGGCAGACGGCCCTGCTCCAGCCAGGCGCGCAGCAGGTGCGGACCGTCCAGCAAGGTCTGCCCGGCTTCGCGCCGGGCACGCGCCGTGCCGGCCAGCTTGAGCAGCGATTTGAAGAACGGGTTGTCGCGCGAACTGATGTGCTTGCAGTCGTGCATCAGGCCTGCGGCGCTTCGGCGTTGGGATCGATCAGGCTGCCCATCTCTTCCAGCGCCGGCAATTCGCTCAGGCTGCGCAGGTTGAGATCGTCCAGCAGTTGCTGGGTGGTGGCGTACAGCGCCGGTTTGCCCGGCGTATCGCGCGTACCGATGACCTCGATCCAGCTACGCCCTTCCAGCGTCTTCAGCACCTGGGTGGAGACGGCCACGCCGCGGATGTCCTCGATGTCGCCGCGCGTCACCGGCTGGCGATAGGCGATGATGGCCAGGGTCTCCATCACGGCGCGCGAATAGCGCGGCGCTTTCTGCGGATTGAGACGGTCCAGGTATTCCTGCATCTCCGGCCGTGCGCGGAAGCGCCAGCCGCTGGAGACGCGCGTCAGTTCGATGCCGCTGTCCGCATATTTGTCGCGCAACTCTTCCATCAGCACTTCCACCTGACGGTTCTCCAGCGCCACACCGGCCAGTCGCTTCAGCTCAGCCGCATTGAGCGGTTCCTGGGTGGTGAGCAAGGCGGCCTCGAAGATGCGGCGCAACAGCGGCATATCCATATCCACGGTGGCCACTTCGCTGCCCACCTCGTCGGTCAGCACCGGCAGGTCCGAGTGCTCAGTCCCGGTCTCCTGCAATGTCGTCTCGTCATTCATCTGTGAGGCTGCAGCTGGTTCGGACATAGATATTCCCCAACGACTCGGTTTGTGTGATCTCGACCAGCGTCTCCTTGGCCAGTTCGAGGATGGCGATGAAGGTGACGACCAGCATGGGGATGCCCTCGTCCAGCTCGAACAGCTCTTCGAACGGCACGAAATCGGCATCGCGCAGACGGCGCAGCACCTTGGTCATCTGTTCGCGCACCGACAGTTCCTCGCGGCGCACCTTGTGGCTGGCATGCACCTTGGCGCGCGTGAGCAGCGCCAGCCAGGCATTTTGCAGATCCTCTACGGTCACGGTGGGCAAGCGTTCGACCACGGTGCGTTCGATCAGCACCTGCACCAGCTCGAAGTCGCGCCCGGCCTGCGGCATGGCATTCAGCTTCTGCGCGGCCAGTTTCATCTGTTCGTATTCCAGCAGGCGGCGCATCAGTTCGGCACGCGGGTCTTCGTCGCTCACCTCTTCCCCCTGCTTGGGCGGACGCGGCAACAACATGCGCGACTTGATCTCGATCAGCACGGCGGCCATCAGCAGGTATTCCGCCGCCAGTTCCATGCGGTTCTGCTGCATCACTTCGATGTAGCCGATGTATTGCTGGGTGAGCTGGGCCATGGGGATGTCCAGCGGATCGAGGTTGTGCCTGCGGATCAGGTAGAGCAACAGGTCCAGCGGCCCCTGGAACGATTCCAGGGCGACCTCGAGCGCGTCCGGCGGGATGTAGAGGTCTTGCGGCACCTCGGTCATCGGCTGCCCGTGGACGAATGCCACGGGCTGGGTCATCGGCAGATCGCTCTGGGTCAGCAGTTCGCTCACTTGTATTCCAGTCCCATCGCCTCGCGCACATCGCGCATGGTGTCGCTCGCCAGTTTACGGGCCTTCTCGCAGCCATCGGCGATGATGTTGCGCACCAGGGTCGGATCGTCCAGATACATCTGCGCCCGTTCGCGCATCGGCCGCTGCTCGGCCAGCACGCCCTCGATCACCGGCTGCTTGCATTCGATACAGCCGATGCCGGCACTGCGACAGCCCTGCTGCACCCACTGCTTGACGTTGTCGCCGGAGTACACCTCGTGCAACTGCCACACCGGGCACTTGTCCGGGTCGCCGGCATCGGTGCGGCGGATACGCGCCGGGTCGGTGGGCATGGTCTTGATCTTCTTGGCCAACTCGGTCTCGTCTTCGCGCAGGCTGATGGTGTTGCCGTAGGACTTGGACATCTTCTGCCCGTCCAGGCCGGGCATGCGCGAAGCGGCGGTCAACATGGCCTGCGGCTCGGACAGGATCATCTTGCCGCTGCCCTCCAGATAACCGAACAGGCGCTCGCGGTCGCCGTGCGACAGGTTCTGCTGTTCGTCCAGCAAGGCCTTGGCTGATTCCAGCGCATCGTCGTCGCCCTGCTCCTGATAGCGCGTGCGCAGCTCGCTGTACAGCTTGGCCTTCTTGCTGCCCAGCTTCTTCACGGCGGCCTCGGCTTTCTCCTCGAAGCCCGGCTCACGGCCGTAGATATGGTTGAAACGGCGCGCGATCTCGCGCGTGAACTCGATGTGCGGCACCTGGTCCTCGCCCACCGGCACCTGGGTGGCGCGGTAGATCAGGATATCGGCGCTCTGCAGCAAGGGGTAGCCGAGGAAACCGTAGGTGGACAGGTCCTTGCCGGACAGCTTCTCCTGCTGATCCTTGTAGGTGGGCATGCGTTCCAGCCAGCCCAGCGGCGTGATCATGGACAGCAGCAGATGCAGTTCGGCGTGTTCCGGCACGCGCGACTGGATGAACAGCGTGGCATGCGCCGGATCGACGCCGGCTGCCAGCCAGTCGATGACCATGTCCCACACGTTCTGCTCGATCACCTGCGGGGTGTCGTAATGGGTGGTCAACGCATGCCAGTCTGCCACGAAGAAATAGCATTCGAACTCGTGCTGCATGCGCACCCAGTTTTTCAGCACGCCGTGGTAATGGCCCAGGTGCAGGTTGCCAGTGGGACGCATCCCAGATAACACGCGATCAGCAAACATCGTTCGGCTTCACATTCACAAGAAAAAGTTGATGACATTGATCACCGCCATCACCGGCGGCGTCAGGATCCAGCCCAGCAGCGGCGTGATGGCCAGACCGATCAGGATGAACAGACCATAGGGCTCAAGACGCGACAGCTGATAGGCCTGGCGATGCGGCAACAGGCTCACCGCCACGCGCCCGCCGTCCAGCGGCGGCAGCGGCAACATATTGAGCACCATCAGGATGACATTGATTTTAACCCCGATCTGCGCCATTTCCAGCATCGGTTCGGAGAAGTAACCATGCGGGAAGACCCAGGCCAGTTTGGCGATCAATGCCCAGAAGATGGCCATGAACAAGTTGCTGGCCGGGCCGGCGATGGCCACCCACAACATATCCTGCTTGGGACGACGCAAGGCGCCGAAATTGACCGGCACCGGCTTGGCCCAGCCGAACAGGATGCCGCCGAACACCAGGGTCAGCAGCGGCAGCAGCACGGTGCCGATCGGGTCGATGTGGCGCAGCGGATTGAGCGAGATGCGCCCCTGCTGATAGGCCGTCATGTCGCCGAAATGGCGCGCCACATAACCGTGCGCCGCCTCGTGCAAGGTGATGGCGAACAATACCGGCAGTGCGGCAACGGCGATGAGCTGGATCAGATGGTCCATCGCATTCACACTCCGAAGGGTGCGCCATCGCCGCGGCCGGCGCGCACCAGTTGCGGCTCATCGCCGGACAAGTCGATCACCGTGGTCGGCTCCAGCCCCACGCTACCGCCCTCGATCACCAGATCCACGCTGCGCTCCAGTTGTTCGCGGATCTCTTCCACGTCGGTCAGCGGATACGGCATGTCCGGCAGGATCAGCGTGGTGCTCAGCAACGGTTCGCCCAGCTCTTCCAGCAAGGCCAGCGCCACCGGATGATCGGGGATGCGCACGCCCACGGTGCTGCGCTTGGGATGCTGCAAACGGCGCGGCACTTCCTTGGTGGCTTGCAGGATGAAGGTATAGGCGCCCGGTGTGTTGTTCTTCAGCAGGCGGAACTGCACGTTGTCCACCCGCGCATAGGTGGAAAGTTCGGACAGGTCGCGACACACCAGCGTCATGTGATGTTGCTCGTCCAGGCCGCGGATCTGGCGGATGCGCGTGACCGCATCCTTGTCGTCCAGATGGCAGCCCAGCGCATAGCCGGAATCCGTGGGGTAGACGATCACCGCCCCGTCGCGCAGCATGGCCACGGCCTGGCGTACCAGGCGCGCATTGGGGTTGTCGGGATGGATGCTGAATAACTGGGCCATCAGGCAGCTTTCTGTTGTAGTCCGGTCTGCCATAGTTCCCACACCGGGTGGCAACCTTCGGGCAGGTCCGGCAGGCGACCGAGGTCGCGGTAACTCTCATGCGGGCCATGGAAATCCGAACCGCACGACGCCAGCAGACCGAACTCTGCGGCATAGCGGGCGAACTCGGCATATTGCGGAGGCGTATGGCTGCCGGTCACCACTTCCAGCGCCTGCCCGCCCAGTTCGACGAACTCGGTCAGCAATTCGCGCATGGTGGTCTTGCCCATGCTGTTCTTGCCCACCATGTAACGCCCCGGATGCGCCAGCACGGCGATGCCGCCGCTGCCGCGTATCCAGGCGATGGCATCGGCCAGATCGGCCCACTGGTGTGGCACATAGCCCGGCTTGCCGGTAGCCAGGTAGCGATTGAACACGCTCTTCACATCCTTGCACTTGCCCGACTCGACCAGATAACGCGCGAAATGCGTACGGCCGATCATGTTGGGATTGCTGGCGAAGCGGTAGGCACCTTCCAGCGTGCCGCCGAGGCCGACCTTGGCCAGCTCGTCCGCCATCTTCTGCGCGCGCAGACGGCGACCGCCGCGCACCTGCTCCAGCCCGGCGATCAGTGCCGGATGGCCTGGGTCGATACCCAGACCGACGATGTGCAGCGTATGTTTGCGCCAGGAGACCGAGATCTCCACCCCGTTGATGAAAGCGATGCCGGCTTGGTCTGCCGCAGCACGTGCGGCAGCAAGACCATCCGTCTCATCGTGGTCGGTCAAAGCCAGCAGCGTCACCCCGCGCTCGGCAGCCCGCGCGACCAGCTCCTCCGGCGGCAGCGTGCCGTCGGAAGCGTTGGAATGACAGTGGAGGTCGATGTTGAGCATGAAAGGTCAGGCGTCCCCGCCGCCCTTCTTCATTACCTTCCCCTCTTCGGCGCGCTTCTTGCGCACCTCCTTGGGGTCGGCGATCAAGGGGCGATAGATCTCGATGCGATCCTTATCGCGCATCACCACGTCGGCCTTGCTCAGCTTGCCGAAGATGCCGTATTTGGCCTTGGCCGCATCGATCTCGGGATGCTTATCCAGGATGCCGGACAAGCGCACCGCATCCCCCAGCGTGGTGCCGGCCGGGACCTCGCACTTCAGCAGCGTCTGCTGCTGCGGCAAGGCATAGACCAGCTCGATATTGATGTTTTCAGTACTCATGGTGTGGCGTAGATCTTCTCTGCACGGTGGATGAAAGCATCCACGAAACTGTTGGCGATGTAATGGAACACCGGCCCCACCAGCTTCTCCAGCAACTTGCTGGAGAATTCATAATGTAGACGGAATTCTATTTTACAGGCTTCCTCGTTCAACGGGATGAAGCGCCAGCTGCCATCCAACTGCTGGAACGGACCGGATTTCAGCTTCATCTCGATCAGCAACGGCGGCTCGCGGTGGTTCTCGGTGGAGAACTGCTGCTTCAGGTGGTGATAGTCGATATGCACCGTGGCATGCATGGTCGTGTCTTCCATCTTGTCCACGGTCGCACCGCCGCACCACGGCAAGAACTGCGGATATTCCTCCACCCGGTCCACCAGGTTGAACATCTGCTCCGCCGTGTGTGCCACCAGCACCGTCTTCTCCACCAACGCCATGCTTCATCAAGCCCGTCACGAAAGGCTGCTAGAATATCGCAACGCCAAGCAAAACTCACCCCAATGAGCATCATCCAGAACAAGAAAGCCTTTCACGACTTCTTCATCGAAGACAAACATGAAGCCGGTCTCATGCTGGAAGGCTGGGAAGTCAAAGCCATCCGCGCCGGTCGCGTGCAGCTTAAGGAAGCCTACGTGCTCGCCAAGGACGGCGCCCTGTGGCTGTTCGGCTCGCACATCAGCCCCCTGCAGAACGCCTCCACCCACATCCACCCCGACCCCGTGCGTACGCGCAAGCTGCTGCTGCACAAGCACGAGATCGACAAACTCATCGGCAAAGTACAACGCGCCGGCTACACCCTGATGCCGCTGGACATGCACTACAAAGGCGGCCGCATCAAGCTGGAGATCGGCCTCGCCAAGGGCAAGAAGGAACACGACAAACGCGCCACTGAGCGCGAGAAGGATGCCAAGCGCGAAGTAGCGGCCGCGCTGAAGAAGGAACGGCGCTAGTTCATCTGGCGCCGCTGGCGGCCATGGCCACTAGTCTGCACATGCCGCCTTTCGCCAAGACAACGGCCATGTTACGTTGCGGTCATGATGCGTAATCAAAAGGATAGGCAAATATGAGACAGCTTGTACGTCACACGCAGCCAGCTTATATGGCGTTTTGCCATCTACTTTAAGTTAGGCGTCTGGAGACTAGCGGTGGACGTGCGGTACTTTCTAAATCGAAGGGTGAGCTTCATTCGCCAGTTCTACGAGATGGCTTCTGCGCCTTTTATTGAGCGTAAGCGCCAGATTGAGGCGGAAGAAGAACCGTTTGTACCGCTGTATAGCGAAGACCCTGAGCCAGCCTTCCTTGAAGAATGGCTGGATGCTGACGAGTCTCTTCAAGTTGTTGGGCGCACGTGTATTTCAATGCTTGCCGCCGTCTTCCATCTCTACTTCAAGACGTGTGAGCGCCAAATCGGAATCCCCGTTGATGCCTCGCTCAAGGGAGATTTTAAGAACGGATGGTTCAACGGCTACAAGGCTTACTTCGCGCTTCATTTCCGCATCCGCTTCGAAGACAGTCCGGTTCGGTTGGAAGTACTAGAAGAAATCGTCCTCGTGCGAAATCGGGCTCAGCATCCTGAGTCGATCACGCTGGACAGTTCGCATTACTTGGACAGCGATCTGAAGAAATTGCCCCACCCGTTCTTCATCGACGAAAACGCCGCATCCCTATTCTCTGAAACTGAAGAAGGTGAGCGCGTGTGTCTCTTGGAACCGCCCATCCGCATTACCTCGGAAAAGTTATTTGCCGCACTGTCCGAAGTAGAGCGCTTTGCCGAGTGGCTAGAAACCGTGGAGGTTGAACAGCATGCGGTGTAGCCACAGACGCCCAACCCTGCGGTCAACTGGACCTGCGCAAAATGCCGCACAGGCCGGTTACTTTGAACGTTTGACATCAGAAAGGCCGCACCGTGGATAGTCTGCACAATCCGTTCATGCTCGCCGCAGCTCTCTTCAGCTTAGCTGCTGCTGCCCTTCACTTCGTATGCATCCCGTGGGGAGCGAACGGCTTTCGCATTCTCGGTGCGGGAACCGCCATCGTTCGCATGGCGCAGGCGGGACATTGGTTGCCACCGCTCTTCGCTTTTGTCATCGGTTCCGTCCTTACCGTGTGGGCGCTTTATGCTCTATCTGCCGCCGGGTTCATTCAGCCGCTACCTTTCGTGCGGCTCGCCCTGGCCACCATTACCGCCATCTACCTGGCCCGCGCGTTGGCCTTTCCGCTGCTTAAGCCAGTGTTCCCCGGTAATTCGCCGACCTTCTGGCTTATCTCCTCTGGTGTGTCCTTTGTCGTCGGTCTTACGCATCTGCTCGGCCTCATTCAAGTCTGGGAGCGTATCTGATGTCCAACGTTATGCATTGAGAGCCACGTGCTAATGGAATACGAGCACCTCCAAAGTCTGGAAGAATTTTTAAAGAACGTGGAGGTCGCACTTCTGAAGGAAGAGGCGCGAACGTTAGTCAAGTATTCGCCAAATAACATCACACCGTGGAGTGCGGCTCAGATTGATGCTGAGAATCAAAGCTTGCTCAATTCAGTATCGGGTGCTACCAACGTCTATGCGATTTTTACCGCTCCCAAAGGAACCGATGCGTTCACTCTCCGATACATCGGAAAAACAACAAGAAAGCTTGCCCGCCAGAGAATTCGGAATCACCTCATAACGAAAAACGAGAAGACCGGTGCAAAGCTCTGGAAAATAATTTCACATGTTCAGGCGGGTGGAGCGGTAAAGCTATCGTGGGTTACTGTCGAACCGGAGTCTCTACGAAACTACATTGAAGAAGAACTGATCAATCGGCACAAGGAAGCGGATTGGAACCGTGAAAATGCATAACACTACACTCCAGGGGACGCTACGACGTTAATCCCCATGCGAACTCTCTTTCTCCTGCTAAGCTTGTTCACCCTCCCCGCCTTCGCTCAACCGAAAGGAGCCGCCATGCCTGACACCACGACACAGACCGCTTATCTCGCCGGAGGTTGTTTCTGGGGGATGGAGGAACTGGTGCGCCAGATCCCCGGCGTGCTGGAGACCGAGGTCGGCTATACCGGTGGCGAGGTGCCGCAGGCGACCTACGACATCGTGAAGCGCGGCAACAGCGGCCATGCGGAGTCGCTGAAGATCGTGTTCGATCCGGCCAAGCTGACTTATCGCCATCTGCTGTTCGAGTTCTTCCGCATGCATAACCCGACCACGCGCAACCAGCAGGGCAACGACATCGGCTCGCAATACCGTTCCGCCATCTTCTATGTGAGCGAGGAGCAGAAAGCCACGGCGGAGGAAGTGATCCGCACTGTGGATGCTGCGGGTGATTGGGGCGCCAAGGTGGTGACCGAGGTAGTGCCGTTCAAGGAATTCTGGCGCGCCGAGGATTATCATCAGAATTATCTGGTCAAGCATCCGCACGGCTACACCTGCCACTTCAACCGCCGTTTCCGCCTGGGGGAATGAACATGAAGTTACGTCTATTGGATGGCGCAGCGCTGACCTTGTGGGTGGGCAGCTTGTGGAGCATCGGCTATGTCGCGGTGCCGGTGTTGTTCCGAGCACAGCCGGATCGGCAACTGGCGGGCATGCTGGCGGGCGAGATGTTCAGCCTGCTGGGCTGGATCGCGCTGGTGTGCGGCGCGTACCTGTTGCTGCGCAGCGCAGCCCGTTTCGGCAAGCTGACCTTGCGCGAACCGGCCTTCCTCAATCTGGCCTTGATGCTGCTGCTGTCGCTGGCGATCCAGTTCGGCATCCAGCCGCTGATGAACGGCCTGAAGTCACAAGCCTTGCCGCTGGAGGTGATGCACAGCCCGTATGCCGATACTTTCGCCATGTGGCATGGCATCTCCAGCATCCTGTACCTAATCGAGAGCTTGCTGGGGCTGGCGGCGATCTATTTCCACACGCGCCCCACCCTGCCCCAATCCTGACACGTCACTCCATCGCTTCGTGCACTTCCACCGGAGAGGGGGCTTTCTCCGGTTTGCGCAGCAGGAAGATGAGCGGTACTGCACACAACGTGACCCACAGCATCAAGCGGAAATCCTGCAGATAGGCCAGCGTCAGCGCCTGGCGCGTGACTTCACTGTTGAGCGCACTCAGCCCGGCGCTGCTACCGAGGTCATAGGCGCCGCTCTCCACCGCCATGCGCAGCGGCTGGCTGAATTCGCTGATGTAATCGGCGAAGGCGGCGTGGTTGGCTTGCGTGTTGCGCGCCAGTTCGCTGATGACGATGGAGATGCCGATGCTGCTGCCGATGTTGCGCATCAGGCTGAACAACGCGGTGCCTTCGTCGCGGTAGCGTTTGGGTAGCGTGGCGAAGGTGATGGTGGACAGCGGCACGAAGATCAATCCCAGTCCCAGCCCTTGCAGCAGACCGTTGCGCACGATCATCCAGCCGGTGATGTCGGTGTTGAAATACATCATCTCCCACAGCGAGAGGATGGTCAGTGCCAATCCGACCAGGATGAAATGGCGCGGGTCGCCTTTGCTGGCGAGTTTGCCGACCACCATCATGCCGACCATGGTGCCCAGCCCACGCGGCGCCAGCAGGAAGCCGATATCGACGATGGGATAGCCCATCAAGCCCTGCATGAACGGCGGCAACAGCGCCATGGTGGAGAGCAGGATGATGCCGATGACGAAGATGGCGAGCAGGCCGAGCGAGAAATTGCGGTCGCGGAATATCTCCGGTTCCAGGAACGGTCGCCGGTCGGTGAAGATGTGGGCGATGAACAGGTAAGCCCCCAAGCCGGCCAGTGCGGCCTCGATCAACACTTCGGAACTGTTGAACCAGTCCTGCGATTCGCCACGGTCGAGCATCATCTGCAAGGCGCCGATGGCGAGCGACAGGAAGGCAAAACCCAGCAGGTCGAAACGGCGGCCATGGTCGATCTCAGTCTCACCCAGATAGCGCTTGAGGCCGTACCAGGCCAGCAGACCGAACGGCAGGTTGATGTAGAACACCCAGCGCCAGCTGTAGCTCTCAGTGAGCAAGCCGCCCAGCACCGGCCCGAGGATGGGGCCGATCATCACGCCGATGCCCCACATGGCCATGGCCGAGCCGTGCTTCTCCTTGGGGAAACTGTCCAGCAGCACCGATTGCGACAAGGGCACCAGCGCCGCGCCGAAGATGCCTTGCAGCATGCGGAACAGCACCAGCTGGAACAGGTCCTGCGCCGCCCCGCACAGCATGGAGGTGATGGTGAAACCGGCCACCGACCACAGGAAGATGCGCTTGCGTCCGAAGCGCGCGGTGAAGAAGCCGGTGAGCGGCATGAAGATGGCCGCCATCACGATGTACGAGGTGAGCACCCAGGAAATCTGATCCTGCGTGGCGCTCATCGAACCTTGCATGTGCGGCAGCGCGACGTTGGCGATGGTGGTGTCCAGCGCCTGCATGATGGTGGCCAGCATTACCGACAAGGTGATGAAGCCGAGATGGCTGACCTTACCTGCCGCGGGTGCGGAATGGCTCATCGCTTACAGCGTGATGCCCAGCAGACGGCGATGATGGCCGGTATCGATCTCCACCCAGGAACTCATGCCTGAGCGCAAGGCCGGCATCGCCGCGGCGGATTGCAGACGGATGCGCACGGTCAGGCGCTGGGCGATCTTGATCCAGTTGCCGGTGGCGTTCTGCGCCGGGATCACCGAATACTCGGTGCCGGTCGCCGGTGCCAGGCTCTCCACCGTGCCGTGCAGGTCGGCATCGGGATAGGTATCGACCTCGATGCGGACCGCTTGTCCCGGCTGCACATAAGTCAGATCGCCTTCGGTGAAGTTGGCCTCGATCCACACCTCCTTGGCGACCACCAGCATGGCCGGATTGCCGGCCGCCACGAACTGGCCGACCTTGGGCGACTTGCTGGCGATGCCGGCCTGCGGTGCGCGTACCTCGCAATCCTGCAGATCGAGGCGCGCCTGTTCCAGCTCCGCCTGTGCGCTGCGATAGGCAGGATGGCGCTGGATGGGCGCGGCCGGGTCACCGCCCAGTGCCTCGGCCATGCGCTGCAAGTCCTGCTCCAGGATGGCGCGCTGCTGCCGAGCGACATCTGCGGCATGGCTGGCATCGTCCAGCTTGGCGGCCGAGATGAAATGCTTTTCGGCCAAGCCCTGTTGGCGTTGCAATTCCTTCTCGGCGAACGCCTGGTTGTTGCGTGCCAGCGCCACCTCGCCCTGCTTGGCGCGATAGGCCAACTGTAAGGCGCTCAGATCGGTGCGCACCTGGGCCAGCTTGGCTTCGGCCTTGTCCAGCGCGATGCGGAACGGCGCCGGGTCGATGCGGAACAGCAACTGCCCGGCCTCGACCGCCTGGTTCTCGTTCACCAGCACTTCCACCACATCGCCCGCCACCGAAGGACTCACCGGCACCTTCTGCGCCTTGATATAGGCATTGTCCGTTTCCACATAGCGCCCGCCATGCAGATAGAACGCGAGACTGACCAACCCCACGACCAGCGGCAAAACGATGAGCAGCAGGCGGCGTTTGCGCTGACGCACGGGGTCGGGGGTTGGCAAAGCTGGGGCGTGTGGATGGCTCATGGGTCACTGTCCGGTCAGGAGGTCTTACGGTTGGCAAGGTTGTCGCGCATGGTGCGCAAGGCATTACGGGTGTTGGCGATCTCTTCAGCTGAAAGTCCCGCCAGCATCTCCTGCTCCACGGCTTTGGCGATCTTGCGGATCGCCGCCAGGTGCGGCTCGGCCGCAGCAGTCAGGAACAACTGGTAGGCGCGGCGGTCGCTGGGGTCGGGGCGGCGTTCGACCAGGCCGCCGAGCATCAATTGATCGAGCTGGTGCACCAGGGTGATCGGCTGCACATCGAGCAGATCGGCCAACTCCACTTGGCGGATGCCCTGGTTGCGCGAGATGGACACCAGCGCACGCATCTGCTCGAAGCTGATCTCCAACTCGCTCATGCGTTGACGAAAGGTACGCCGCAGCAAACGCGCCAGGTCACTGCTCATGAAACACAGGCTGTCCTGACCCATACCGCCTCCCATAAAGATATATTGGATATACGATATAGCAAACTTACAGAACCGGTCAAGCCGGGCGACAGGCATAAAAAAACGCCGCTGCAGCGGCGTTTTTGGGCAGAACGAAGTGGTCAGGCTCAGGCTTTGAGGGCGACTACGATCTCGTCCAGCATCTTCTTGGCATCGCCGAACAACATGCGGTTGTTCTCGCGGTAGAACAGCGGATTGTCGATGCCGGCATAACCCGAAGCCATGCTGCGCTTCATCACGATGGAGGTCTTGGCCTTCCATACTTCCAGCACCGGCATGCCGGCGATGGGGCTGTCAGGATCTTCCTGCGCAGCCGGGTTCACGATGTCGTTGGCACCGATCACCATGGAGACGTCGGTATCGGCGAAGTCTTCGTTGATCTCGTCCATCTCCATCACGATGTCGTACGGCACCTTGGCTTCGGCCAGCAACACGTTCATGTGACCGGGCATGCGGCCCGCCACCGGATGGATGCCGAAACGCACTTGGACGCCCTTCTCGCGCAGCAACTGGGTGATCTCGTACACCGTATGCTGCGCCTGTGCCACGGCCATACCGTATCCCGGCACGATGATGACGCTCTTGGCGTTGCTCAGCAGTTCGGCGGTCTCCGTCGCGCTGATGGGGCTCACCTCACCGGCCGGCTGCGCTTCGCCTGTGCTCTTGGCGGTCTTGCTGCTGCCGCTACCGAAGCCACCGGCGATCACGCTGATGAAGTCGCGATTCATGGCACGGCACATGATGTAGGACAGGATGGCACCGCTGGAACCGACCAGCGCGCCGGTGACAATCAACAGGTCGTTGCTCAGCATGAAACCGGTCGCTGCCGCCGCCCAGCCGGAATAGCTGTTCAGCATGGACACCACCACCGGCATGTCGGCGCCGCCGATGGCCATCACCATATGGATGCCGAACAGCAAGGCGATCACCGTCATCACGGCCAGGGCGACCAGACCGGCATCCACCGAAGCCGCGCTCATGAACTTCCAGCCGAACACGACCACCACCACCAGGCCGAGCAAGTTGAGGAAGTGGCGCGCCGGCAACAACAGCGGCTTGCCGCCGATCATGCCCGACAGTTTGCCGAAGGCGATGAGCGAGCCGGAGAAGGTGACCGCACCGATCAGGATGCCGACATAGATCTCGATCTCATGGATCGCTTTCTCGGCATGGGAAAGTTGCATTGCCGCCAGCGGCGTCATGGCGCCAGCCAAACCCATCTCGCCCAGATCACGCTCGCCCATCAGCTGCAACGCGGCGACCGGATCGATGTAGTTGGCGAAGCCGACCAGACAGGCCGCCAGACCGACCAGGCTATGCATCAAGGCGACCAGTTCCGGCATCTGCGTCATCTGCACCTTGCGCGCCGCATAGAGACCGACACTGCCGCCCACCAGCAGCGCACCGACGATCCACGGCAAACCCTGGCTGGTGACACTCTGACCGAACACCGTGGCCAGCACGGCGAGGGTCATGCCGATCATGCCGTAGAGGTTACCGCGACGCGAGGTCTCCGGATTGGACAGACCGCCGAGGCTGAGGATGAAAAGTATCGTCGCGCCGATATACGCAACAGTGGACATACTTGC
>JAJZSA010000030.1 GCA_021822115.1 Pseudomonadota bacterium
CGGCCATAGGTGGTGAGCACCATCTGGTCGTTGATGCGGCCGCGCACGAAGCAGGCGCCGCGCTGGCCTTCCTTGAGTTTGCAGTCGCGCGGGCACAGGTCGCATTGCAGGCGACCGTCTTCCAGCTTGTGCCAGTAACGCGCCGGATAACGCTCTTCGAGAGAGATCGGTTCGTCCATGTCATTCCCCTTCGCTGAACTGTTGCACCGTGTAGCGGGCGAGGCGGACATCGTCCGACCAGAAATCGCTGGCCAGGCCGGCCTTGCGTTTGAGTTGCCGCAGGAAGACTGCAGGTTGCGGCAGCTCATCCCACACCTGCGGCAGGAAGGTGGCGCGGTGCAGGCCATATTCCAGGATCAGGCCATCGGTGCCCGGGCGCAATTGCGCCAGGGCATCGCGTTCGTCGTAGCAATCCATGGGAGTCGCCTCGGACAGGATGGAGACTTCGATCCGCAGCTCCTCCAGTTCGGCGGGCGTCAACGGCTCGAAGCGCGGATCGCGGAATGCGGCCGCGACTGCGTTGTGACAGACATCCTCGAACAAGGAGCGGCGCGCTTCCAGCGAACCGATGCAGCCGCGCAGGTGGCCGTGTATCTTGAGCGTGACGAAGCTGGCACGTGGCCGTTGCAGCCAGTGGACGGGCAGCGCAGCCGGGGGCGGACCGCCGAACTCGGCAGCGATGGCGCTGCGCGCCGCTTGCAGCAGGATACGTCCCTGGTCAGCGTCCAGCATGGTCGTCCTCCCGGGTGAAGGCAAAAGCCGCGTAGCCCACCACGCCATCGCGCGGGCCGGCAGTGTCGCCCGAATTGCGCAGGTCGAGCAGGTGCGCGAGCAGGCCGTGTCTGCGCGCAGATAGCAGCAGGCCGTTGATGGGGGTGGCACCGCAAGCCAGCTCATGGCTCAACGCGGGGCGCAACGCCAGGATGTCCTGCGCGGTGTGCCGGTCCATGGCCTGCGCCACCTCGTAGGGCAGGTAATGGGTCAGGTCGGAGCTGATCACGATCAGCGTTTCGTCGCCGCCCCATACCCGTTCCAGCACCTCAGCGACCTCTTCCTTGCGCGCTTCCCCCACCGCCAGCGGCAACAGGGTGAAATGCTGCAGTGTCATCTGCAGGAAGGGCAGCTGCACTTCCAGCGAATGTTCCTGGGCGTGCACTTTGTCGCTGACCACGATTTGCGGCAGGCTGGTCAGTTCGCGCATGGACGTGGTGTCCAGCGCGATGCTGCCGAGTGGAGTGGTGAAGCTGTCGCAGGCGGGCAGGGCGAGGCCGCGCACGGCGACGCGATGCGTAGGGCCGAGCAGCACTACGCGCGTGATGCGGGCAGCCATGCTGCGCAAGGTGGCATAGGCGGAGGCGGCGATGGCGCCGGAATACATGTAGCCGGCATGCGGCACGATGAGGGCTTTGGGGTGGTGCGGGGAGGCGGGAGCGGCATCCAGCAGGGCCCGCACATCATGGCTCAGGATGCGGGCATCTGCCGGGTAGAAGGTCCCGGCGACAGCTGGTGGACGCGAGCTCGACATGCTTTCCCCCCGGAATGCGAGTCAGGGCGCCAGCATAGGCCGCTGCGGCGTATCCGGCAAGTGGCGCCGGCCGTGCCGGCGCGCGGCATGGCTCAGCCCAGCAGATGCTTCACGTGCTCGCGTTCTTCCAGCAGCTCGCGGTGGCTGTCCATCATGTGCTTGCGTCCCAGTTCGCTGATAGGCAGCCCCTGCACGATCTCGTAATGCCCATTGCGGCAGGTGACGGGGAAGCCGTACATCACGCCTTCCGGGATGCCGTAGCTGCCGTCGGACGGCACGCTCATGGTGACCCAGTCGTTATGGTGCGAACGCAGCAGCCAGTCGTGCATGTGGCTGATGGCGGCATTGGCGGCGCTGGCGGCACTGGACAGGCCGCGCGCTTCGATCACTGCTGCGCCGCGTTTCTGCACGGTGGGGATGAATTCGCTCTCCACCCAGGATTCCCAGCCGTTCTGGCGCAGCACGTCGAGTACCTTGCGGCCACGGATCTCGGCATGCGACAGGTCGGGATACTGGGTGCCGGAGTGGTTGCCCCACACCACCATCTTTTTGATGTCCTGGATGGGCTGGAACAGCTTGAGTGCGACCTGGGTGATGGCGCGGTTGTGGTCCAGGCGCATCATGGCGCTGAAATTGTGCGGATCGAGGTCGGGCGCGTTCTTCATGGCGATCAGCGCATTGGTGTTGGCCGGGTTGCCGACCACCAGTACCTTCACGTGACGCGCAGCGACTTCATTCAGGATGCGCCCCTGCTCGGAGAAGATGGCGCCGTTGGCTTGCAGCAGGTCGCTGCGCTCCATGCCTTTGGCGCGCGGGCGCGCGCCGACCATCAGCACCACTTCGGTATCGCGGAAGGCGACGCGCGGATCGTCGGTGCAGATGATCTGTTGCAGCATGGGGAAGGCGCAGTCCTCCAGTTCCATCGCCACCCCGCGCAGGGCTTGCTGGGCGGGGGTGATGTCGAGCAATTGCAGGATGATCGGCTGTTCGCGACCCAGCATGTCGCCGTTGGCGATGCGGAACAGCATGTTATAGCCGATCTGGCCGGCGGCGCCGGTGACGGTGACGCGGATGGGTGCTTTCATGTTCTCCTCCTGCGTGATGGTGTGCTGACATTCTGCCAGCGATCACCACTCAGCGGAAGGACGGGGTGCTGCGTTCAGTCGCTATCGCGGGCGAGGCGGATGATGAGCGATTTCTGCCCGAATATGGGCACGCCCAGCGTGTTGGCTGCTTCGATGGCTTGTTCGATGGTGAGCATGGTCGCCAGCACGATGGGACTGTCCTTGCCGGGACGGGCGTTGACGAAGTGCACGCTTTCCACCGCGCCGAACCCGGTCAGGGTCTGCCTGACGATCTCGATGATGTGGTCTTCCCCTTGGCCGATATGGAGTTGTTTCAGCATCGCGGTCACATGCCGGGATGGCTCTGTGCGTGCAGCAACTGCACATAGCGCTCGATCAGTTTGCGTGTCTGTTTGGAGACACCCAGCTTGAGGCTGCGCCGGTCGGTTTCGCTGCGGGTACGCGTGAGCGTCCCGGCTTCTACCAGGGCATGTACCCGGCGCTGTATGGTGGCGGCGGAGCTGATACCGAGCAGGATGAGGCATTTCAAGGTGAGCGGTTCGCCGATCTCTTCGTGATAGCCGATCTCGATCACGATATCGAAATCCTCATGGGAGCGTAGATGCGGCATGCGATTACGCTCGAATTCCCTGATTAATTTTAGTTTTCTGAAAGAGGTCATGGTTCGGCATTTTCATGCAAATGGGCGGCATGGCAAGGGGGATTGCATATCATTTTGCGAACTATCTGCGTGATGAGTGGCGGGGCGGAGTGGTGATGTGGAAAGGTGTGGGTATTGCATCGCTGGTGCCGAAACGCCGGCCAATATTGATTATTAAATATGGCGACGGGACATCGCTGCATGCGGGACGGCGCGACACAAACGTCGGGCAACCGGTGTAAGATTGCGACACTCGATTTCGGTGACGGGATAACGAATGAACAAGATACGTCCGAAGCATCTTGCGCTGCACAAGATCAAACTGCCGCTCCCCGGATTCGTCTCCATCCTGCACCGTGTCTCCGGTGCCCTGTTGTTCCTCGCCTTGCCCCTGTTGCTCGCCCTGTTCGATCAGAGCCTGCGTTCCATCGAAACCTATACCAATCTGCTGGAGGTGCTGGATGGCGCGCTGGTCAAGCTGCTGCTGCTCGGTGTGCTGTGGGCCTTCCTGCACCATTTCTGCGCCGGCCTGCGTTATCTCGCCATCGACCTGCATCTGCTGCATGGCCTGTCGGCGGCACGCGCCAGCAGCCGCTGGGTGATGATGCTCAGCCTGACCTTGACCATCGTGCTGGGAGTGAAGCTATGGTGAACCGTATCGTGACCGGCGCGCATTACGGCCTGCGCGACTGGCTGGTACAGCGCGTTACGGCTGCCGTGATGGCGCTCTATGTGCTTGGACTGGTCGGCTGGCTGCTGTGGCAGCCGGCGTTCGGCTATGACATCTGGACCGAACTGTTCTCCGGCAGCGTGATGCGCAGCTTCACCCTGCTGTTCCTGCTCAGCCTCTACTACCACGCCTGGATCGGCGTGCGCGACATCGTGATGGACTACGTCAAGCCGGCGAGCATCCGCCTGCTGATCCATGTGCTGGTGATCCTGGCGCTGGTGCTCTACACCATCTGGGCAGTACAGATACTCTGGGGAATGTGATGGCGATCAATAAAAGGACTTTCGATGTCGTAGTGGTGGGCGCCGGTGGCGCGGGCATGCGCGCGGCGCTGACGCTGTCGCAGGCCGGGCTCAAGGTCGCCGTGCTGTCCAAGGTGTTCCCCACGCGTTCGCATACCGTGGCGGCGCAGGGCGGCATCGCCGCCTCGCTGGGCAACGTCAACGAGGATAACTGGCACTGGCACATGTACGACACCGTGAAGGGATCGGACTATCTGGGCGACCAGGATGCCATCGAATACATGTGCCGTGCCGCGCCGGAAGTCGTGTACGAGCTGGAGCATTTCGGCATGCCGTTCGACCGCCTCGATTCCGGCAAGATCTACCAGCGTCCCTTCGGCGGCCACATGCAGGACTACGGCAAGAACCCGGTGCCGCGCGCCTGCGCCGCCGCCGACCGTACCGGCCACGCCTTGCTGCATACGCTGTACCAGCAGAACGTCAAGGCTAACACCAATTTCTTCGTCGAGTGGATGGCGCTGGATCTGCTCCGCGACCAGGACGGCGACGTGCTGGGCGTGGTGGCGATGGAGATCGAAACCTCCGAAGTGATGATCCTGCAGGCGCGCGCCACCCTGTTCGCCACTGGCGGCGCGGGGCGCATCTTCTCGGCCAGCACCAATGCCTATATCAACACCGGCGACGGTTTAGGCATGGCGGCGCGTGCCGGCATCCCGCTGGAAGACATGGAGTTCTACCAGTTCCACCCAACCGGTGTGCACGGCGCGGGCGTGCTGATCACCGAGGGCGTGCGCGGCGAGGGCGGTTATCTGGTGAACAAGGACGGCGAGCGTTTCATGCCGCGCTATGCACCGACCGCCAAGGACCTGGCCAGTCGCGACGTGGTGTCGCGCGCGATGGCGACCGAGATCAAGGAAGGGCGCGGCTGCGGCCCGCACGGCGACCATGTGCTGCTCAAGCTGGACCATCTCGGTGACGAAGTCATCCGCCACCGCCTGCCCGGCATCCGCGACATCGCACTCAAGTTCGCGCATGTCGATCCGTCCAAGGCGCCCATCCCGGTGGTGCCCACCGCGCACTACATGATGGGCGGCATCCCGACGAATTATCACGGCCAAGTGGTGGCGCCGCACGGCACTGCGCCGGATGTGGTGGTGCAGGGTTTCTATGCGGTGGGCGAATGCGCTTGCGTGTCGGTACATGGCGCCAACCGCCTGGGCTGCAATTCCTTGCTCGATCTCATCGTGTTCGGCCGTGCTGCGGCACGCCAGATCATCGAAGACCTCAAGGCCAACCCGAACCACAAGCCCTTGCCGGAGGATGCGGCGGAGCGCCCGCTGGCACGCCTGGCGCGTCTGGATAACCAAAAGCATGGCGAGAGCGTGGCCGAGGTGGGTGATGCGATGCGTCGCGTGATGCAGACGCATTGCGGCGTGTTCCGTTTCCCCGACCTGTTGCAGGAAGGCGTGGAGAGGATCAAGGAAGTGGCCGAACGCGTGAAGCACACCGAAATCAAGGACAAGAGTCGAGTGTTCAACACCGCGCGTGTGGAAGCGCTGGAGCTGGACAACCTGATCGAGGTGGCGCAGGCCACCATGATCGCCGCCGAGGCGCGCAAGGAGAGTCGTGGCGCCCATGCGCGCGAGGATTTTCCCGAGCGTGACGACAAGAACTGGCTCAAGCACTCGCTGTATTTCAGCGCAGGGCAGCGCCTCGATTACAAGCCGGTGCGCCTGAAGCCGCTCACCGTGGAATCCTTCCCGCTCAAGGCGCGGGTGTATTGAGGAGGCGATGATGAGATTTAGTTACGGCCGCTACGCTTCACATCGGTTTTGCCGATATGAGCCTGCACTGAAACTTCGTGCAGCCATGCCCTTCCTTCAAGGAATATAGTCATGTCTGCATTTCGTTTTCGAATCTATCGCTACAACCCCGAGACCGACCGCCAGCCCTATATGCAGGACTACGAGCTGGAGATGCCGAACCACGATGCCATGCTGCTGGATGCGCTGATGAAGTTGCGCCAGCTGGACGACAGCCTGGGCTTCCGCAAGTCCTGCCGCGAAGGTGTGTGCGGTTCGGATGCCATGAACATCAACGGGCGCAACGGGCTGGCCTGCATCACGCCGCTGTCCTCACTCAAGCAGCCGATCGAGATCCGCCCGCTGCCCGGTCTGCCGGTGATCCGCGACCTGATCGTGGACATGACGCAGTTCTTCAAGCAGTACCACTCGATCAAGCCCTACCTGGTCAACAACGATCCGCCGCCGGAGACCGAGCGCCTGCAATCGCCGCAGGACCGAGCCGAGCTGGACGGTTTGTACGAATGCATCCTGTGCGCCTGCTGCACCACGGCCTGTCCCTCGTTCTGGTGGAACCCGGACAAGTTCGTCGGTCCGTCGGGACTGTTGCAGGCCTATCGTTTCATCGCCGATACGCGCGACAAGGCCACGGCCGAACGGCTGGACAACCTGGAAGACCCCTATCGCCTGTTCCGCTGCCACACCATCATGAATTGCGTGGATGTCTGTCCCAAGGAGCTGAACCCGACGGAAGCCATCGGCAAGATCAAAGACATGATGGTGAAGAGGATGGTATAAGCCATGCCCGGCGTCGATCCGGTCTATCTTGAGCGTGTGCGCTGGCGTTGCCGGCGCGGCATGCTGGAGCTGGACATCGTGCTGGGGCGCTTCGTGGCGCAACGGTATGCGCAATTGGATGAGGCGCAGCGCCGTGCCTTCGATGAATTGCTGGATCTGCCGGACACCGAACTGTGGGACACGGTACGCGGAGACGTACCGGTACCCGCGCATCAACAGGATGTGCTGGCGTGGTTGAAACGAGTTTGAGAGAGAGAAGAGGGGAAAAATGGAGAACAACCGTACTGCAACGTTGACGATGGACGATGGGCGCACGATAGAGCTGCCCATCCTGTCCGGCACGCTGGGGCCGGACGTGGTCGACATGCGCAACCTGAACAAGCTGGGCGTGTTCACCTATGACCCGGCGTTCTTCGCCACCGCCAGTTGCACGTCCGAGATCACCTTCATCGACGGCGATGCCGGCCTGCTGTACTACCGCGGCTATCCCATCGAGCAACTGGCCGAAAAATCGGATTTTCTGGAGGTCTGCTACCTGTTGCTGAACGGCGAACTGCCGACGCCGATGGAGAAGGCGGAATTCAGCCGCAGCATCACGCGCCACACCATGGTGCACGACCAACTGGCACGCTTCTTCAACGGCTTCCGTCGCGATGCGCATCCGATGGCGGTGATGGTCGGCGTGGTCGGCGCGCTGTCGGCGTTCTATCACGACTCGCTGGACATCCATAACCCGCAGCACCGTGTGATCTCGGCGCACCGCCTGCTGGCCAAGGTACCCACCATCGCGGCCATGGCCTACAAGTACAACGTGGGCGAACCGTTCATGTATCCGCAGAACCGCCTGAGCTATGTGGAGAACTTCATGTACATGATGTTCGCCACTCCGTCCGAGGAATATGTGCCCAATCCGGTGCTGGTGCGCGCGCTGGAGCGCATCTTCATCCTGCACGCCGACCACGAGCAGAACGCCTCGACCTCGACCGTGCGTCTGGCCGGCTCTTCCGGCGCCAACCCGTTCGCCTGCATCGCCTCCGGCATCGCGGCATTGTGGGGCCCGGCACACGGCGGCGCCAACGAGGCCGCACTGAAGATGCTGGAAGAGATCGGCGACGTGTCGCGCGTGGCGGAATACGTGCAGGGCGTGAAGGACAAGAAATACCGCCTGATGGGCTTCGGCCATCGCGTGTACAAGAACATGGACCCGCGCGCGGCCGTGATGCGCCAGACCTGTTACGAGGTGCTGAAGGAGCTCAAGCTGGAGAACAACAAGCTGTTCGAGCTGGCCATGGAGCTGGAGAAGACCGCGTTGTCCGACCCGTACTTCATCGAGCGCAAGCTGTACCCGAACGTGGACTTCTATTCCGGCATCGTGCTGCGTGCGATCGGCATCCCGACCAATATGTTCACCGTGATCTTCGCGTTGGCGCGCACCATCGGCTGGGTGTCGCAATGGAACGAGATGGTGGCCGACGTCGAACAGAAGATCGGCCGTCCGCGCCAGCTCTATCGTGGTGCGCCGCGCCGCGATTATCTGCCCTTGGACCAACGCTGAAGAGGAACGCCTATGACCGCCCCGGAACACAGTTATCTGCACGCGATGCAGGAAAGTTCGCCGCTGTTCGGCGGCAACAACGTGTTCATCGAGGGGCTGTACGAGGATTACCTGCGTAACCCGGCCAGCGTGCCGGCGGAATGGCGTGCCTATTTTGACCAGCAGCAATCCGCTGGCGCGCAGCCGGACATCGCGCACGGTCCCATCCGCCAGCAGCTCGCCATCGAGCGCACCCCGCAGCCGCAGCTCTCAGCACAGCAGTCGGAAGAGATGCGCAAGCAGGCCTCCGTGTTGCAGCTCATCAATGCCCACCGCTTCCTCGGCGTGCGCGTGGCCGATCTGGACCCGCTGGCGCGGCATGCGAAACCCGAGGTCGCCGAGCTGAACCCGAGCTATTACAGCCTGGGCGAGGCGGACATGAACACCCTGTTCAATACCGGTTCGCTGGTGGGCGGTGCGCGCATGACCTTGCGCGACATCCTGCAGCGCCTGCGCCGCATCTATTGCGGCAGCGTTGGCGCCGAGTACATGTATATCAACAACGTGGCGCAGAAACGCTGGATCCAGGCGCGCTTGGAAGGGGCGCAGCCCGCATATTCCGCCGAACAGCGCCGTGCCGTGTTGATGCAGCTCACCGCCGCCGAGGGGCTGGAGCGTTATCTGCACACCAAATATGTGGGACAGAAACGCTTCTCGCTGGAGGGCGGCGAGACGCTGATCCCGTTGTTGCATCATCTGTTGCAGCGTGCCGGCGGCCAGGGCGTGAAGGAGACGGTGATCGGCATGGCCCACCGTGGTCGCCTGAACGTGCTGGTCAACACGCTGGGCAAACGTCCGAAGAAACTGTTCGCCGAATTTGAGGGCATCCACCACGAGCATCTCACCTCGGGTGACGTGAAGTACCACCAGGGCTTCTCCTCCGACATCCAGACGCCGGGCGGACCGATGCATGTCACGCTGGCGTTCAACCCTTCGCACCTGGAGATCGTCAATCCGGTGGTGGAAGGCTCGGTGCGCGCGCGCCAGCATCGGCGCCGGGATATCAAGGGCAAGGAGGTGCTGCCGGTACTGCTGCACGGCGACGCGGCCTTCGCCGGGCAGGGCGTCAACCAGGAGACTTTCAACCTGTCGCAGACGCGCGGCTATCGCACCGGCGGCACGGTGCACATCGTCATCAACAACCAGATCGGCTTCACCACCTCCATGGCACAGGATGCGCGTTCCTCGCAATACTGCACCGATGTGGCGAAGATGGTCGAAGCGCCGGTGTTCCACGTCAATGCTGACGATCCCGAGGCGGTGCTGATGGTCACCGAGCTGGCCTTCGATTTCCGTCAGCAGTTCAGCAAGGATGTGGTCATCGACATGGTGTGCTTCCGCAAACTGGGGCACAACGAACAGGACGAGCCGCTGGTCACCCAGCCCTTCATGTATCGCCACATCAACCAGCATCCGGGCATGCGCGCCAGCTATGCGCAGCGCTTGGTGGCACAGGGCATCCTCAGTGCGGAAGATGCCGAGGGCATGATCGCGGCTTATCGCAACGCGCTGGACGAAGGGCACAACCCGGTCACGCCGTTATTGCCGGATTACCAGTTCGAATATGGCGTGAGCTGGTCCAAATACCGTGGCGATGTGCCGTGGAACATCGCGCTCGATACCGGCGTCTCGCGCGAGCGCCTGCAACAATTGGCGGAGCGCCTGACCGCCGTGCCGGAAGGTTTCAAGCTGCATTCGCGCGTGGAGAAGATCGTCAGCGACCGCGTGGCCATGGGCAAGGGCGAGCTGGCGCTGGACTGGGGCATGGCCGAGAACCTGGCCTATGCCACACTGCTCACCGAAGGTTATGCGGTACGCCTGTCGGGCGAGGATTGCGAGCGCGGCACCTTCTTCCACCGTCATGCGGTGTGGCACGACCAGAACCGCACGCAATGGGACAAGGGCTATCACGTGCCGTTGCAGAACCTGGCGCCGGAGCAGGGCGATTTCGTGGTCATCAACTCCATCCTGTCGGAGGAGGCGGTGCTGGCCTATGAATATGGCTATGCCACGGCCGAGCCGGAGACGCTGACCCTCTGGGAAGCGCAGTTCGGCGATTTCGCCAACGGCGCGCAGGTGGTGATCGACCAGTTCATCACTTCCGGCGAGGCCAAGTGGGGCCGTTTGTGCGGGCTGGTGATGTTGCTGCCGCATGGCTATGAAGGGCAGGGGCCGGAGCACTCCTCGGGGCGCATCGAGCGCTACCTGCAACTGTGCGCCGACTACAACATCCAGGTGTGCGTACCGTCCAACTCGGCACAGATCTTCCATCTGCTGCGTCGCCAGATGCTACGTCCCACGCGCAAGCCGCTGGTGGTGTTCACGCCCAAGAGCCTGTTGCGCAGCAAGGATGCCTCGTCGCCGCTGCAAGACCTGACGCACGGCGCTTTCCAGGCGGTGATCCCGGAAGTGGAGAAGCTGGAGGCGGACAAGGTGCGGCGCATCATCGCCTGCAGCGGCAAAGTGTATTACGACCTGGTGAAAGGTCGTGAGGAGCGCGGCATCCGCGACATGGCGATCATCCGCATCGAGCAGCTCTATCCCTTCCCGCATGAAGAGTTCGCCGCGCAGGTCGCCGCCTATCCCAATGCCACCGAAGTGGTGTGGTGCCAGGAAGAGCCGGGCAATCAGGGCGCATGGCATCGCATCCAGCATTACCTGTTGCGCCATATGCGCAAAGGCATGCGTCTGGATTATGCGCTGCGTCCGTCCTCGGCTTCGCCGGCCGCTGGTTATCTCGCCATCCACAACGAACAACAGAAGGCAGTGATCGAAGCCGCCTTCCGTCCCGATCTCGACGTCAAGAACCGACCAGGAGTGCACCATGAGCATCATTGAAGTCAAAGTCCCGCAACTCTCCGAATCCGTGTCCGAAGCGACACTGCTGACCTGGAACAAGCAGGTCGGTGAGCCGGTCAGCGAGGGCGAGAACCTGATCGACATCGAGACCGACAAGGTGGTGCTGGAACTGCCGGCGATCAAGAGCGGCGTGCTGAGCAGCATCCTCAAGGAGAGCGGTTCGCAAGTCGTGAGCGGCGAGGTCATCGCGCAAATCGATTCAGCCGCGACTGTCGCCGCGCCGGCGGTGGCACCCGCCGAACCGGCTGCGAAGACTACTGCGCCTGCGGCCGTGTCGCCTTCGGCACGCAAGCTGGCACACGCGCATGACGTCGATGCGGCCAGCCTGCAAGGCAGCGGCAAGCACGGTCTGGTCACCAAAGAGGATGTGTTGAGCGTGGTGCAGGGGAAACCGGCCGCAGCGGCACCCGCGCCGGTCGCGGCAGCGGGCGAAGGGCGCACGGAACAGCACGTGCCGATGACGCGCATCCGCCAGCGCATCGCCGAGCGTCTGCTGCAGTCGCAGGCCAATGCCGCCATCCTCACCACCTTCAATGAAGTGAACATGCAGCCGGTGATGGAGTTGCGCAACCGCTACAAGGACGCGTTCGAGAAGAAGCACGGCATCAAGCTCGGCTTCTCCTCGTTCTTCGTCAAGGCGGCGGTACATGCGCTGAAGAAGTTCCCCGTGGTCAACGCCTCGGTGGACGGCACCGATATCCTGTACCACAACTATTTCGACATCGGCGTCGCCATCGGCAGCGAACGCGGCCTGGTGGTGCCCATCATCCGCGATGCCGACCAACTGTCGTTCGCCGATATCGAACGCCGTATCGCCGATTTCGCGGTGCGCGCCAAGGAGGGCAAGCTCGGCATGGAAGAGCTTGCGGGCGGCACTTTCTCCATCACCAACGGCGGCGTGTTCGGCTCCATGCTGTCCACTCCCATCATCAACCCGCCGCAGAGCGCCATCCTCGGCATCCACGCCACCAAGGACCGTCCCGTGGCCGAGAACGGCCAGGTCGTCATCCGCCCGATGAATTACCTCGCGCTGTCCTATGATCACCGCATCATCGACGGCCGCGAGGCGGTGCAGTTCCTGGTGGCGATCAAGGAATACCTGGAGATGCCGGGGCTGGTACTGCTGGATCTGTGACCATGGAAAAGTTCGACGCTTATCGTATCTTCGACGTGGACGGCCGTTCACAAGGTCGTCTGGTGCAACTCGGGCTCGAGGATCTCGACGCCGGCGAGGTGGTGGTCAAGGTCCATTATTCCGGGGTGAACTACAAGGATGCGCTGGCCGCGACCGGCGCGGGCAAGGTGATCCGCCGCTTCCCCTGTGTGGGCGGCATCGATCTGGCCGGCGAGGTGGTGCAGTCGGCCGATGCGCACTTCAAGGCGGGTGATGCGGTGTTGGTCACCGGCTACGATCTGGGCGTGGCGCACGATGGCGGGTTCGCCGGTTATGCGCGCGTGCCGGCGCAGTGGGTGGTGCCGTTGCCCACGGGATTGTCGCCGTATGAGGCGATGGCGCTGGGTACCGCAGGTTTCACTGCGGCGCTGGCGATCCATCGGCTGGAGCAGAACGAGGTGACGCCGCAGCAGGGCAAGGTGCTGGTTACCGGCGCCACCGGTGGCGTGGGCAGCCTGGCGGTGCAGATGTTGTCGCAACTGGGTTATCACGTGGTGGCGCTGACCGGCAAGGAAGCGGAACAGGATTACCTGAAGTCGCTCGGTGCGAGCGAGGTGTTGTTGCGCAGCAGCGTGGACATGAAGAGCGCGCGCCCGCTGGAGAAGGGGCTGTGGGCAGCGGCGATGGATTCCGTGGGGGGCGAGACCCTGGCCTGGCTGGCGCGCACCATGCAGCTGGATGGCGCCATCGCCAGTTATGGCAATGCCGGGGGGGCGGAACTGCATACCACGGTGTTCCCGTTCATCCTGCGTGGCGTGAAATTGCTGGGCGTGGATTCCGCCGCGACGCAGATGGCGTTGCGCAAACAGTTGTGGGCGCGCCTGGCGACCGATCTCAAGCCGCAGCGACTCGACCTGCTGGCGCATCGCATCACTTTGCAACAATTGCCGGAGACCTGTGCCGCACTGATTGCCGGCACCTCGCGCGGGCGTGCCGTGGTGTGCATGGATTGAGCACGACGCGGGCAGGGCGCTCGGTTATAATCCGCGCCCCCGAGCAGCCTCCCGGCTGCGACGCGAAAGTGGCGGAATTGGTAGACGCACTGGATTTAGGTTCCAGCGCCGCAAGGCGTGAGAGTTCGAGTCTCTCCTTTCGCACCAATGACTTAGCTTCATTTTCCCTAATCAGATTTCATCACATTTCACTCAGTTTTGCCTGCAAATTTGCCTGAATTTGCCCGGAACTGCTTGCCTGATTTTGCGCTTCTGCAATTTGTTCACAAAAACTTTCGAAAATAATTAAACTTGATGACATTCGATGGAACATTAAGGCACGTTAAGGCATTGTGAATGGAATCAACAAAGACACCCAAGCTACTGATCACGCCGGTCGAGGCTGGAAAATCAATTGGACTTAGCGCCGGCTCGACATACAACAAGCTGAGCGCTGGCACTTTTCCGATCCCTATTGTGACAATCGGCGGTAGAAAAATGGTGAGAGTAAGAGATCTTGAGCGGACGATCGATGAGCTGCCAGAGATCGCTCCGAAGCCGAAGAAGCGCGGACGCGGGGCGCCGACAAAAGCTGAGCGGCTCGAAAAAGCGGGGAACGGGATCAAAGTGTTTTGGCCGGGATCCGCAAAGTAATGCGCGCGGCAAGGTTCCCGCGCTTGTGCAAATTTGCACAAATACAAATAAATCAAATAGAAAGAATGTATCCGATGTTGACAAAATCAACATTTGGCAGGATAATGTAAACCATCGATTGACTCGATGTCGATCGAAGTAGCAAGAGCCAGGACGGAAGAGGCAGAGTGCTCGAAACCCCGTAAATGACGAGCTTGAAGAGTTTTTGACGAATCTTAATGAAAGGAAATCACAAATGAATACGACTATTGCAAAAATCATCGGCGGTGCAGCTGTCTACGGTTCAGCGCTGGCCTTTATCAGTCAGCGAATGCTGCATGATCAACCGCAGCTGATGGCTGAGATGATCGGGCTCTGCGTCGTGCTTTGCTCCATGACATATATGCTCTTTGCTAGCCAGCCGCGCGAGCAAGCATCTGATATCGATGGTGAAGACTATCTGGCCCCGACCGATCCCGACCCCATGATCATCAGCATCGACGAGATCAAGCGAATGCAATCGATTTCCGCACAGCGGAAAAGGGACTTTTTGGCGGGCGTGACATACGCTCGCGCATCGATAGCTCTGACTCATCAATCGATCAAGTAACCACCACAGCCCGCGCGGTTCCGCGCGGGCGTACGTAGTAAGGAGATCAAGATGAAGAGTCCTCTCAACATCATATTGCCTTTGCGCATGCGCAAGCAGCTCGACTCTGCATGCGTAGAGCTCGACATAAAGATAAGCCCATCAGTGAGGCATTCGATCCGCAAATACATAGAAAAACCTTGGCGTATCGATCAGTCTGCAGATCGCCGCTGTCTGAACGATGACCAGGGGAGACTGCAGATACTGCTGGATGATCGTCTGCACGCAGCTTTTAAAACGGCCACGGACGCGGCTGAGACGACCTGCAGCGCAGTCGTAAGGTCGATCATCAGTCAGATCATCAAAAAGGCCGCCAAGGCGGTTAAATGACGAGGATGGCGTCGTACCAAAGCGATACGATTGCCTCAAAGAGATGCCCGGAGCTGGCTACAAAGACCGGACGCGAAAGAACGTCGAAGACAGTGACGGCACCTTGATTTTGTTTGATTCGGAGCTGTCAGGTGGTTCGCTGCTCACCTATCGTATGTGCACGGGCATCAGCAAGCCGTGCATGCCAATTATGATCGATACTCTTCGATCACAACCTGACATCCTCAGCAAATGGATCAATGAGCATTCGATCAAAGTGCTAAATGTCGCCGGCCCCAGGGAAAGTAAATGTCCTGGCATTCATTCGCGCGCATTGATAGCAATCTTGACCGCTCTATAACTCAAACCCCTCGGTTCCTTGCCGTCCGCTTGCGCGTTTTCATTTTTCCTGAAACGCCATATTCTCGAAATAATTCATAGCGTTAAAAAATGTTTTGACACTTTTTTTAAAAAGTGCTTGCAGAACCTTCTGACTGTCGGTATGTTCTATAACAACATGACGACACATGGAGGAACATGTGGGACTTATGAAAGCAATCGATGAGCAAAAATCATGGTTCGAGATCGTCAGCGTAGATGATGACAATGAGCCGTGGAACTCGCTCGATCGAAAAAAAACTGCGCATGTACAAGTCGGCAGCGGTGCAGTAATCAAGATCAATCTGCTGTATTCGGTGAGTGATCGGAATCGCTGCGTCGTCGTCGATGCGCATGCAGATCAAGACGTAGATCAACGCATCATCGACTCAGTATCGCATCAGCTCTGGCCACAGCCTGCTGATGCGTGCCTGATGATGGTCGGGTACGACGCGCGAAGGAAAGGTTTGGACTATCTACAAGTCATTCGACACGTAGCTCGCCGCGAAGTCGAGGTCGGATGGCAAAAAGCAATCAACGAGGCTTTGCACTCAGTGATGCTGTCAACCCCGCAAAACAGGAGTATCTAAATGATCATCAGCAAGACACCATACAGAGCTTACAACGTATCAATCTATGCGGGATACGACAGGATAAAGCGGAGGAGCAAGCAAGCGCTTCTCGGATCAATCAAGATCGATCGATCGACCGGCCGGTACAAACCATCTGACAAGCTTGTACAGCTTGCGAATCATGAACAGATGCTGGAAGTGAATGTATTCATCGAGCGTTTGAATGCCCGAATCGATTGTGTAAGTAAGGAAGTTACACAATAAAAAACAAACGGCAGACGTTGGCGCGTCTGCCGCAGTGATGCTTTGACGAGCACTTAAAGATAAAGGAGATCTCAAAATGCGGGATCAATTTAAGCACGCAGCTACTCAGCTGTCAAGAGTATCTGCCGCATCAAAATTCGACGAAATACTCGCAGCGCTTATCAGCTACTCGCTGACTCAAACCGGAGTAGATCAATACACTTGTCGCTGTCCAGCGCACGAAGGCAAATCGAAAAATCTGTCGATCCTCAAGGTTGACGGGAAGATCTCGATCAAGTGTTGGGCGGGTTGCGGGATCGATTCGATCATGTCCGCGATCGGCATGACGTCGGCGGATCTGTACGACCAGGTGCAAGATAGGACAAGCCCGGCGTACCGCCAGGCATGCATCGGGATTTTGAGGGATCACGCTCATGAGTCGCTGACTCGCCTCTATCTTGCTGCCATTGATGGCGCTGACGAGAGCAAGCGAGCGGAACTCAGAGCAGATCTCGATCGCATCGCGGACTTCATGTTCGCAACAAAAAGTTTCGGCAAAACAAAAAGTTTCGGCAAGAAGTAATGTTGATTTCGACGGCCATCAACCCCGCCGATTTTGATCCTCGATTTTGGGTCGACATTGACTTTACCGATGCTGGCATCGGCGTCGTCGTCAGCAGTTTCGAAGTCGAGGTCGAGGGCGTCGCACAACCAAAACTCATTCCGCTCATTCCGCGCGAGCAGCTGCAGGCCGTGCGCGATGAGATGATGGGAGTTGTGATGGCTTACGCGCGCAAGCATCTTGATCGGATCGATGCCGTCTGTGATGTGCAGGCCCACAATAAGCTGCAGAGAGATCGCAAAGAGAAGGGCTTTGAACACGAAGACGAGCAAAAAGAGCCCCCTGCCCTGCCGCCATTATTGATGAATACAACGGTGGGCACAGGCAAATCAGTGCTTGTGCAGGCGCTGACGGAATTTTGCCAGGCCAATGACATTCCGTTCGCCGTGACAGCCCCGACTCACCATCTTTGCAATGAGCACACAGCCTCAAATTCGGGCATGGGGCACTATTATGGCCGTGTCGATCCTGATGACGACAAGGGGATGCCGGAGAACGTCTGTTACAAGCTCGAAGATACTGAGCGTGCCGGCGATCACAATCACCGCGTTGCGGCCAGCCTCTGCACTCGATGCGAGCATGGCATGTCCGGTGCCATCAAGTACGGACAGCCGGGGTCTGAGAACGTCGAGAAGGCGATCAAATGGATGGAGCGTCGCAAGCTGGACCCTCAGAAGATAGAGCCTTGCCGGTTCCTTTACGAAGGACTTCCGGCCGCACTGGCTGCGCCTGTCCTGGCATGCCCGTCAGCGGCCTTCTCTGAAGCGATCGGTATCCACATGGACCCGCGCTCGATGCGCAAGATGCAGCGTCTAGTCGTCGTCGATGAACAAACTGAATTGACTGAAGAGGTCGAGATCACAGTGCCAAAAGTGCATCAGTGGATAGAGACCATTGATGCGTTGGTGGAGCGTCTCGATAAGTCACTGGCATTCGAGCAAGATGGCGATGAAGCCAGGACGACAAAGGAGCTTGCTGATCTGCTGCCGTCTGTGCGAGCTGCATTCGCGCAGCTGATCACCGCGATCGCAAAACAGGAGCCGATCGAGGAGGCATTGATCTCGGAGCTGCAAAAGAAGGTATCGAAAGCCAAAGGATCTTCTGGCGGCACAGCGAAGTGGGAGCAGATCGTACGCCAGGACGACGGGTATCAGATCCCGTTGCGCGCGCTGAATGCATTGGCTTTCAACATCAGGTCCGGTTCGATGCGCAGGACAAAACGCGCAATCCATGTGTATGAGATCAAGCCGATCTTGCGCTGGGCGGTCGATCATGGATCTGTGATTTTCCTTGATGCCACCGCCTCGCTCGCCTTCAAGGAACTGATCGAGGCAATTGGCGGCGAGGTGTTCAACCGTCAGGTCGAGCAGAACATCAACGTCCTGCATGTTGCCGGGCACTTGTACGCTCGCGGCAAGGTTCCGACTGAGCAATCATCCGCGGAAGTCGGTGCTGGTGATTCTTATCGCCGGGCAGCAAAGGGCTACATGAAAGAGATCCAGAAGATCGCGGAACGCATGCCTGCCGGCAAGCGAGCGATCCTGACCCATAAGGCATATCTCAAGTATTCCAGCGCCAAGGACAGCGCCGAAGCGGCCGCTGAGCAGTTCCAGGAGGATTCTGGTGCGAAGATCGGCTGGTTCGGCAAGCATGATCGCGGGCACAACGATTGGAAGTTCCACCACATCGCTATCGTCGGCATGCCGATTCTGAGTTCAGACAATATCGCATCGGCGTATGCGGGTGTCAGAGCCGCATTGATGGATGTTGGCGTTACTTGGTCAGCGTGGGACGGCATCATGCAAGACGAAGAGATGCGCGCAAAGCAAGGCGGCGTACCGCTGCCGGCTGATGATCATGTGCGCGCTTGGCTGATCGATGCGTACGCCGCAACGATCGTCCAATCGATCGGGCGTGCCAGGGCCGTCAATAGTGATGATGTGCTCCTGGCGGAGCTGTGGGGTGGATTGCAGTCTCAAGAGATGGTGCAGGCGCTCTTGACTCACGGCATCGAGGTCGGCGGCACAGTTGAGACCGACGTGCATCGTTCCAAGCGCCAAATGACCTCTCAGGAGGCCGTCAGGAGCGCGATCAGCATGCTGGAAGGGGTAGGGCAGGGCATCAGCAAGCGCAGCGTCAGAGAGGCCATTACAGGGCTCCGCATCAGCATCGACGATCACGAGATCGAGCGGCAGCTTGCTGCGATGCGGGAAGCCGGCGAGATTCCGCCGCCACGGCGCGGCCGCCCAAAGTCCACAAATCTGTAGTGGGTAATAAATGGGGTGATGCATATATATCTCTCTATATGCATCACCCCATTTAATTTCACACTAAATACAATAGGTTAAAAATCTGACTTTGTTAATCATAGATAGTAGTCGGCTCCCGCCGACTCAAGTCAAAACCGTCCACATTGGAGAGCGGGGTGGGAGATCAAAGTCAAAACCGCTATTAGGAGGGTAGGGGGTTGCAATTGGCTCGGTTGAGATCGCCGACACGGTACCCGTCTGCCGCGCGCGATGCGACGCCCCTTCGGGCTGGCCTTCGGCCAGGTCAGCCACCCGCGATCGGCAGACTGCGCTGAAGCGCAGTCTCTACGGCGGTGCGCAATACCCCCAACCCCATCTTCCACGTTGTATGCGTGGTTTTCAAATACAACAAATCAATGCATTTGGCACCCCAAAACCGTTCATCTTTGATCGACCGTTCGTCGGTCGGAAAGGGCAAATTTGCATGCCATCAAACCCATTGCCTGCGGGCTTTCTGAGGGCCTACCGTTCGTCGGTAATGTGGTTAAAAAATAAATATAGTGCATGCAAATGGAACTATCTGCGGTATGATGGGTCATAGTCAGTAAGCAAGACAGATTCAGCGTGGCGCCGACGACCTGGCGCAGCAGTGACAGTAAGGAGATGAACATGATCAAAATGACACCAACCGCAAAAAAGATCGCGATCGCCGCAGCCTTCGGCTCTGCACATAGGGGTGAGCAAAACATCACAACCAGGATCGAGAGTCTTTTTCCGCGCAAGATTGATTCGAAGGAGCTGACCATCAATATCGATGGCGTTGCGCATGTCACCGAGTTCCACGACCAGTGCGGACATAACTACAACATTCGACTGATCATTTCCGTGGAATCCAATATCTTTCCCGTCAACTTCCAAAAGAATGTTGGCGACGTCGAGCTGTTGGATGAGGAAGAGACAGGGAATTTCTGCTATTCGCTAATCAAAGACGGCAAAGCGGTGTCGGACTACGATGTGATCATGGACCAAATCACCAGAGCAGCCGTTGAAGTTCAGAAAATCGTCGAGTCCGAAAGGGATCTCAGTAAGGATGAGATCGTGAATGAATATCAACCGAACGGCAGGCGATATACCTTGCGGGCATATAAAAGCGGCCTGAAAGAAGTGGAAACCTTCGCGCGGTACGAGGAGGATGCGGGTTACAAGATCCGGCTTACCGATGAGGAATGGGAGAGGCTCATTGCGGATCCTGCCAATCCGGAACTGCTGTATAGCCTGATCATCAATCCGATCGGGCACTTCGTTTACATTTCGTCGCGGATTGGCGAATAGGAGATACCCAAAATGCCAAGCAAATACACATCCCCCATCCGTGTCAGCGTCGATGCACAGCTGCTGGCCCTGGCTCAGCGCCAGGCCGACGCACAGATGACAAAGCTGGCTCCCCTGCTCCGCGCTGAGCTGGCCAAATACCTGCTGGCCCCTTATTCGGTGCCTGGCGGCAGCGCAAGGCAGGCCAAGGGCGGCGGCTATGCGCCACTGCAATTTTCGACGACCGTCGAGCAGCACAAAGAGCTGCAGGCAGTCTGCAAGGCGCTCGATGTGTCGATGACAAATGTGCTGACAAAGATGCTGATCAATATCGTAGCCGGATAATCTGTTTGGAGGGGGGGTGATCAAGATTGCGGAAACGAGCGACTCTTACGATGTGATCCCGACCTTGATCGATCTGTACGCTTTCGGCGAGATCGGTGCCGAGGTCTTTTTCGCGCTGCTCGGAAAGCATTGGTCGAGAGCTGACAACGTCGGCGAGCACGCTGAGCTATTGTCATTTGCCATTCACCAGGCAGGTAAAATCGAAAGATTGTCGATGATGGATCGCGCAGAGCATGTCGCAACACGATATCGATGATATGTTCCATGCGATATAAAGTGCACGAATCGGTTAGCTTTATATCGCATGCGATATGCCAATCAATACTCACCTACTTGGATACCGATGGTGAGGGGATGGGGCAGCGGACTCAACACGGTTACATCTTCTTGCTTCAGGTGCTGTTGCGTCCGATCCTGATGGTGATAGGATTCATCGCTGCGGTGTTGATGATGGACTTGATGGGGAATCTATTCTTGACCTTGTACATGCAGGCTTTGGATGACGCCGGGACGCTCGGGTCTGTCCTTGATCTGGTTGGGCTTGTGATCGCGGTGGGAGTATTCTTCACCACGAGCGTGATGATCGTGAACCTGTCGGTGGAGATGATCCACGTGGTGCCGGATGCTGCGATGAGCTTTATCGGCGGGCAGACGCACTCCGGCAAGGTCGGATCTCGCGCGAGCGGGGAGTTCGCGCAGTCGGCTACGGCGGCGACCGCGGCGGCCAGGGCGTTCTCTCAGCAGGCGATGGGTAATCAGAGGCAGAGGAACCTGCTGAGGAATCAGGCGAACGAAAGAAAGGATAAAGATTCCGATAAGCCTGGCGTTCGAGATGCGCGAGATGGTAATAAATAATCACTTAGGGGTAAGGTCATGAGTAATGGTGTCTTAAATGGTATGTTGATAGGGGATATTCTCTCTCGCGATCATTCTGCGGGTTATCCGTCCAATGCGGATGTGGCGGCTGCAAAGCGTGGGGCGGACAATGCCAAGGAAGCGAGTGACTGGCGCAAAAAGGCTATGGGTTTGCGTTGCGGGGTTGTCTCCAGAAAGATGAGTGAGACTCTCCTGCTGGAGGCTTTGAAGCAGGAGAATCCCCGGCACCCACTGGCTTCGCGCGATGTGATTGAGAAAATAACTGATGAGGTTTACGACGCTCAGATCGCCATCTGGGACGCGGATCCTGCCGCCTACGCCCAGAAAACCATGAATGAAAGGCCGGTGATCGATGAGCGTGAGCTTGCCGCCCTGCGTGAGAAATACCTCCCCGCGAAACCCTCGCATCCCGCCACAGGAGGCGCAGGGGAAGAGCATGAGTCCCATGGCCACGATGGCGCTGGGATGGAGAGCGCGCCGAAAGGGTAGGATGAGAATCACGGCACGGCAAAGAGAGGCGATCATATTCGCGGTTCGCGAGGAGTTCGGCGATGGGGCCGAGGTTCGTCTTTTTGGATCGCGCGCCGATGACTCGAAAAAAGGAGGGCGGAATCTAGTGCTGAAACTCAGTAATGGTATCGGCACTGAGCAACCAGAATGGTGTCGTCCTGGACGGCATAGACCAGCCGATGTTCCTCATCGATGCGACGAGACCAGAAGCCAGCAAGATTGTGTTTGAGTGGCTCCGGCTTGCCGATTCCCTCAAAAGGTGAGCGTTGAATGTCACGCAAGAGAGTGTTTATGCGTTTGAGTGTGGCCTTGTCTTTGGCTTGCCAGAAAAGGTAATCTTCCCAAGCTTGGTCGGAGAACTTAATCGGCATCGAGCAGCTCTTTTGCAGTACCTCCCTGTGCGGCCAATTGCTCGATGGATTCCATCAGGCGCTTGGCATTCTTCGGGCTACGCATCAGGTACGCCGTCTCTTCCAGTGCATTGAAATCTTGCAATGACATCATCACAACAGGGTTGCCAGCCTGCCGAGTAATTAGAACTGGAGCGCGGTCGTCCAACACCTTGTTCATGATTTCTGCCAGATGCTGGCGGGTGTGGCTGTATGTAATGGCTTCCATGTTTACACCTCCTAAGTTGTACAAATAATAGTACAGGCGCCTGGGATATTCAACACCAGATTCCGAATACCTGAAAAAAGGGGCATCCGGAATTTATGATTGATTTGTTGTCGATACACTAAAACGACAAACCGGATATTGGCAGATTGGACGCGAGATTCTTGATCGGCAGAACGCCCAAGGGTGGGGGGCGAAGGTGATGAATGCCTACACCGAGAGCTTGATTTCTCTTCGGGAGAGGGGGCGTGGAGTTTCGCCAGCCCGCATTTACAACAACGCCCATCACTTTGCTCGCCAATGTACTGCGCAGTTGATTTTTCCCGGCGGGAGCCGGGGGTGGGTCCTGTGCGCGGGTCGAGTGGTCACCATGGCTTGGTGATTTTTGTGCAATTAACGCACGTATTCGGCGATCGCGAGCATGACCGACAGGACTGCAATTACGGCCGAAACTGATGCTATTCTCGCCATCCTTTTTGCCCGATTGATCGACTCACCTTCCTTCTCTTTCATCTGCCTGATCGCTGCGGTCAATCGGCTTAAATCGATAGTCTGAGATGCTACGACGACAGCAAACAGAGGGTCTGATGGGTCAATGTCTTCACCGATCTCTTTGAGTACAATCGCTCTGATGTCATTTGTTTTTGGCATTTCAAGCTTGCGAGTAGGACGACCCTCCGCTAATGCAGTCAGACCGTCGATGCGTCGTTGCACGCCGATCTCGCGCGAGCAAGCGAGTACCGCTCGCGCGGGGGCATCATCATCCGCCCGCGCGAGCTTTTTGACGTCTTCGAGTGCCTTGTCCATCTCTTTACAGCCCCAGGGCCTCGATCTGACCGAAGATCGCCTTGCGCGCGTTGCGCAGCCCACTCTTGCTCATCACGTCGATGTCTTCGGACGCTTGAGCCTCGGCGAATGTCAGGCCCTTCATTTTCATGTCGGTAAAGATCCCGAGCGTGGCCGGCGGCAGGCGCTTGAGCTCGATGATGCCGACGATCTTGTGTGCATTCGCCTTGTATGCCGGCATCGCATCCAGGGGGACCCCTTTGTATTCGACTTTCCCAAAATGCCCGTTGCGCCACACAACGATCTGCTGGCCCATTTGATCAAGATCCGCCAGGTCCGCGAAAGAATTTGCTGTGTCTTGCAGGTTGTCGCCGCCGGCTACGGGAATGTGGATCAGCACGTTGCGTCCTGCGTCACGGAACACATCGAGCAGCGAGGTCTCGAGCAAGTAAGAAACGAAGTTTGTGTATGTCGACGCGCCGATGTCAATGACGACATCACCATCATGCTCGAGTGCAAGATTCGCGATCGGCGTGAACCTGGTCGGATCGACCACACCATTTTCATCTTTGAGGTCGAAATGCTGCACATGAAGGGCGCCGAAGTGGCTGAATGTTGGTGTGGATTGGTCGAGATCGATTGCGAGTATGTTGTCTTTCTTTTCCGCTAGATATTCAGTCAGCGAGGTGGCTGCGACAGTCTTGCCGACGCCGCCTTTGGATTGCACGAAAATATGTACTGTATTCATTTTGATCTCCTTGCTCGTCAGTTAGGTTTGAATAGCTCATCAAGACTTCTTCTTTGATGAGGTTGTTGCGGGTCGATATTCCGGCCCATGGTGCTCGCCGTAGTCTTTACGGCGGGCGGGTTCGTTGGTGCTTTTTGCACCGCAGTTGTCGTCTTTTTCTTCCGCAACTCGTACACGACGTGGCGGAAATAAGTCAGCTCAATCTGCACTCCAGCTTTAATCAATTCGGCGTGTATCGTCGGCAAGAAAACCCCTTTTCGGCGCAACGCATCGATGTCATCAAATGCGTCGGTTATTTGCGATCGCAATGAGCCGTGCTGGAAGCGTTTTGCGACCTCACTAACCGCATCTTTGATAGTCGGCTGCGCAGTCATTGGTCACCCCTCAAATTGGCTTTTCTGGCTCGACAAAGTGCGGCAGAAAAGCAGGTATCAGTGATACGGATGCCCGCACTATTTAGCTGCCTGACAATCTGCTTATAAGTGAGTCCGGCCCGAAGTTTTTGCTCGATTTCGGGCAGGGCGGACTTAATCCGGCTGCTAGCGGATCTCGTAGCAGCAATCGATACCAGATCGATCGATTGCGCCTTAATCACATCTATCATTTTCGTCATAGCACATTGCGGAACATAGTGGAGCATGGCGACACCATACCACAAGATTTTTTCGGCATGCAAGCATTCCGGTAAAAAAAGTTTGAAATTTCCTAAAGAGAGGTCTAAGGCACTGTAAACATAGGTTAAAGAGGGGGTTAATCGAGGTTCAACTTGGGTCAAACCTAGTGTGAATTCGGGTCTAATGTAGGTCGAACATAGGTACAAAAGTGTAGTAAATCCAAAACTGACATTACTCCATCGCTGATTGACCGCCTGGATGTGTTTTTTGGACGCGGGAAGGAGGCATCCATCATCAGATATCCACCTTCGGAGAATTTCAGATCCATCATGGTGCGGGACATTTTTGAGGGGAATGTTTGACTCTTCGGAACTCTTGCTTGATGATCGAATCATATACACGCATGGATTGAGAGGAACGACAGTTAGCGTGACACGCTAACTTCGTTCCGAGGGCTCCGCCCTTCGATCCCAAAACCCTGCGCGCTTCGCTTGCTGGCTTCGCGCAGGTATGTGCAGACCGCTGTGTCTGGATGATTTCGAGGAGGGGTTAATGGCTTCTGATGCAGTTTCAAAGTTGGCGGTGGATCGTCGCCGCCAGGTAGTGGATACCGGCGCGAAGTCGGAGGTGAGGACTCTTTTCCGGAAAGCTCGAATGAATACGGTCGAGGCCGATATCTTCGATCGGCATGTCATTGAGTCTGGCTGCGAGACACCGTCGGAATTCATCCGGCAGGCGATCATCCTGAATAAAAATATCACTCGCCAAATGAAGGCGAAGACGGTCAAGCATCCGATCACATTGGAGTCGTTGAGGCTGCTCTCAACGATGTCAAACAACACGAACCAGGTCGCCCGCAGGCTGAACGAAGCTCGTCGAGCAGGCGGGGTCACTGATCAGAATTGCATGGCGGCGCTGGAGCAATTGAAGGAGATCAATCTACAGATGCACATGCTGGTCTCGAAGGCTGGGGGTGAACAATGATCATACGATTCGGAGGGGGTGAATCTGGCATCGTCGAATATCTCGAACGCGGCGCAAAGCTTGGTCGGAACTATTCGCGGTCCGAGCTTGATGAGCGCGTCGTTTTGGCTGGCGATCTGGCTGCCACCGGGGCGATTATCGACTCGATGGACACAAAGGCAGGCGTAGAGAGATATTTGCATATCACTCATTCGTTCAAAGAGGATTACATTGAGCCCGAAGTGTTGGAGGCGATCACTGATGCGAGTAAATCGTTTTATCTATCCGCATACAGAGACAGCGAGCTGAATTTCTACACGGAAGCGCACTTACCAAAGATCAAGGAGTACGTCGGCAATCAAGGAGAGATCGTAGACCGGA
>JAJZSA010000031.1 GCA_021822115.1 Pseudomonadota bacterium
GTCCGGTGTGCCCGGGGTAGTCGCGCGCGTGCTGGACGGCGAAGAGTACGTGGGGGTGTTCGTGCCGACCACGCCCAGCCCGGTGAACGGTTTCTATTTCTACGTGAAGAAATCCGAGACCATCGAGCTGGACATCAGTGTCGATGCCGCCTTCAAGGCCATCGTCTCCATGGGCGTGGTGACCTCGCCCGATGCGACTCAGAAACTGAGCGCAGCAAAGAATTAAGCATCCTCGTATCCATCCATTTTTCCTGTAGCTAAATCATGCGAACTCATTATTGCGGACAACTCAACGTCAACCATCTCGGCAACACCGTCACCCTGTGCGGTTGGGCCCATCGTCGTCGCGACCACGGCGGGGTGATCTTCATCGACCTGCGCGACCGCGAAGGCCTGGCGCAGGTGGTGTGCGACCCGGACCGTGCCGACATGTTCAAGATCGCCGAGTCGGTGCGTAACGAATTCGTGCTCAAGGTCACCGGCCGCGTGCGTCGTCGCCCGGAGGGTACCGAGAACAAGAACATCCCCAGCGGTGAGATCGAACTGCTGTGCCACGAGATCGAGGTGCTCAATGCCTCCGTCACGCCGCCGTTCCAGCTCGACGACGAGAACCTGTCCGAGAACGTGCGCCTGACCCATCGCGTGATCGATCTGCGCCGTCCGCAGATGCAGAAGAACATGATGCTGCGCTACAAGACCGCGCGTGCGTTCCGCCGCTTCCTGGACGACAAGGGCTTCATCGACATCGAAACGCCGATGCTGACCAAGTCCACGCCGGAAGGCGCACGCGACTACCTGGTGCCGTCGCGCGTGCATCCGGGCGATTTCTTCGCGCTGCCGCAATCGCCGCAACTGTTCAAGCAGATGCTGATGGTGGCCGGTTTCGACCGCTACTACCAGATCACCAAGTGCTTCCGCGACGAAGACCTGCGCGCTGACCGCCAGCCCGAATTCACCCAGGTGGATATCGAGACCTCGTTCCTGAACGAGGAGCAGATCATGGGCCTGATGGAAGAGATGATCCGTACCGTGTTCAGGGAAGTGCTCAACGTCGCACTGCCGGCGCCGTTCCCGCGCATGACCTATGCCGAAGCCATGTCGCGCTTCGGTTCCGACAAGCCCGATCTGCGCGTGACGCTGGAGATCACCGAAGTCACCGATGCGGTGAAGGACGTGGCGTTCAAGGTGTTCTCCGGTCCGGCCAACAGCGGCGGCCGCGTGGGCGCCTTGCGCATCCCCGGCGGTGCGGCACTGACGCGCGGCGAGATCGACGAATACACCAAGTTCGTCAGCATCTACGGCGCCAAGGGTCTGGCCTACATCAAGGTCAACGACGTGACCAAGCTGAACGAAGAGGGCCTGCAATCGCCCATCGTGAAGAACCTGAACGAAGCCGCGCTCAAGCTCATCATGGAGCGCACCGGCGCGCAGAACGGCGACCTGATCTTCTTCGGCGCCGACAAGACCAAGGTGGTCAACGATGCGCTGGGCGCGCTGCGCAGCAAGATCGGTCACGAGAAGGGCTACACCAACGGCAAGGCGTGGGAGCCGCTGTGGGTGGTGGACTTCCCCATGTTCGAATACGACGAGGAGGACAAGCGCTGGGTGGCCTGCCACCATCCGTTCACTTCGCCCAAGGACGAGCACATCGATCTGCTGGAGAGCGATCCCGGCCAGTGTCTGGCCAAGGCTTACGACCTGGCGCTGAACGGCTGGGAGATCGGTGGCGGTTCCGTGCGTATCCACAAGGAAGCCGTGCAGAGCAAAGTGTTCCGCGCGCTCAACATCGACGCTGAGGAAGCGCAACTCAAGTTCGGCTTCCTGCTCGATGCATTGCAATACGGCGCACCGCCGCACGGCGGTCTGGCCTTCGGTCTCGACCGTATCGTCACCATGATGACCGGTGCCGAATCCATCCGCGACGTGATTGCCTTCCCCAAGACCCAGCGTGCGCAATGTCTGCTCACGCAGGCTCCGTCTGCCGTGGACGAGAAGCAGTTGCGCGAACTGCACATCCGCCTGCGCCAGCAGACGCAGACCACGGTCGAGGTCGGCAAGGAATAAGCGATGCGGCGCGCCGTACAGTGGCTGTTACTGTCCGGCTTGCTGCTGTGGCTGCCGCTCGCGCAGGCACGCGACGCACAGGGCGCTGCACTCCCTGTCGTCGCGCTCAGCCAGTTGCCGGCCGAGGCGCGCACCACTTTGCGCCTGATCGAACAGGGCGGCCCGTTCCCTTACGCGCGCGACGGCATTGTGTTTCAGAACCGCGAACATCGTCTGCCCGAGCATCCGCGTGGCTACTACCACGAATACACCGTCCCCACGCCGGGCGTGAAGCACCGCGGCGCGCGGCGCATCGTGTGCGGTGTGCCGCGTGAGTGCTACTACAGCGGCGACCACTACCGTACCTTCCAGCGCATCCAGGAGTGAGCATGAGCGATCTGTGCGAGCGTTTGCAGGATATGGGCGAGGCCGGGGTCTACCGGCTCACTTGTCCGATCGAAGTGTTGCACGGCAACATCGCGCTGGCCGAGTTGCTCTGTTGCGAAGCCGACCTGGCACAGGTGCAGGGCAAGGGGGCGCTGCTCACCGCGCTGGCTGCCGCTATCCATGCACCGGACTGGTTCGGCCACAACTTCGATGCGCTGGCCGATGCGCTGGGGGACCTGTCCTGGCTGGCAGACGAGGCACCGGGCTACGTATTGTTGCTGACGCATGCCGGCGACACGCTGGGGTTGCTCGAAGCCGACTATGCCGCAGTGATGGACATCTTCGCGGAGACCGTCGCCTGGTGGCGGTCGCAAGGCAAACCATTCTGGGTGTTCCTCGCATGAAGGCTGCGCACAAGCAGCCGGTGTCGGTGCTGGTAGTGATCCATACGCCTGCGCTGGAGGTGCTGCTGCTGGAGCGCGCCGACCATCCCGGCTACTGGCAATCCGTCACCGGCAGTCGCGATGGCGATGAATCGCTGCGCGACACCGCCGTGCGCGAAGTGGGCGAGGAGACCGGGCTGGATGCCGCGCGCTATGCGTTGAGCGATTGGCAGCAACAGAACGAATACGAGATCTACGCGACCTGGCGTCATCGCTATGCGCCCGGCGTCACGCACAACACCGAGCATGTGTTCGGCCTGCTGCTGCCGCAGCCGCTCGCGGTGCGCATCGCGCCGCGCGAGCATCTCGACTATCAATGGTTGCCCTGGCAAGAGGCCGCGGCTAAAGTGTTCTCGCCGAGCAATCGCGAAGCGATATTGCAACTACCGCAACGAGTCACGCATGTCTGAACAGAAAATCGCCTATTCCTACGACCATCCCGATGCGCAGCAGCATGTGTGCAGCACTGCGCAAGCCTGGGCGAAGAAGCCGGAAGAGCCGGGCGCGGCAGAGAAGGTCGAACTCATCGCGCGCATCAAGCGTCTGCTCAAGGAGCGGGACGCCGTGCTGGTCGCGCATTACTACGTGCATCCCGACCTGCAAGACCTCGCGGAGCAAACCGGCGGCATCGTGTCCGACTCGCTCGATATGGCCAACTTCGGTCACCAGCATCCGGCCAAGACCATCGTCGTCGCCGGCGTGCGCTTCATGGGCGAGACCGCCAAGATCCTCAACCCCGAGAAGCGCGTGCTGATGCCCGACCTGGAAGCCGAATGCTCGCTCGACCTGGGCTGCCCCATCGAAGAGTTCGCTCCGTTCTGCGACGCGCATCCCGACCGCGTGGTGGTGGTGTATGCCAACACCAGCGCCGCCGTGAAGGCGCGCGCCGACTGGATGGTGACCAGCTCCATCGCCTTGCCCGTGGTCAAGCACCTGCATGAACAAGGCAAGAAGATATTGTGGGCGCCGGATCGTCACCTCGGCAGCTATGTGCAGGAACAGACCGGCGCCGACATGCTGCTGTGGCAAGGCTCGTGCATCGTGCATGACGAATACAAGGCCAAGGAATTGCAGGAGATGAAGGCGCAGCATCCCGATGCGCTGGTGCTGGTGCACCCTGAATCGCCGCGCGCCGTGGTGCAACAGGCGGATGTGGTCGGCTCCACCACGCAACTCATCCAGGCCGCGCAGCGCGCACCCAATCAGGAATTCATCGTCGCCACCGACAACGGCATCCTGCACAAGATGCGCACGCTGTGCCCCGACAAGGTCTTCCTCGAAGCGCCCACCGCCGGCCAGGGCGCCAACTGCAAGAGTTGCAGCCACTGCCCGTGGATGGCGATGAACGGTCTGCGCAACCTGGCCGACGTACTGGAGCGCGGCCACAACGAGATCCACATCGATCCGGCCATCATCCCGCGTGCCGTGCAGCCCATCAGACGCATGCTGGACTTCGCCAGGCAGATCAAGCTGCCGACCAAGGGCATCGGGAACGCCTGAATGGGCGCCGGGTTGCGCAGCGCGTGTGATTGAGCGACGCGCCATGAACATCTGGGTCGATGCGGACGCCTGTCCGGTGGTCATCAAGGAGATCCTCTATCGCGTCGCCGAACGCACCCGCATCCCGCTCATCCTGGTGGCCAACAGGATGCTGCGCGTGCCGCCCTCGCCGTGGATACGCGCGTTGCAAGTGCCCGGCGGCTTCGATGTCGCGGATCAGCGCATCGCACAGGAGGTGCAGCACGGCGATCTGGTCATCACCGCCGATGTGCCGTTGGCCGCCCAGGTCGTCGGCAAGGGCGCGACCGTCATCGACCCCAGAGGCGAGTTGCTGAACGACGCCAACATCAAAGAGCGCCTGGCCATGCGCGACTTCATGGAAGGCCTGCGCAGCAGCGGGGTGGAGACCGGTGGACCGGCGGCGTTCTCCAGCGCGGACCGGCAGGCGTTCGCCAATCAGGTGGATCGCTTGCTGGCGAAGCGACGCTAGGCGCCATCCCGGTATCCTTCGCCGCCTGTTTGGGTAGAATGCCCCGCATGCCGCTCAAGGTCGCCAGTTACAACATCCATAAAGGCTTCTCGCCGTTCAACCGGCGGGTGGTGCTGCACGAGGTGCGCGAGCAGTTGCGTGCGCTGGATGCGGACATCGTGTTCTTGCAGGAAGTGCAGGGTGAGCATGTGCAGCATGCGCGGCGCCATGCGGCCTATCCTGCGGCGCCGCAGCATGAGTTCCTGGCCGATGAGTTCTGGGCGCACCATGCGTATGGCATGAATGCGGTCTATGAAGAAGGTCATCACGGCAACGCCATCCTCAGTCGTTATCCCATCGTGCAGATGCATAACCGCGATGTGTCGGCCCATCGTTTCGAACAGCGCGGTCTGCTGCATTGCGAGATCGAGGTGCGCGGGCAGGGGGTACATTGCTTCTGTACCCATTTCGGCCTGTTCGCGCGCGGGCGGCGCCAGCAGTTGCAGGCGCTGATCGCCTATGCCGAGGCGGCGGTGCCGGCCGACGCGCCGTTGTTGATCGCCGGCGATTTCAACGATTGGCGCAACGAGCTGACGCGCGAGTTGGGCCGCCATCTCGGCGTGCACGACGTGTTCCATGTCAGTTGCGGCCAGCCGGCGCGCAGCTTCCCCGCCGCCTTCCCCTTGTTGCCGCTGGACCGTATCTATGCGCGCGGTTTCGAGGTGACTGCATGCCAGGTCCACGATGGCCGGCGCAAGTCCGACCATGCTGCGCTGCTGGCGCAGTTGAAACGTCGATGAGCCAGACCTTCCAGATCGGTGCAGACCGGTTGACGCTGTTGCAGAACGGCGCGGAGTATTTCCCGCAACTGGTGGCGGCCATCGATGCGGCGCAGCGCTCGGTCAATCTGGAGACCTACATCTTTGCGGCGGATGACACCGGGCGCATGGTGTCGCAAGCCTTGCAGCGTGCGGCGCAGCGTCAGGTGGCGGTGCATCTGTTGCTGGACGGCTATGGTTCGGCCGAGCTGCCGGAGTCCTGGGTGGAAGAGATGCGCAGCGCCGGCGTGGCGGTGCAATGGTTCCGGCGCGAATACGGCTTCTTCCGCCTGCGTCGCCATCGTCTGCGGCGCATGCATCGCAAGCTGGCGGTGATCGATGGCGAGACGGCGTTCGTGGGCGGCATCAACATCCTCGACGATATCCCGGCCGAGGCCGGTATCGCGGCGCCGCGTCTGGATTACGCGGTGTGCGTGCAAGGACCGCTGGCGGCTGCGGTGCAGGAGGCGGTGCGCCAATTGTGGTCGAGTGTGCATTGGGCCAGCTTGCGCCGGCGCCTCGGTCGTTTGCGTGCCCGCCTGCGCCGACCGCCGCTCGCCGATAACCGTCCGGCCGCCCTGCTGTTGCGCGACAACCTGCGCAACCGGCACAAGATCGAGGCCGCCTATCTGCGCGCCATCCGTGGCGCGCAACGCGAGATCGTGCTGGCGCATGCCTATTTTTTGCCGGGCCGTGCGGTGCGCCGCGCCTTGCTGCATGCCGCGCAACGCGGCGTGCGCGTAGTGATGCTGTTGCAGGGGCGGGTGGAATACCGTTTGCAGCATCACGCCACGCAGGCGCTGTATGCGCAGCTGCTGCGCGCAGGGATCGAGCTGTACGAGTATCGCGCCAGTTTCCTGCATGCCAAAGTGTGTGTGGTGGATGGCGTGTGGGCCACGCTGGGTTCGTCCAACCTCGATCCGTTCAGTCTGTGGCTGGCGCGCGAAGCCAATCTGGCAGTGCATGATGTTGCGTTTGCTGCCGCCTTGCGCGACAGCGTGATGCAGGCCATTGCCACCGAATCACAGGCGGTGCAACGTCCGCCGCGTCATCCTTTCGCCGTGCTCATGGCGCGTCTGAGCTATGGCGCGATCCGTCTGCTGGTGGGTTTGCTGATCCGACAGCGACATTGAGCTGCGCCCCTTGTTCGTGTGTGCATGAACTGGGTTAAGATGCATGCCGAAAAAATACTGACCATTGCTGTTTCCACGAGGGGGGAAGATGGCTGATCTGACGGGATTGATCCGGCATATGACGCTGGGGCGGTTGCTCCTGTTGTTGTCTATGCTGGCATTGACGCTGGCTTTCGCGCTGATCTTCGGTCTGTCCGGCACGATGCGCGACAAGGCGGTGCACGATCTGGCACGCGAGGATGCGCGCCAGACTTCGCAACTGATCTTCCAGAGCCTGTATTCCGCCATGCGCAAGGGCTGGGGCAAGGACGATATCAATGAAGCCATCCAGCGTCTGAACAGCCAGTTCCCCGAGTTGAGCGTCCGCATCTACCGTGGCGAGGTGGTGGCCCGGCAGTTCGGCGAGATGCCGGGCGAGCATGCTGCCGTGGCGGCCGACCCCATGCTGGGCCAGGCCATGCAGACGGGCAAGGAGGTATTGCTGTTCCCCGCGCCGGAGGAGATCCGTTATCTGTACCCGGTGGTCGCCACCCAGGAGTGCCTGGTCTGTCACACCCAGTCGCATGTGGGTGCGGTGCATGGCGTGATCGACATCATCTATCCGGTGAAGAACCTCAAGGTGTCGTTCAGCAGCGTGCTCAACAGCATGCTGGGCTATACGCTGGGCATCATCGGTTTCGTGTTCCTGGTGCTCTACATCAAGCTGCGCTATCTGCTGGTGCTGCCCATCGCCAACCTGGTGGGGGTGATGCGCGAGATCTCCGCTGACATGGACCTGACGCGGCGCGTCAAATATGAAGTACCGCTGCTGGAACTGCGCCATCTGGCGGATTACTTCAACGGCCTGCTGAAGACCGTGCATGAATACAACGAACGACTGGAGGCGTTGTCCACGCACGATCCGCTGACGGATCTGTACAACCGACGCAAGTTCGAGGACTTCCTGCATCACGAGATCATCCGCTCGGCGCGCCATCAGCGCAGCTTCTCGCTGATCATGGTCGATCTCGACAATTTCAAATACATCAACGACACCTTCGGCCATCCCATCGGCGATCTGGTGCTGAAGGAACTGGCATTGCTGCTCGGCGAGGGGCTGCGCAAGGGCGATGTGCTGGCGCGGCTGGGCGGTGACGAATTCGCCATCCTGTTGCCGGAGACCGGGCGCGACAACGGGTTGCGGGTGGCGAACAAGTTGCACCAGGCGCTGGACAAGCGCGAATTCGAGCTGCCGGTGGGCAAGGTGCGCTGCACTGCCAGCTTCAGTCTGGTGGCCTACCCCGAGGATGGGCAGACCGAGAGCGAGATCTATTCGGCCATGGATGTGGTGCTGTACAAGGCCAAATCGCGCGGCAAGAACCAGGTGATGACGGCCGAGAGCGAGGAAGACCGCAGCATGATGAGCGTGTTCCGTCAGGGCGAGTTCCTGCGGGCGGCGTTGCGCGAGGACCGCGTGGAGGCGCATCTGCAACCCATCATCAATCTCAAGGATGGCAGCGTGAAAGCGTATGAGGTGCTGGCGCGCATCCGCGATGGCGAGGTGGTGGTGCCGGCCGGCGAGTTCGTCGATGTGGCGGAGAAGCTGGGCATGGCGCAGGAGATGGACAGTGTGGTGTTCCGCAAGGGGCTGGCACATTACGCCGCCGTCGCGCGCAAAGCGCCGCAGGCCAAGTTCTTCTTCAACCTGTTCCCGCGCAGCTTCAACGACATCGAGTGGGTGCGCACCATGCCGGCGCTGGCGCGCGCAGCCGGCGTACCGTGCGAATGCATCGTGCTGGAACTGACCGAGCGCGAGGCGCTGCCCAACCTGACCCAGGTGCGCGCGGTGATCGAGGAGCTCAAGGGCACCGGCATCAAGATCGCACTGGACGATTTCGGCAGCGGCTTCTCTTCCTTCATGTATCTGAAATACCTGCCGGTGGATTACGTGAAGATCGAGGGTAGCTTCGTGCAGCAGATCGTCAACGATCCGCGCGACCGCATCATGGTGGAGCACATCAACCATATGGCGCACCAGTTCGGCCTGAAGACCATCGCCGAGTTCGTGGAGGACGAGGCCACCGCCAGGATGCTGGCGGAGATCGGGGTGGATAGCGCGCAGGGCTACCACTTCGGCCGTCCCGGTATGCCGGAATGAGCGCGGGCAGGGCTGCCGCTATAATGCGCGCTCCCTAATCCCTGCGCTTATCCGATGCGTCACGCCAGTCATTCGTCCTCTCACGCTTCCGGCCCGGTCACGCGCGCCGACTGGAAGGTGATCCGCAGCCTCGTCCCCTATCTGCTCGAATTCAAGTGGCGGGTGCTGTTCGTCATCCTGCTGCTGATCGGTTCCAAGCTGGCGAACGTGGCGGTGCCGCTGGCGCTGAAGGACATCGTCGATGCCATGGGGCAGCCCAAGGCCATGCTGGCGGTGCCGGTGCTGCTGATCGTGGGCTATGGACTGCTGCGCCTGGTGTCCACGCTGTTCGGCGAATTGCGCGACGCCCTGTTCGCCAAGGTGACGCAACGTGCCATCCGCCGCGTGGCATTGCAGGTGTTCGAGCATCTGCACAGCCTGAGCCTGCGCTTCCATCTGGAGCGTCAGACCGGCGGCGTCTCGCGCGACATCGAGCGCGGCACGCGCGGCATCAGCTTCCTGCTCACCTTCCTGCTGTTCAACATCCTGCCCACGCTGCTGGAGATCGCCCTGGTGGCGATCATCCTGTTCGTCAAATACGACCCGTGGTTCGCCATCATCACCTTCGTCACGCTGGCGGCCTATATCGCGTTCACGCTGGTGGTCACCGAGTGGCGCATGGTGTTCCGGCGCACCATGAACGACATGGATTCCAAGGCCAACACGCGCGCCATCGACAGCCTGCTCAACTATGAGACGGTGAAGTATTTCGGCAACGAGAAGTACGAGGTGGAGCGTTACGACGAACAGATGCGCAACTGGGAAGTGTCCGCCGTGCGCAACCAGACCTCGCTGGCCACCTTGAACGCGGGACAGAGCATCATCATCGCCGTCGGCGTCACGCTGCTCATGCTGCTGGCTGCGCAGCGCGTGGTGGAAGGCAGCATGACGGTGGGCGATCTGGTGCTGGTCAACGTCTACATGCTGCAACTGTACATGCCGCTACACTTCCTCGGCTTCGTCTATCGCGAGATCAAGAACGCGCTGGCGGACATGGAGAAGATGTTCCGCCTGCTGGACGAGAACCGCGAGGTGGAGGACGCGCCCGGCGCGCCGGCCTTGCAGTTGACGCATGGCGCGGTGCGCTTTGAGGCGGTGGATTTCTCCTACGACCCGAAACGGCAGATCCTGCATGGCGTGAGTTTCGACATCCCGGCCGGGCATACGGTGGCCGTGGTGGGCGCGAGCGGGGCGGGCAAGTCCACGCTGTCGCGCCTGCTGTTCCGTTTCTATGACGTGGACAGTGGCGCGGTCGCCATCGACGGGCAGGATATCCGCGGCGTGACCCAGGCCAGCCTGCGCGCGGCCATCGGCATCGTGCCGCAGGATACCGTGCTGTTCAACGACACCATCTATTACAACATCGCCTACGGCCGGCCCGGCGCGACGCGCGACGAGGTGTTGCGTGCGGCGCAGGCGGCGCATATCCATCATTTCATCGAATCGCTGCCGCAGGGCTACGACACCATGGTCGGCGAGCGCGGGCTGAAGCTGTCCGGCGGCGAGAAGCAGCGCGTGGCCATCGCGCGCGCCATGCTCAAGGACCCGGCCATCCTGATCTTCGACGAGGCGACCTCGGCGCTGGATTCGCGTTCCGAGAAGGCCATCCAGGATGAGTTGCGCACCATCGCGCGCGAACGCACCACGCTGGTGATCGCTCACCGCCTGTCCACCGTGGTCGATGCCGAGCAGATCCTGGTGATGGACAAGGGGCGCATCGTGGAACGCGGCACCCACCGCGAACTGCTGGCGCAGCAGGGCGTGTATGCCCAGATGTGGGCTTTGCAGCAGCAGGAAGCGCAGCATTGATGCGGCGGACGACCGGCGGCAAGGGGTGGCCGATGAATGGCAGTGGCGCCAAATCCGCGGGAAACGGCGCCAAAATCCGCTATCTGCCCGCCTTCTGCCGAGCATGTGTGGCGTGGAAAGGCCGTCCCTGGTGGGTTTTGCGCGACAAGCCGACTTGTGAGACCGCCGATTTCCGGTATCCTGCGCCCCGTCCCTTAAGTAACAAGAGGTTAGCAATGCGTCGATTCATGATCTCCACCCTGTTCGCCACCGCGGCCTTGTCGGCCCAGGCTGCAGGTGTCAGCCATGCCGACTACGGTCGTCTGCCCAAGCTGGGCTCGGCCATCGCGCTGATCTATGACCAGCAGACGCAGCAGCCGCTGTACACCAAGAATGCCGACTCGGTGGTGCCCATCGCTTCCATCTCCAAGCTGATGACCGCCATGGTGGTGCTGGATGCTGATCTGCCCATGGATGAGCCGATCACCATCACGCGCGAAGACCGTGACCTGGTCAAAGGTACCCGTTCGCGCTTGAAGGAAGGTATGACCTTTACCCGTGGCGACTTGCTCACGCTGGCACTGATGGCTTCCGAGAACCGCGCGGCATCGGCCCTGGCGCGCACCTATCCGGGCGGGACCTCGGTGATGGTGGCGATGATGAATGCCAAGGCGCGTGCGCTGGGCATGGAAGACAGTCATTTCGAAGGGCCGGCCGGACTGACCAGCGAGAACGTCTCCACTGCGCAGGACCTGGTCAAGCTGGTCGAGGCTGCGCAGGGCTATGAAGCGATCCAGCGTGCGACCACCCAGCGCGCGCACTTGGTGCGCGTCAATGCGCGTCAGACGCTGCATTTCGTCAATACCAACCCGCTGGTGCGCAACAGCAACTGGGAGATCGGCGTGAGCAAGACGGGCTACATCAGCGAAGCCGGGCGTTGTCTGGTGATGCAGGCCAAGCTGTCGGAGCGCCCGACGGTGATCGTGCTGCTGGATTCCTGGGGCAAGAACACCCGCGTCGGCGACGCCGTCCGAATCAAAAGCTGGATGGAGCATCCGCCACGGCACGTTTCGCGTCAGAGCCGTATCCGCTGAAGCGCCAGCTGGAGCGGAGCGCAAGGGGGCCGTCAGGCCCCCTTGTCATTTGCGCAGGGCCAATACCACGATGGCGACCACGGCGATGAGGATGAACAGTTCGATGAACATGGTTTTTCCTGATGGGACGGGCGTCCATTCTACGCCGGACGCGCGCGAAGACGCTGCCTGGCTGGGGTACAATCCCGCGTCGTCCCTATTGCCATCGTACGCCTAGCCGGAGGAAACCCATGATTCGTCTTGCCGCCCTGTTCGCCCTGTTGTCCATCCCCGCGCTCGCCTGCGCGAGTGACGGCATGCATCTGGATCTGACCGGGGAATGGGTGGGCATCGCCTCCCTGCTGTTGTTCTTCATCGCCTATCTCGCGGTGATGGCGGAAGAGTTCACTCAACTGCGCAAATCCAAGCCGGTGATGCTGGCGGCCGGCATCATCTGGGTCCTGATCGCCTGGTACTACCAGGACCACGGCATCCCGCACGTGGTGGAGACGGCGCTGCGCCACAACCTGGAGGAATATGCCGAGCTGATGCTGTTCCTCATCGTGGCGATGACCTATATCAATGCGATGGATGAGCGCAATGTATTCGAGGCGCTACGCTCGTGGCTGGTGCGCAAGGGGCTCAGCTACCGCGCGCTGTTCTGGGTCACCGGCATCCTCGCCTTCTTCATCTCGTCCATCGCCGACAACCTGACCACCGCCCTGTTGATGGGCGCGGTGGTGATGGCCGTGGGCAAGGATAACTCGAAGTTCATGGTGCTTGCGCTGATCAACCTGGTGATCGCCGCCAATGCAGGCGGCGCGTTCTCGCCGTTCGGCGACATCACCACGCTGATGGTGTGGCAGAAGAACATCATGGCCAGCAACGGCCCGGTCGGCTTCTGGACCTTCTTCTATCTGTTCATCCCGGCACTGATGAACTGGTTCATCCCGGCGCTGGTGATGCATTTCTCCTTGCCCAAGGCCCGTCCCTCCAGCAGCGGCAAGATGGTAGCGATGAAGCGCGGTGCGCTCACCATCGCCGTGCTGTTCCTCGGCACCATCGCGCTGGCGGTGAGTTTCCACAGCATGCTGGAACTGCCCCCGGTGATCGGCATGCTGACCGGTATGGCCGTGCTCAAGTTCTATGCCTACTACCTGCGCAAGACCACCAGCGGTCGCGCGCAGAAGAGCGCCGGCGAGATCGGCAGTCCGGCGCCGTTCGATATCTACCGCGAGGTGGCGCGCAGCGAGTGGGACACTTTGTTCTTCTTCTACGGCGTGGTGCTGTGTGTGGGCGGTCTGGGCTTCATCGGTTACCTGGCCATGCTGTCCGAGGTGATCTATGGTCAGTGGGGCGCGACCAACGCCAACATCGCCATCGGTCTGATCTCATCGGTGGTGGATAACATCCCGGTGATGTTCGCCGTGCTCACCATGCAGCCGGACATGTCCATCGGTGAATGGCTGCTGGTCACCCTCACTGCGGGTGTGGGCGGTTCGCTGCTGTCCATCGGCTCCGCCGCCGGTGTCGGCCTGATGGGGCAGGCGCGCGGCGTGTACACCTTCTTCGCCCACCTCAAATGGACACCGGTGATCGCCTTGGGTTACGCCGGCAGCATCGCCGTGCATCTGGCGATCAATCACGCCCTGTTCTGATGAGCGGTGCCGCCGTGCCCCGGCATGGCCCGCGCTGGCGATGCTGGGTGTTCCTCCTGTCTTTCGGCTGGGTCGGCCTGGCGCATGGCTTCGGTAGCCGAGCCCCGGTCGCTATCGACATCCCTGACGCCTTGCGTCCGCTGCTCGAACAATATTTCAAAGCGCCGGAAACGATATTGCAGAGCGAAGCCGAGCGCGGTGTGTTCCTGCGTCGTGCCCAGCGCGAGATCCCCGAACTGCTGGCGACGGAAGGCTATTTCTCGGCGCAGGTGCAATTGCGCGGGGTGGCGCCCGACGGTGTGATGCAACTGCTCGTGCAGCCCGGCCCGCGCACGCTGGTGATTGGCGTGGACATCGAGTTTCGCGGGGTGCTGATGCAGGATGCGGGGCGCGTCGCGCGCTTGCGTGCCGCCTGGGGGTTGCCGGTCGGCAAACCGTTCCGTGCCGCTGCCTGGGATCAGGCCAAGGCCGAACTACTGGCGCAGGTGGCGGAGGAGGATTTCGCCGCGGCACGCGTGTTGAGCAGTGCCGCGGAGGTGGATGCCGAGCATGCGGTGGCGCGCCTCAAGGTGGTGATCGATTCCGGTCCGCGTTATCGCTTCGGCACCTTGCAGGTGGGCGGACTGGAGCGTTACGAACCTTACCTGGTGGAGCGCCACGCCACCTTCAAGAACGGTCAGCCGTATCGGCGCAGCCTGCTGCTGGCGTTCCAGGCGCAGTTGCAGAAGCAGCCGCAGTTCAGTTCGATCATCGTCAATCTGGATACCGCTTCCGCGATGGAGGCGGAGGATGAACGTACTGCTCCGGTCAAGGTGCAGGTGGTGGAAGCCAAGTCGCGCAAGGTGTCGTTCGGTGTCGGTTACAGCACCAACAACGGCACGCGCAACGAACTCAGTTACCAGAGCTATAACTTCCTCAACCAGGCGTGGACCCTGAACGGCTCCACCACGGTGGAACAGAATCGCCAGTATGTCGCACTGGCGCTGGATACGCCGCCCAATCCGCTCGGCTATCGTTTGCTGTGGCGCGCCAGCGGCGAGCGCACCGACATCCAGGAGCTGGTCACGCGGCGCGACAAGTTCGGCGTCACGCGTACGCGCAACCTGTATGGCATCGATACCGGTCTCAGCCTCAACTGGCAGCAGGAACGCCGCATGCCGCGTGGCGGTATCCGCGAGACCGACCAGGCGCTGCTGCTGGATTGGCATTGGCTGCGCCGAGCCGTGGACGATCCGCTGGCGCCGATGTCCGGCATGCTGACCGAGGTGCGCATCGGCGGCGCCAGCAAATCGTTCGCTTCCGACCAGGATTTCGTGCGCAGCTATGTGCGCCAGCAAGCGTGGTTCCCGCTCGCCGCGCACGACGTGTTGGCGTTGCGCGGCGAGGTCGGTTATACCGCCTCCACCACGCGCCTCGGCATCCCGCAGGAATATCTGTATCGCGTGGGCGGTACGCAGACGGTGCGCGGTTTCGCCTATCAGAGCATCGGTTATCAGGAAGGCGGTGCGGTGGTGGGGGGCCGTGCCATGAGCACGGTGAGCGCAGAATATACGCACTGGTTCAACGCATGGGGCGTGGCGCTGTTCGTGGATGCCGGCGCTGCCGCCGATACCGCACCGACCTTGCGCTGGTATCGAGGACATGGACTGGGGGCGCGCTGGAAGAGTCCGGTCGGCCCATTGGCGTTGGATGTCGCGCGCGGTCAGGGTGAGCCGTCCAATCGTGTCCACTTCGCCGTGGCGGTGGCGTTCTGATGGGCAATCCGCTGACACGTCGCCAATGGTTGTGGCTGGCCTGGCTGACGCCGCTGGCCCTGTGTGCGGGCGGCGGCAGCTGGTTGCTGGGCACGCAATCCGGCCTGGTGTGGGCAGCCAGTGTGGCGCAGCGCTACAGCGGCGGCGCGCTGCGTCTGGAAGGCGAGCAGGGTTCCTTGCTGCAAGGCTTCACCTTGGGCCATCTGCGTTTGCGTGGCAGCGGCTGGCAGGCGCATCTGCAAGCGGTGGACATGCGCTGGCAACCGGGATTGTTGTTGCGCGGCGAACTGCATGTGCTGCACTTGCGCATCGGCAAGCTGACAGTGACCACCGAGGCGACGGCAGCGCCAGCTCCCGCGCCGGTTCTGCCGGACGAACTGCGCTTGCCTTTCTCGGTGCAACTGACGCAGATCGAGATCGACGAGTTGCAGGTGATGGATGCCGAGAGCGAGACGCCCGCGGTGCAGGTGGCCGCTTTGCGTGCGCGTTTGCGTGCCGATGCACAGGGCTATGCCTTGCAGCTGGTGCATGCGCAAACGCCGCAGGGCACGCTGGTCGGCACCCTGGCGTTGGCGCCGGTGGCGCCGTTCGCGGTGCAAGGCAGTTTCACGTTCGCGACGCAGCGGCCGCTCGCCGCCGATTTCCTGACGCAGGTGACGGGCGATCTGCAACAGCTGCGCGTGAGCGTGGAAGGTGCCGGCGGCGGTTTGCATCTGCAAGGCGGAGCACGATTGTCGCCGCTGGCACCGGTGCCGCTGGCGGGCCTGCAACTGGATTTCAGCGGACTGGATACGCAATGGCTGGAGGAGGATGCGCCGCCGGCCAAACTGGCTGGGCGCATCGAATTGCAGGGCACGCAGCAGGGCGGGCTGGAAGGCAAGCTGCGCCTGGACAATCCGCAAGCCGCGCCACTGGATCGTAATGGCTTGCCCTTGCGCAGCCTGCAAGCGCGCGTGCGCTGGTCGGAGCGTTACTGGCAGTTGTATGAGGTGGTGGCGCGTCTGGGAGCGGACGGACATATCGCCGGCGAGATGGATTGGCGTCCCGACAAGCGGCAGGGTGCGCTGCGCCTGCGCGTGGACGGACTCGATCCGCAGGCCATCGACACGCGCGCTCCGCGCCTGCATCTGGATGGCGAGATCGCGCTCGGCAGCACGGGCAGCGAACAGTTGGCGCAGGTGGCGCTGACCGATGAGGACATCCGTTTCAGCAGTGGTCTGTATCGTCGCGGTGAGCGGCTGACTCTGCACGAGTTCCATCTGGTGCGTGGTGAGACCGAACTGGCGGGCGAAGGCGAGCTGAAACTGGATCGTCGACGCAGCTTCCATCTCGACAGTCATTTGCAGCATCTGGATCTACAGGCTTATCTCGACACCGCACCGACCGATCTGAATGCGGCCCTGTCGGCTTCCGGTACCTTGTTGCCGCAGCCCGACGTGGATGTCGCCTTCCAGCTCGAACGCAGCCGTTTTGCGCAGCATGAGATCGGCGGCCAGGGCAAGCTGCATTTCCTCGGTCGCCAGCGCGCGGCGGGCGATGTCGATCTGCGACTGGGCGACAATGCACTGAACGTGCAACTGGCCTATGGCGGGGACGATGATTTCTTCCGCTTCAAGCTCGATGCACCGCATCTGGAACAGTTCGGCCGCGGGCTGCAGGGGCGCGTCGCGGGACAGGCGGAAGTGCGCGGCAGTGTGGCCGAACCTGCGCTGGCTTTCGCGCTGGGCGCCAGCGATATCGTGCTACCCGGCGGCGAGCGGCTGCGCAAGGTGGATGCCGCCGGACGTTATGACGCACAACAGCTGTCGTTGCAGTTGGCGGCCGAGGAGGTGCGCAATGCGGGTGGATTCGTTCTGCCGGCACTCAAACTCGATGTGCAAGGCACGCGCACGCAGCATGTGGTGCTGGGCGAAGCGAGCCTGATGCGCGATCAGCAGGCGCTGGGGCAGTTCACGTTCGCCGCCGAGGGCGGCTTGCAGGAAACAGAGGCGCCCTGGCAATGGGGGGGCAAGCTGAACCGGTTGCAAGTGTCAGGCATCCTGCCGTTGACCTTGCAGGCGCCGGCCAGCCTGCGCATCGCGCCGCAAGACATCGCACTGGGCGAAGCCCGGCTGGCGCTGGGCGGCGGTCAGGTCACCTTGCGCGACACGCGCTGGCAGCCGACTGGCTGGCACAGTGCCGGTCGCTTCAGCGGATTCGGGGTGCGCGCGATCGATGTGGCGCAGGATGCACCTGCCATGGCTGCGGCGGAGACCCTGCGCTTCGGCGGGGAGTGGGAGCTGGCGGCGGACCCGCACTGGCGCGGGCATGTGCAGGTGCAACGAGAGAGTGGCGACCTGCTGGTCGATGCCAAGAGCGGACAGCAGTTGGGGCTGAGCGAACTGGTCGCCGCGCTGGATATCGCGCAGGATCAATTGGCGTTGCGTCTGGCCGCGGCCGGCACACGTCTGGGGCGTCTGGAGGCGCGCGCGCGCGTGCCGTTGACGGCGCAGGGAGCGGGCTGGACGGTGGCCGGCGATGCGCCGCTGGCCGGACATATCAAGCTGGATACCGAGGACCTTGCCTGGCTGGGGCCGGTGTTGCACGACAACCTGCAAAGCGGCGGACGGCTGGCGCTGGATGCCGATCTGCGCGGCACCTTCCATGTGCCGCGCTTGCAGGGGGCGGCGCAGGGCGACGGCCTGCATCTGGCGCTGATCGACCAGGGCGTGAACCTGGATCAGGGTACCTTGCGTGCGCGCTTCGAGACCGACGTCGTGCATGTCGACCAACTGTCGTTCGTCGCGCCCTATCTGCCGCCGCCGCAGGACAAGCTGTTGCGCGATTATCGTTTGCCGGGCCAGGCTGGGCAGTTGCATGCCAGCGGTCGCATCGACCTGGCCGACGGTGGCGGTGTGCTCACCGTGCAGGCAGCCGCCTTGCCGCTGGTGCAGCGTGCCGATCGCTGGCTGTTGCTGTCGGGCCAGGCCGAGGCCGTCTATGCGCATCGCACCATGCACTTGCGCGGTGCGATGCGCGCCGATGCCGGTCTGGTAGCGCAGATCGAGAGCGGCAAGCCGCGCTGGTCGGATGATGTGAAGATCGTCGGCACCCAGCAAGCGCAGGATGGCGCGGGACTGGATTACACCCTGGATGCCTCGCTCGATCTGGGCGATCAGTTCTACCTGCGCGCGCTGGGGCTGGAGTCGCGCCTCAGCGGCAAGCTGGAACTCAAGCGCAGCCAGGAGCAGCCGTTGCGGGCGACCGGCATCATCGCCACCGAGTCCGCCATCTTCGAGGCCTATGGTCAGCGCCTGACCGTGGATCGCGGCATGGTGAATTTCCAGGGATCGCCGGAGGATCCCGGGCTGAACATCCTTGCCACGCGCAAGGGACTCAGCGTGGAAGCCGGCGTCGAGGTCAGCGGCACTGCGCGTCATCCGTTGATGCGCCTGGTATCCACCCCCGAGGTGCCGGATGCCGAGAAACTGTCGTGGATCGTACTGGGGCGCGTGCCGGAGAGCGGCGGGGTGGATTCTTCGCTGCTGCTGGCGGCGGCGGGCAATCTGCTGGGTGGCCAGTCGGTGGGGCAACTGGGGCGCAGCATCGGGGTGGATGAACTCTCGCTGCACCAGCGCGAGACCGGTGATCCGTTGCAGAACCAGGTGGTCACCGTGGGCAAGCGCCTGTCGTCGCGCGCCTACCTCAGTTATGAGCAGGGGCTGTCCGATGTCGGCGGGCTGACCAAGTTCACCTATACGCTGACCCCGCGCATCACCCTGGTCACGCGCACCGGCACCGAGGATGCCGTCGATCTGCTCTATTCGTTCCGCTTCTATTGAGTGCGCAGAAGTGCGCCCGGCTGCTGTTATCATGGCGGCCTGAAGATACACCCGGGGGGGGAGCATGGCCGCGAGGCAGATAGGGCGTTTCGATATCGTCCGGGAATTGGGGCGTGGTGCACAAGGGGCGGTCTATCTGGCATTCGATCCGCAGTTGGAGCGGCAGGTGGCGATCAAGACCTTGCGTCCCGGGGCACCGTCGCACACCGAGCGCTTGCAGCGCGAAGCGCGCATCGTCAGCAAATTACAGCATCCCAATATCGTCCCGTTATACGACACGGGCGCGCATGATGGCGTCCCCTATCTGGTCTCCGCCTATATCGACGGCGGCACCCTGGCGCAGATGCTCAAGTCGGGCGCCTTGCCGCAGGTACGTTCGGTGGAGATCGTCAGTGCCTTGCTGGAAGCGTTGGAGAGTGCGCATCAGCAGGGTGTGCTGCATCTGGACATCAAGCCCGGCAACATCATGCTGGGCGGACACGGCAAACCGATGCTGATGGATTTCGGCATCGCGCGCCAGGTACAGGAGCAGCGCAGTGCGGACGAGGAACTGTCCGGCTCGCCGCAGTATATGGCGCCGGAGTGCATCTCCGGCGAACCCGTGGCAGCCAGCGCCGATCTGTATTCGCTGGGCATCGTGTTGTACGAGATGGTCACCGGTCAGGCGCCGTTCAACGGCGAGAACGTCTTCCATGTGATGAACCAGGTGGCGCACGAGCCGGTGCCGCCGCCTTCTTCCATCAATCCGCAACTGGATGCACGGCTGGATGCGATCATCCGCAAGGCGACCAGCAAACGGCGGGATGACCGTTATGCGGATGCCGCCAGCATGCGTAATGCGCTCAAGGAATTCCTGCTCGGCGCGGGTGAGGGCGAGGACAAAGGCAAACACAGCACGCTGGATTTCCTGTTGCGCCGCATGCGCAGCAAGAGCGATTTCCCCGCGCTGTCCAGCATCATCTCCGAGATCAACGCCATCGTCGCCTCCGAATCCGAGAGTGCCAGCAAACTGGCGCAGGTCATCCTGCAGGATTTCGCGCTCACCAACAAATTGCTCAAGCAGGTGAACACGGCGTCCTATGGCCAGTTCGGCGGCAAGATCAACACCATCTCCAAGGCGGTGATGATCGTCGGTTTCGATACCGTGCGTAACATCGCCATGTCGCTCATCCTGCTGGAATACATGCAGAACCGCGCGCTGGCGATGCAGCTCAAGGACGATGTGGTCGGCTCCTTCTTCGCCGGAGTGGTGGCATCGCAATTGTCCGGCGGCCAGAATTTGCGTGACGGCGAAGAGCTGATGATCTGTTCCATGTTCTTCAGCCTCGGCCGTTTGCTGGTCACCTACTATTTCTTCGAGGAAGGGCAGGAGATCGCACGCCTGATCGAGCAGGGGCTGGACGAGGACAAGGCGGCGATCAAGGTGCTCGGCCTGACCTATAACGAACTCGGCATCGGTGTGGCCAAGAGCTGGAATTTCCCGCAGCGCCTGCTGGATGGCATGGTCAAGCTGCCGGCCGGCGACAAGCTCGGTCCGGTGCATAGTTCTTCGCCGCAGTTGCAGGCGACGGTGAATATGGCCAACGAACTGTGCCAGATCGCTGCGGCGAGCGTGCGCGAGGACAAGGCACAGGCCTTGAAGCGCTTGCGCTCACGTTATCGCGAGGTGCTCGACGTGCCCGAGCGTGCGCTGAATGAAGCCATCGAGCGCGGTCTGGGCGAACTGTCGCACCGTGCCATGACGCTGGGCATCAACACCTCGCGCAGCAAGGTAGTGGACCAGGCCAAGCGCTGGACCGGCCATGCCATCGATGCGCCGAAAACAGAGGAGGGCGCGCCGTCCGATCCGCAGGCGGTGCATGGTATCGAGTCGATCTTGCAGGCGGACAAGGCGGACGCATCCGATGCCGCCAAGCCGGATCCGGATGCGGTACTGAGTGCCGGCATCCAGGATGTGACCAACACCCTGGTCGAGGATTACGACCTGAACGATGTGTTGTTGATGGTGCTGGAGACCATGTATCGCGCGCTCGGTTTCAAGCACGCGCTGATCTGCGTGCGCGACAACAAGCGCGGTTTCATGCAGGCACGCATCGGCCTGGGCGATGGCGTCGACCGTGTGGTGAAGAACTTCCGTTTCAACCTGGCCTTCGAGCCCGACGTGTTCCATCTGGCACTCAAGGAAGGCGCCGATATCGTGATCGAGGATGTGCAGGCCGGCGGCATCGCCAGCAAGATCCCGGCCTGGTATCGCGACCTGCTCGATGCCCAGAGCTTCATCCTGTTGCCGCTGGCGATCAACAAGGTCACCGTCGGCCTGTTCTATGCCGACATGGAGATGGCGAACAGCCTCAAGCTGAGCGAGAAGCAATTGTCATTGCTGCGCACCTTGCGCAACCAGGCGGTGCTGGCGATCAAGCAGAAGATGTGACGCGTCGGACGGGGGCAGGTTCACTCGCTGCGCGAAGATGAGCCTGTGCTGCGATCTGGTGCTGTTGTCTTTTCGTGGGTTGTGGTTCCGGCATCACATTCGCTACGCGAATATGAGCCTGCACCGCAATCTGGTGCTGTTGTCTTACAACAGCACCAGATTGTAGCTGCGGCCGTCGCTTGCGCGACTTAACTTGCTGCGCAAGTTCACTCTGCGGGTGCAGGAGCCTGCGCTGCAACTTGGTTCCGCTGTTTTACAGCAGAACCAAGTTGTCTCTATGGATCAATTCGGGTTCGTCGATGTAGCCGAGCAGCGCTTGGATCTCGTTGCTGGGTTTGCGGGCGATGAGGCGGGCTTCTTCGGCGCTGTAGTTGACCAGTCCGCGTGCGATGTCGCGGCCTTCTGCATCGAGCAGCGCGACCACGGCGCCGCGCTGGAAGTTGCCGCTGACCTGGGTGACGCCGATGGGCAGCAGGCTCTTGCCTTCGTGGCACAGGGCGCGCACCGCGCCGGCATCCAGGGTGAGCTTGCCGCTGACTTGCAAGTGGTCGGCCAGCCATTGTTTGCGTGCGTCCAGCGCCAGTGCGCTGGCAGTGAGCAGCGTGCCGATGGTTTCGCCGGCGAGCAGGCGCGGCAGCACGTCGCGCTCGTGGCCGGAGGCGATCACCGTGTGTGCGCCGCTGCGCGCGGCACGTTTGGCGGCGAGGATCTTGGTGATCATGCCGCCGCGGCCGATGGCGGTGCCGGCGCCGCCGGCCATGGCTTCCAGTTCCGCTTTGCCGGCCTGCGCTTCGCTGACCAGCGTGGCGCTCTTGTCCTTGCGCGGATCGGCGGTGTACAGGCCTTCCTGATCGGTGAGGATGACCAGCGCGTCGGCTTCGATCAGGTTGGCGACCAGTGCGCCCAAGGTGTCGTTGTCGCCGAACTTGATCTCGTCGGTGACCACGGTGTCGTTCTCGTTGATGATGGGGATGACGCCGAGCGCGAGCAGGGTGCGCAAGGTGGAGCGACCGTTCAGATAGCGTTCGCGGTCAGCCAGATCGGCGTGGGTGAGCAGCACCTGCGCAGCATGCATGCCGTGCTGGCGGAAGCAGCTCTCATAGGCTTGTACCAGTCCCATCTGGCCGACGGCGGCGGCGGCCTGCAATTCGTGCACGGCGCTGGGACGTTGCTTCCAGCCCAGGCGCTGCATGCCTTCGGCGATGGCGCCGGAGGAGACCAGCACCACTTCGCAGCCTTGGCTGCGCAGGGTGGCGATCTGGCGTGCCCAGTTGGTGAGGGCGTTCAGGTCCAGGCCGGCGCCACCATTGGTGACCAGACTGCTGCCGACCTTGACGACGATACGTTTGGCTTGGGTCAGTGCGGTTCTCATACGAGTGGATCGTGGATGTCTATCTCGGTTTCCTGGGCGCTGTCGGCGATGGCGGCCTGTTCCTGTGCCGCGACCTGGTCCAGGTGTTCCATGATGGCGTAGGTCAGTTCCTTGCAGCCGTCGCCGTTGATGGCAGAGATGGCGAACCAGCGCGTATCCGCACCGAAGGCATCGAGGAAGGCTTGCACCTTGGCGTCCTTGTCTTCCAGCAGGTCCAGCTTGTTCAGCACCAGCCAGCGCGGTTTGTTGTACAGCGCCTCGTCGTATTTGCGCAGCTCGTTGAGGATGGCATGCGCTTCATGCACCGGGTCCACGCCTTCATGCAGCGGTGCGATGTCGACCAGATGCAGCAGCAGGCGCGTGCGCGCCAGGTGGCGCAGGAACTGGTGGCCGAGACCGGCACCTTCTGCGGCACCTTCGATCAGGCCGGGGATGTCGGCGATGACGAAGCTCTTCTGGTCCGATACGCGCACCACGCCGAGATTGGGGTGCAGCGTGGTGAACGGATAGTCGGCCACCTTGGGGCGGGCGGCGGAAACGGAGCGGATGAAGGTGGATTTGCCGGCATTGGGCATGCCGAGCAGGCCGACGTCGGCCAGCACCTTGAGTTCCAGTTGCAGTTCGCGGCGCTCGCCCTCTTCGCCGGGCGTGCATTGGCGTGGCGTGCGGTTGGTGCTGGATTTGAAGTGCAGGTTGCCCAGGCCGCCCTTGCCACCTTGTGCCAGCAGGGCCTTTTCGCCGTCACGCGCCAGGTCGGCGATCACCGCGCCACTGTTCACGTCGGTGATGACGGTGCCCACCGGCATCTTCAGGATGATGTCGTCCGCGCCCTTGCCGTAGCAGTCGGAGCCGCGGCCAGACTCGCCGTTGCGGGCGCGGTGGATGCGCGTATAGCGGTAATCGACCAGCGTGTTGATGTTGCGGTCGGCCAGCGCATAGACGCTGCCGCCGTTGCCGCCGTCACCGCCGTCGGGGCCGCCCTTGGCGATGTATTTCTCGCGACGGAAGCTGGCGGCACCGTTGCCGCCGTTGCCGGCGATGACCTCGATCCTGGATTCGTCAATGAACTTCATGGTTGCCTGGGTACCTGAAAACAAAAGAGCCCTATCTTGCGATAGGGCTCATTCTAACGGTTCCGCCTAGATTTAAGCGGGGATGATGCTGACCGTCTTGCGATTCATCGCGCCCTTGGTCGCGAACTGCACCGTGCCGGTGATCTTCGCGAACAGGGTGTGGTCCTTGCCCATGCCGACGTTGTCGCCTGCATGCACTTGGGTGCCGCGCTGACGGATGATGATGCTGCCGGCGCTGATCAGTTGGCCGCCGTAGCTCTTGCAGCCCAGTCGTTTCGAGTGCGAGTCGCGGCCGTTACTGGTACTGCCGCCGCCTTTTTTCGATGCCATGTGCTAGCTCCTTATATCAAGCGGAGATGCCGTCGATGCGGATCTCGGTGTAGTTTTGACGATGTCCCTGGTGCTTCTGGTAGTGCTTGCGGCGGCGCATCTTGAAGATGGTCACCTTGTCGTGACGGCCGTTGGCGATGATGGTCGCCTTGACGGAAGCGCCCTCGACCAGAGGCTTGCCGAACTTGATGCTGTCGCCGTTGCCGACAGCCAGCACTTTGTCCAGCACGATTGCGCTGCCGACGTCGCCGGCAACGGATTCGATCTTGAGTGTTTCACCTTGGGCAACGCGGTACTGCTTGCCACCGGTCTTGATTACTGCGTACATGACTACCTCGCTAGCTGCGGTTATTCGGTTACGGTAAAACCCGAAGATATGCCTTCGCCTGAAACTTGGTTTTTCCGAAAGGCGCGCATTATACCCAAAACGTCTTTCGCGTCAAAACGTTTTATCTGGCGTTCAGCGCTTCATGGAATCGAAGAATTCGGCGTTGTTCTTGGTCGCCTTGACCTTGTCCAGCAGGAATTCCATGGCTTCCAGCTCGTCCATCGGGTAGATCAGCTTGCGCAGCACCCAGATGCGTTGCAGCAGATCGGGCTTGATCAGCAACTCTTCCTTGCGCGTGCCGGAGCGGTTGACGTTGATGGCCGGATAGATGCGCTTCTCGGCCATGCGGCGGTCGAGATGGATCTCCATGTTGCCGGTGCCCTTGAACTCTTCGTAGATCACATCGTCCATGCGCGAACCGGTATCGACCAGCGCGGTGGCGATGATGGTGAGCGAGCCGCCTTCCTCGATGTTGCGCGCGGCGCCGAAGAAACGCTTGGGGCGTTGCAGGGCGTTGGCATCCACACCACCGGTCAGCACTTTGCCGGAGGAGGGGATCACGGTGTTGTAGGCGCGTGCCAGACGGGTGATGGAGTCGAGCAGGATGATCACATCCTTCTTGTGTTCGACCAGGCGCTTGGCCTTTTCCAGCACCATCTCGGCGACCTGTACGTGACGCGTGGCAGGCTCGTCGAAAGTGGAGGCGACCACTTCACCGCGCACGGTGCGGCTCATCTCGGTCACTTCTTCGGGACGCTCGTCGATCAGCAGCACGATCAGGGTCGCTTCCGGATTGTTGGAGGCGATGGAATGCGCGATGTGTTGCAGCATCACGGTCTTGCCGGATTTCGGCGAGGCCACCAGCAGGCCGCGCTGGCCTTTGCCGATGGGGGCGATCATGTCGACGATGCGGCCGGTCAGGTTCTCATCCGACTTGATGTCGCGTTCCAGCTTGATCTGCTGAGTGGGGAACAGCGGCGTCAGGTTCTCGAACAGGATCTTGTTCTTGGCGTTCTCCGGCGGTTCGCCGTTGACCTTGTCCACCTTGACCAATGCCACATAGCGCTCGCCATCCTTGGGCGTGCGGATCTCGCCTTCGATCGAGTCGCCGGTATGCAGGTTGAAGCGGCGCACCTGGCTGGGGCTGACGTAGATGTCGTCCGGGCCTGCCAGATAGGAGGTATCGGGCGAGCGCAGGAAGCCGAAGCCGTCGGGCAACACTTCCAGCGTGCCGTCGCCGTAGATGCTCTCGCCTTTCTTGGCCTGGTTCTTCAGCAGCGCGAAGATCAGGTCTTGCTTGCGCATGCGGTTGGCGTTGTCGATCTGGTTGGCGACCGCCATTTCAACGAGTTCGGTGATGTGCTTGGTCTTGATGTCGGATAAGTGCATGGTCAGGATGTTGCGGATGAACGCAGGT
>JAJZSA010000032.1 GCA_021822115.1 Pseudomonadota bacterium
CGGCGCCTCATTGGCGATCCTGTACATCAGCTGCGCCATGGAATCCCCTTCGAAAGGAAGCTTACCACAGGCCAGTTGATACAGGCTCACTCCCAGCGAGAACAGGTCGGAGTGCCCGTCGATCTTGGCCCCGGAAAGTTGTTCCGGCGACATGTATGAAGGCGTCCCGAGCACCATCCCGGTCTTGGTCTTGGAAGAATCGGTGATGCGGGCGATCCCGAAATCAGTGACTTTCACCGTATCGGAGGTCGGGTCGTACATGATGTTGGCCGGCTTGATGTCGCGATGCACCACGTTCTGCGCATGGGCGTAGGCCAAGGCATCCGCCACCCGCGCAACGATGGACAGCACCTGCGGCAGCGGCAGCAGCTTATCGGCCTTGGTGTACGGGATGAGATCCTGTCCTTTGAGGAATTCCATGGCGATATAGGCCAGATCGTGTTCCTCGCCGGCATCGTACATGGTCACGATATTGGGATGGTTCAGACGGCCGGCCGTCTCTGCCTCGCGGAAGAAACGCGCCTTCACTTCTTCCAGTTCATCCGGTTCGAACTCCTGCGACAAGGCCATGGTCTTGATCGCCACGATCCGGCCGATCTTCGGGTCCTTGCCCAGATACACCACCCCCATGGCGCCCTTGCCCAACTCCTTCTCGATCTCATAGCGCCCCAGCATAGGCTTGGACAGATTGGATCTATCCAGCTTCATCGTGCTCTCATTGCTGCGCCCGGTCGTCCCGCCGAGGATGATGGTCTCCGCCATGGCATGCGATTGCGAGATGCGCGTCTCCAGATCACGGAACTTGGGGTTATGTTGGGCGATGTACTTGAAAACCGCCTCCGCCTTGTTGAACTGGCGCTTGCGCTCGAAATCCAGCCCCAGGTTGTACAGCACATCCATCAGGCCGTCGTCCATCGGCACCTTGCGCAGCTTGTCGAATGCCATGTCCAGTTGCCCCTGCCCCTGGAAAGCCAGGCCGAGCATGCGATTGCTCTCGGCCGATTCGGCCTCGGAACGCTCCTTGCCACGCTCGGTGACCAGAAAGCGTTTGGTGGTGACCAGCAGATGGCCGACCAACAACAAGGCGGCAGGCAACATCAACTGCAGCCACAGCGCCTGGGTGGTCATCAGCACGAAGTGGATGGACAGCAAGGCAATGAACAGCAGCGCGGTCACGCCCGCGGCTGCTCCGGCGCCCAGCCTGGGCAGCACGAACAGCAAATACAGCGCGATCAGCGCGAACACCCCCATGCGGGCCTGCATCGCCCACGGCGGCACCACGAAGAAATCCTGCTGGAGGATGCTGGAGACCGCATGCGCCAGTGTCACCACGGGCGGCGTGACTGCCGACACAGGGGTCACCTGCATGGAACCCACCCCCGCCGCCGTCGCGCCGATCAACACGATCTTGTCGCGATATTTCGCCGGCGGGATCTTGCCGCTCAGCACATCGAAGAAAGAATCTACCTGGAATGCCGGACGCCCCGCCTGATCGGTATAGAAATAGGTATTCATGCGCAACGCGGCATCGGTTGCGATGCGCAGATTGCCGAGCGCCACGCCCGCGCCCGGGCGCACCTGGATATCCTGCACCCCCAGGTTGAGACTGCGCGCGGCCAACATCAACGACAGCGATGGATACAAGCGGTCGTAATAGCGCACCAGCAAGGGCTCGGTGCGTACCCCGCCATCGATGTCCGGCAATGCATTCAGGTGCCCCAGCGCAGCGGCCTGCAGCCCCAGCAAAGGGATAGGCGCCAACACATCAAGTGCTGGCAACGGGGTATAACCGGCGGCCGCCGTGACATCCGCGAGACTGCTGTGCGTCACATAGTCCGGCAAAGGGGCGTCCGGATTGCCTTGCGGCTCGCCCACCTCGAAGTACAGCCCCAACAGGACATTGTGGATGCGCCCCATGCTATCTGCGAGCTTCTGGTCGTTGTCCAGATGCTGCAAGGCCTCGCTCAGCAAGCCTTGCAACTCTTGCCACTGTTCGGGATGGGTCTGCGCCAGATCGGTCTGTTGCAGCAGCGTCGCGATGTTGACGATGTAGTCCAGCCCGGCATCAACCTGAGGCTCGAAGAAGAAGATGGTCTGACCGACCACCTTGGGCTGCCCCTCTGCCAGGATATCCAACAACTTGGCCTGGATCTCGCGTGGCCACGGCCAACGCCCCAGATTGGCGATACTCTCGTCGTCGATAGCGATGATGGCGATGCGGTCACTCGGCTGGCGAGAGGATTCTCGCCCCCCCCAGTCATAGGCTTTGCGTTCCAGGCTCTGGATCAGGTCGGTAGGTGCGAGCGCCAGGAAAACCACCACCACCGCCAGGGCGGTGAACCAGTCCGTTTTCCAGAATGCCGTTTTCCTCATGTTCGCCCTGAGCATCATCGCGTGTTGAAAGTAAGCCGGGCGGATACTAATGCAAATTCCAGCATCAATCCATACTTGATTGATTTATCAGCGCTTTGAGGTCAGCGAACGAAGGTCACCGGCATCGTTGCCGTTTCCGCCACTTGCTGTGCAACCGAACCCAGCAGGCGCTTGGCGAGGCCGCCCGCCCCGTGAGTGCCGAGCACCAGCAACGCGACCTGCTCCGTTTGCGCGAACTGCACGATAGCTGCGGCAGGTGCGCCGACACTCAGATGATAACGATAGGATAGCCCCGCCTCATCGAGCAGACGGCGTGCATCCTGCAAAGCGGCCATACCGCGCTCGACCTCGTAATCCTCGATAGTGCCGGGATCGATGAACAGCTTCACATTGCCGGTCGCCACATTGGGCTGCACATTGAGTAGCAACAGTTCTGGCGGCTGGCGCAGCTCGGCGGCCAACTGCAGCACATGGCGCACCGCCTGCAAGGAGTGAGAGGAACCATCGATCGCCATCAATATCTTCATCTTTCGTTCCTTTCTTCATGTCCGGCAGGTGCTTGCACCCTGCCATCCGCCAGATCGTATATGCCTGCTGGCTTGCGCTGCAGGGCTAGCCACCTGCCGACCGCCAACACCAGCACAGCCCCCAGCGCCGGCACCAGCCAGTGCAGATAATGATGCTCCACGATCAGTGGCTGCAGCGCGGCCTCGGTCACCAGCATCTCGCCCGCCACATAACCCAGCAATGCGCCGCCGCCATAGATGATCACTGGATAACGATCGATCAGCTTGAGGACGAACTGGCTGCTCCAGGCGATCATCGGGATGCTGATGATGAGGCCGAAGGCCAGCAACCAGCCATTGCCCTTGGCCGCCGCCGCCACGCCCAAGACGTTGTCCAGGCTCATCACAAAATCGGCGACGATGATGGTCTTCACCGCCCCCCACAGATTTGCCTCAGCCTTGATGCTACCCTCGCCATGCTCCTCGTCCTCCGGCAGGATCAACTTGATGCCGATCCACAACAGCAACAATGCCCCGATCAGCTTCAGATACGGCAGCGCCAACAGGCCAACCGCAAAGAAAGTCAGCACCACGCGCAGACCGATCGCCCCGCCCACACCGTACAGGATGCCCTTGCGGCGTTGCGCTTCCGGCAGGTTGCGACAGGCCAGTGCGATCACCACCGCGTTGTCGCCCGACAACAGCAGGTCGATCATGATGATCTTGAACACATCCAACCAGAACTGGCTGGTCTGCACCATCTCAAACATCGTTTAGCCTTTCAGTATCTTCTGCATCGTGCGCCCCATCTCCGCCGGATTGCGCGTGATATGGATACCACACGCCTCCATCACGGCGAGCTTGTCGTTGGCGCCCCCCTGACCGCCGGAGATGATCGCTCCGGCATGCCCCATACGCTTACCTTCCGGCGCAGTGACTCCTGCGATGAAACCGACCACCGGCTTCTGCATGTTGGCCTTGATCCAGCGCGCGCACTCCTCCTCGTCGCTGCCGCCGATCTCACCCACCATGATCACTGCATCGGTGTCCGGATCGTCGTTGAACAGACGCATGACATCGATATGCTTGAGCCCGTTGATCGGGTCGCCGCCGATACCGACGCAGGACGACTGACCGTAGCCCAGCGCAGTCAATTGCCCCACGGCCTCGTAGGTCAGGGTGCCGGAGCGCGACACCACGCCGATGCGACCCTTCTTGTGGATGTGGCCGGGCATGATGCCGATCTTGATCTCGTCGGGCGTGATCAGACCCGGACAGTTCGGTCCGATAAGCAAGGTCTTCTTGCCCTGCATCTTGTAGCGCGTCCTGATCATGTCGTGCACCGGGATGCCCTCGGTGATACAGATGACCAGATCGAGATCGGCCTCGACCGCCTCGTCGATGGCCGCCGCCGCACCTGCAGGTGGGACGTAGATCACCGACACCGTTGCACCGGTCGCCGCTTTCGCATCGCGCACCGTGGCGTACACCGGGATGCCCTCGAAATCCTCGCCCGCCTTCTTGGGATTCACGCCCGCTACGAAACAATTGGCGCCGTTCGCATAGGCCTTGCACTGCTGGGTGTGGAACTGGCCGACCTTGCCGGTCATGCCCTGGGTGATGACTTTGGTGTCTTTATTGATGAGTATGGACATGATTAACCTTTCGCCGCCGCGACGACCTTCTGCGCCGCATCCGCCATGTCGTTGCCGGAGATGATGGGCAAGCCGGAGTCGGCCAGTATCTTCTTGCCGAGATCGACGTTGGTGCCTTCCAGCCGCACCACCAGCGGCACGGCCAGATGCACCTCGCGCGCTGCCGCCACCACGCCTTCGGCGATCACGTCGCACTTCATGATGCCGCCGAAGATGTTCACCAGGATCGCCTTCAAGTGCGGATTCTTCAGCATCAGCTTGAATGCTTCCGTGACCTTTTCTTTCGAGGCACCACCGCCCACATCGAGGAAGTTGGCCGGACTGCCGCCGTACAGCTTGATGATGTCCATGGTCGCCATGGCCAGTCCGGCGCCGTTCACCAGACAGCCGATGTCGCCATCGAGCGAGATGTAGGACAGATCGAACTTCGATGCTTCGATCTCCGCCGGATCCTCCTCGTCGAGGTCGCGCATGGCGACGATCTCGGGATGACGGTACAGCGCGTTGGAATCGAAATTGAACTTGGCATCCAGTGCCACGACCTTGTTGTCTGCGGTCAGGATCAGCGGGTTGATCTCGGCCAGCATCGCATCCTTCTCGACAAACGCGCGATATAGCCCCTGCAGCACCTTTACTGCCTCGGCCGCCGCAACGGCGGGGATGCCGATCTTGTGCGCCGTACTCGCAGCATCCGCCTCCGTCAGACCGGACACCGGATCGATACGCACGGTATGGATCTTGTCAGGAGAATGTTTGGCGACCTCCTCGATCTCCATGCCGCCTTCGCTGGAGGCCAGCAAAGCCACGCGCTGGGCGGCGCGATCCACGACCATGCCGACGTAGAATTCCTTGACGATGGCCGCTCCTTCCTCGACCAGCAGGCGGCGTACTGGCTGTCCTTGCGGACCGGTCTGGTGCGTGACCAGTTGCATGCCCAGGATCTGGCTGGCGTACTGGCGCACCTCGTCCAGCGACTTCGCCACTTTCACGCCGCCGCCCTTGCCGCGCCCACCGGCATGGATCTGCGCCTTCACCACCCAGACCTTGCCGCCCAGTTCCTGTGCGGCGGCAACCGCCTCATCGACGCTGAAACACGCTTTGCCGCGCGGCGTCGGCACGCCGTACTCGCGCAGTATCTCTTTACCTTGGTATTCGTGGATCTTCATGTCGAACTCATCGAGAAAACACAGGATGGCAATTTACCAGAGCATCATGCTTTCTGCTCTCGCACAAAACAGAAAGGGCCGCCGAACTGCCATCGGCGGCCCTCCCATCAGACTGCCCGCCGGATCAGAAGTCCCAGCGCAGACCGGCAGAACCAAAGATGCGGGTGATCTTGGTCGTCACCTGCGAACCTTGGTTCTTGGTGCTTTCCAGACCGAGGTCGGCATCGAAGGTCAACTGATCGCCCAGACGATAGGTGCCGCGCACCATGGGCGAGATGCGTGTCGTCACCGCATTGAATTGATCGGTCTGTTTGTACAGCTGCAACGAGCTGTCCAGCCCCCAGCCGCCGCGCACGTCAACATGGTTATACACATAGAGCGTGTTGCCCTTGACGGTGCTGCTGGTGTTCAACGCTGCGCTGAACGTCCAGATGTCGCCCGCCATCAACAGCCCGGTACCAATCAACTGGCCGGAGACGCTCTTCTCAGCACCGCGCCCCGGATTGGCAGCAAGATAACCTTGCGCGGTATTCAGCGTACCGCTGGCGGCAGTCCCGGTGATGTTGGAGACACGAAAATCACCACCGACCTGCCATTTGCTGTTCAACGGCTTGGTGATACCGACCTGGCCCATGTTGGAGGTGGCGGTACGCGCCAATGCCAGATCGCGCAAAGCCGTGGCCGACATCGCCTGCTGCAATACCGCGATGGAAGAATTGGTCGCACCGTACAGTGCATTGCGGATGCTCAGCGACGGGGTCTTGCGGTGGTCGACCATGAAGTTGATGGAAGCATCAAAGGCATTGATGTTGCCCATCAACTGCGCAGCATTCAGCGCCTTGAAATTGATGTCGTAATCCACCAAAGCATAAGCCGAAGTCTTGTCCTCATAATAGCGCCACTCGGCACCGACCGCGCGACGATCCAGCACACCTTCCGCCGTCTGGTTGATGCCATACAGCGAATAATTGCCACTATCCACACTGGCGCCGAAGAACGAAGGCGCCTTGCTGTCGCTGTAATCCGCAATCCTGCCGGCAACCGCATTGGCACGCAGATACGCGGCATCGCCATAGGAGGCAGCAATACCATCGAAATATCCGAGCACGCCGCCGCCATTGGAAGACTGGCGACCGACGCGCATCAGGTAATCCTGCTTGCGCCCCTTGATCTCGCCATACAGCGAACTGACACGCGACTGACTGGGTTTGCCAGACAGGAAGTTCTTGGTCTCGTTGCCACGGAACACCAGACGGCCATCCATCTCATCGCTGGTATAACGCATCGAAGCGTCTTCGGTCGCGATCATCATCGACTGGTCGGTGAGCGTCACAGACTGCGTTTCGCTCGCCTGGTTGAAGGTAGTGGTCGAATTGATCTTGCTCTTACCGAAGTAGTAACGCGCCGAGACACTGCCGAAATTGCTCCAACGTGCCGCCTGCTTGCGCTCACCCGCCTCCACGATGCCGGGGCCGCTCGCCTTGCCGGACAAACCGGCCAGACGCTGCACCACGCGCGGCACGCCTTCACCTTGAGGATACAGGTTCAGGTACAGGTCATATTCGGTCTTCGCCTTGTCATACTGACCGGCCCGCTCACGCGCCACACCGACCCATTCCTGGGCATCTTCGGTGTAATCGTTGGGCGGTAAGGACAACAACTTATTGAAGGCCGAGACCGCGGTATCGTTATCCTGCTGCGCCAAAGCTTCGCGCGCTTGTTTCATCAGCTCGAAGCCCTGCTTGTTGTTCTCGGCCAGATTGGCATCGGCCGGCGTCGCGCGCAATGGCCTCACGGCAGGCAAAGCCGGCAAAGCGACCTGCGCCACGGCACGGTCCGGCTTGATGGTGATCAACAAGCTGCGTTGATCGCTGCCCGGTGCGACGGAATACTGCGCTTCACGTGCGAACTCGATCACCATCTTGGGGCGTGTCGTTTGATCGCGCGTGGTCACGGTGAAAGACGGGATCAATCCGGACGGCGGTGAATTGCGTGTCTCATTGTCCGCCCATTTCTCATTGACATCGCCGCCCGGGGCACGTTCGTAGAAGATCTCCAGCGTCTTGCCGCTATTGGCCGGGAAATGGCGTACATAGCGGATAGGCGAGGTCGTCCGGATCGTCGCCACGATACCGTCGGTCTTGTACTCCAGCGTCACATCGTCCAGTGGCTGCGCCATGGCCGCGGTCGCAGCCAGCCCCAAGGACAGTGCCGCAACAAAGGAAATCCGATTGATGAATGAAGACATGCTCTTCTCCCGACTAACTTGATTTGTTGTTATGCGACTCGAACAGGGTGCCGTGCCACTACTCTTGGACACGGCACCCGTTCAGGGTTGGCTTACCAGCCGCCGTAAGTTGCCGCTCGGCTGTGCTCATGGCAGGCGGTAGTGCAGTTATTGCCACTACTTCCCTCATGCGACTTCTTGGTTTTTTGATTGTTGCCCGCATAGGGTGTCGGGCTGATGTGGCAAGTTTCACAGGTATAGGAAGCTGTACTGTAGTTGTGCAGCACCGTCACGTTGACCAAGCCAGTCGCTGCGGTGTGACAAGCGGTACATGCAACACCCGCGTTATACGGGATATGGTTGGACGGTTTCGCCCCCAAGGCAGGAGTCCACGAACGAGTGGTATTGATATGGCATTCGCTGCAATCCGCACCATTGATAGCAACGTGTCCTGCCGGGGTCGTGATGGCCACCGTGCCGTTGTGGCAGCTATCGCAACGGCCTGTTGCGCCGACGTGATCATAAGGCGCCGGATTCCATCTGACGTAGTTGTGGCACCGCTGACAAGCATAGGTAGCCATGCCAGTGCGGGTATGCGCAGTGCTCACGCCCTTGTACCAGATGTTCTGGCCCGCGATATGACACCCAGCCTGATCGCAACTGCCGACTGAGTTATTGTGGTTCCAGCTTGCCGGATTCCAGGCAAAGGTGCGGTGACACTGGTCACAGGACTTCTGCGCTTTGTTCACATTACTGTTGTGGCTTGCCGGACGGCCTGCCGCCTGACGTCCGTTATGGCAGGACGCGCACTGCCCGACCATCGCGGAACCATGGTTATAGCGAGCCCCCAGCCAGGTCGAGGTATTGAAATGGCAGGACTCGCAAGGCGCATCGGTCACGATGTGCCTGTCGTTCTTGGGCGTCGCCACCACACGCTTGCCGACGGCGTGACAGCCATCGCAGTTTCGCGGCGTGCCCTTGAATACACCGCCGATGTGGCAGGACTCACAGGCGGCCGCCGCATGGCCCCCGGTCAGCGTGAAGCCGGTCGTAGCGTGATTGAAATCACGCCCCACCTGCTGTGCGGCTTGTGCCTGCAGTGTGGCCGTCGCCAGCATGACGGCGAACAACGCGCCGAAATATCGTCCCAGTCTCTCCATGTCACACCTCCTCGATAGATCATTCACTACCCGACGCGACTCCCCTGCCGCTCAGGCCGACACTCTCCCAATCCTCTACTTCTTCGGAACGATGACGCCCATCTTTACCGTTTTCCAGTCATTGCCTTCATGACAACGGTCGCAGCGGTCGCCGAAATTGCCGTTATGTACATCATCCCGTTCATGACAGCTGCCGCAGGCGGTCGACGCTACGACCTTCTTGGCCATGGGCTTGGCGTGGCAAGCATAGCACTTGTTCGCGGTCTTCTTGTGCGGGCCATCCAGCTTGAAGTTGGTCTTGTTGTGATCAAAGTCCCAAGCGCCCCACGAACGCGTGGAGTGGCAAACCTGGCATTCGGTTCCCAGACGGCGACGATGCACCTTGTCGTCGTCCTTCTCATGGCAGGACCAGCAATCGGACTTGGTGTCCTTGAAGGTGGTTTCTTCATGACACTTCTTGCAGGCAACCAAGGCATGGCGCCCCAGCAACGGGAAGGTCGACATACGGTTATGGTTGAATTTATCCACCTGCTTCCAGTCATCCTCGACGTGGCAGCTCTCGCACTTCTTGCCTTCCTGGCCCTTATGCGCTTTGTCGTCGTCCTTCTGGTGACAGCTCACACAAGCCTGTTGCAGCTTGTCCTTGTACAGGTCGCCCTTGTGACAAGCGCTACATTTCGCCTTCTTGTGCTTGCCCAACAACGGGTACTTGGTCTGCTTGTCGTGGTCGAACTTGATGTCCTTCCAGTCGTCCGCCACGTGGCAGGTCTCGCACTTCACGCCGAAGTTGCCCTTGTGCGCCTTGTCGTCATCCTTCTTGTGGCAGGACACACAGGTCATCTGCAATTTATCCTTGTACAGATCGCCCTTATGGCAAGCGGTACATTTCAGCGGCGGTGATTTGTGCTTGCCGACCAGGTCGAATTTGGTCTGCTTGTTGTGGTCGAATTTGATCTCTTTCCAGTCCTTCTCGACGTGACAGGTCTCGCACTTGGCGCCGAACTTGCCCTTGTGCGCCTTGTCGTCGTCCTTCTTGTGACACTCGTTACACTTCTTGGGCGTGCCCTTGTATTTCTTGTCGATGTGGCACTTGTCGCACTTCACATCGACGTGCTTGCCCAACAAGGGGAACTCGGTCTTGTCGTGATCGAACTTGGTTTGCTTCCAGTCTTTGTCGGTGTGGCAACTCTCGCACTTCTTGCCCAATTTGCCCTTGTGCGCCTTGTCATCATCCTTCTGGTGACAGGACACACAGGCCATCGGCGTGTCCTTGAACTTGTTGTCGATGTGACATTTCACGCATTTCACATCGACGTGCTTGCCGCGCAGCTTGAACTTGGTCTTGTCGTGATCGAACTCGGTGGTCTTCCAGTCCTTCTCGATATGGCACTTGCCGCAATCCTGCCCCAGGCCACCTTTATGTTTATCATCCTTCTTGTGGCAGCTATAGCAAAGCTGCGGCGCTTCGCGGAACTTCAAACCCGGCTTGTGGCAGCTCTCGCATTTCACCTTGGAATCGAGGTGCCCGCCCCTCAGCTCGAAATCGGTCTGCTTGTGGTCGAACTTGGCATGGTCGAACTCGGCCGCCTTGAAGTCACGTCCCTTGTGCTCGGAGTGGCACTCCTTACATTCCTTGTCCGCATCCAGACGACCGTGATAACCGGCCTTCTCCGCCACATCCTTGCCCACATCCTTGTGGCAATCCATGCACAGACGGTTCTGCGCCTTCTTGTCGAACTTCTTGTGACAGAGTTCGCACTTCTCCTCATCCTTGGCATGCCCCTTGATGACATCACCGGGCATCAGCAATTTATTGGCGTGCGCCTGCAACGGCAGGGCGAACAGGAACAAGATCAGTGTGAGCGTGCGAAGTACCATCATTCGAACCATTAGTAAGCGTGGACAGCGTAGACGTGATAGATGGCGCTGAACACCATCATGAACACCAGCGGGATATGGAAGATGTGCCACCAGGAGAACAGCCGCTCATAGGTATGGAATTGGCCCGCATCGCGCACCGCATGCAGATAGGCCACGATCTTCTCGCGATAATCCTCGAACATCGCCTCCATCCCCTTGACCTGATCGGCGGAGAAATTCTTCTCCTTCGCCTGCGCCTCCATCACCTGACGCAACTCGGCCGGCAACTGGCGGGAAAGGACGGCAGAACGCCAGCCGATGCGGGCGAAGCTGATGAAGCCATAGCCTTTCTCCTTGGCATACAGCTCGGCTTGGGCATGGAACGCTTCCAGCTTCTGTTCGACCTGCGGCGCGAAACCGAACATGGTCTTGATGTCACCAGTCTGCTCCATCTGGGCACGCAGTTCATTCACCGTCGCCTGGCGGCCATACAGGCCGTGGTGGATCTTGGTATAGAAAAAACGGCCGAAGGTGCCGCTACCGGACACCAGCAGCATGCAGTACATCGCCACCGCCGCATTGATGGAGCCGGTCGGGTGGATGAAGGGGATGTAAACGTGATAGGTGGAATGGAAGATGATGAACAGGGGGCCAAGGATACCCAGCACCATGTGCCACTTGAACCAGGTCGGCAGAAAACCGACGTTCTCCAGCAACTTCCAGCGCTTGCGCAAGGGATAGAGCAGCAACAAGGCCATCATCAGGCCGCCGGTCAGACCCAAGTTATAGCCGAAATCGAACAATTCCTCGCCCGGCTTGTAATAAGTCTGCGGATAGACAACGAAGTAGCCGGCGAACGTGATGATGCCGACGATGGAGATAAAGATCATCCAGTAGAGATGTTCGGATTGTTTCTTCGTTCTTTTCATGGTGGCTTACAAAATCTGGGCTCAAACGCGCGAAATTTTAACCGCGAATACGGCTGCTGTCTTAATAAATTTGTCTTAATCCACACAGCCCCCTAGAATGCGGCGCTTGCGACAGTGGCGAATATGACAAAGTTCAATATCGACACACCATAGCCAGACCGCGACAACGGCCAAATCGCCAGCGGCCCTATCCTTTCAATCACTTAAATCGCGAAATGACATGGATATCCTCGACCTTTCCGTCTACCTGATCCCCCTCATCGTCATCATGCTGTTCTATCTCGGCCGCCGCAAGAAGACCGAACAGAGCTCCGTGGAACAGATGAAAGAAGCCATCGCGCAGGGTCTGACCGAGCCGGCCTCTCTGCATCCGGTGATCGACCCGCGCCTGTGTCTCGGTTCCGGCAGCTGCATCAAGGCCTGTCCCGAGGGCGCCCTGGGCATGATCAAAGGCAAGGCCGTGCTCATCAATCCGACTTATTGCATCGGCCACGGCGCCTGCGCCGCCGCCTGCCCGCACGATGCCATCACACTGGTGTTCGGCACCGAGAAACGCGGCATGGACATCCCGCAGGTCGACCCCAACTTCGAGACCAACATCAAAGGCATCTATATCGCCGGCGAACTGGGCGGCATGGGCCTGATCCGCAAGGCCGCCAGCCAAGGCTCACAGGCAATCAATTCCATCGCCAAGCTCAAAGGCACCCACCATTTCGACTACGACGTGGTGATCGTGGGTGCCGGTCCCGCCGGCCTCGGTGCCGCATTGGGCGCCATTGAGCACAAGCTGAAATACCTGGTGGTCGAACAGGAAGTCTCGCTCGGCGGCGCCATCTTCCAGTATCCGCGTAACAAGATCGCCATGACCGCCCCGGTCAAACTCCCGGTCATTGGCGAGATGCAATTCAAGGAAGTCAGCAAGGAGAAACTGCTGGAATGGTGGCTGGGCATCATCGAGAAGACCGGCATCAAGCTCAACTACAACGAACGCATGGACAACATCACCCCCGAAGGTGATGGCTTCGTCGTGAAGACCGCCAAGGGCGAGTACAAGACGCGCACCGTATTGCTCGCCATCGGCCGCCGCGGCACGCCACGCAAACTGGGCGTGCCCGGCGAAGAGCTGCCCAAGGTGGTGTATCGCCTGATCGACCCGGAACAATACCGCAACATGCACGTGGCTGTGGTCGGCGGCGGCGACAGCGCGGTGGAAGCGGCCATGTCCATCGCCGAAGAACCGGGCACCACCGTCTCGCTGCTGGCCCGTGGCGAAGATTTCGGCAAGGCATTCGGCGGTGCAAAACCGAAGAACCGCGACAAGCTGAAAGCGATGTCCGACGCCGGTAAAGTGAAGATCTATTTGAAGTCCAGCATCAAACAGATCCACAAGGACACGGTCGACATACGCTTCGGCGATGAAGAAGCCAACATCCCCAACGACGGCGTCATCGTCTGCGCAGGCGGCACCTTGCCGACTCCGTTCCTGAAACAGATCGGCGTGATGGTGGAGACCAAATTCGGCACTGCTTGAAATTCTTGCCTTCGAATGAAAAACGGCCTGCGATGTGCAGGCCGTTTTTATTTGGTGCCGCTTGTCGGATTCGAACTGACGACCTACCGCTTACAAGGCGGTTGCTCTACCAACTGAGCTAAAGCGGCTAGGTTGAAACTGGTGGGTCGGGCGAGATTCGAACTCGCGACCAACGGATTAAAAGTCCGCTGCTCTACCGGCTGAGCTACCGACCCGAAAAAGAGCGCGCATTATACGGGTTTGACCTTCGGAGTCAAACCAAAATGTGCGCTCTCAGGCCTTGTAGTGCGTGGGGTCTGGCACATTCGCTGCGATGAATCCGGCATGCCGCAAACGACAGGAATCGCAACGCCCGCAAGCGAGTCCCTGCTCGTCTGCTTGATAGCAGGAAACCGTCAAGCCGTAATCGACCCCCAGCTCGACACCGGCACGGATGATCTCAGCTTTGGTGAGATGTTGCAGCGGCGCATGCACGGTGAGCGCATGACCTTCCACACCCGCCTTGGTCGCCAGATTCGCCATGTGCTCGAAGGCACTCACGAACTCGGGGCGGCAATCCGGATAGCCGGAATAGTCCACCGCGTTCACACCGATGAAGATGTCCTGCGCCCGCAACACCTCAGCCCAGGCCAAGGCAAGGGACAGCATGATGGTATTGCGTGCCGGCACATAGGTGAGCGGGATACCGCTGGTCGCGACTTCCGGCACCGCGATGTTCGCATCGGTCAGCGCAGAACCGCCGAATGCGGCCAGGTCGATATGTATGACCTTGTGCTCGCAGGCGTCCAACGCTTGCGCCACGCGCTGCGCCGCAGCCAGCTCTGCATGATGCCGCTGTCCATAGTCGACGCTCAAGGCATGACACTGAAAACCCTGCTTGCGCGCCATGGCCAGCACCGTGGCCGAATCCAGTCCTCCGGACAACAACACCACCGCTCGCTTCACGCTCAACGCCCCACCTCGTTCCCCCACAATATCTTGTGCAACTGCACCTGCATGCGCACCGGCAGACGATCGCGCAAGATCCATTCCGCCAGGTCGCGCGGTGCCAGTAAATCCTGCACCGGCGAGAACAGCACCGCACAGCGTTGCGACAGACCATGTTCGAGCAACACCTGCTTCGCCCATTGGTAATCAACCTCATCCGCCAGCACGAACTTGATCTCGTCCGTCGGCGCCAGATGAGCCAGATTGCTCCACAGGTTCTTCCCCACCTCGCGCGAACCCGGCGTCTTGATATCGACCACCTTCAACACCCGCGCGTCGACACCGCTCACATCCAGCGCACCGCTGGTCTCAAGCGACACGGCATAACCGGCGTCGCACAACGCACGCAACAGGACGAGGCAGGCTTTCTGCGCCAGCGGTTCGCCACCGGTGACAGTGACGTAATGCGCGCCGTATTGCGCAACGGTGGTCAGCACCTCGGCCACCGACATGGCATTGCCGCCGGTGAACGCATGCGCACTGTCGCAATAGGAACAACGCAAAGGGCAACCGGTCAGACGCACAAACACCGTAGGCAGACCGATACGCGAACTCTCGCCTTGCAGCGAAAAAAAGATCTCGCTGATACGCAATGCGCCCTCGGCACGGGAAGACATGGCGGAGGAAATCACTTCAGCGTCGCCAGACGCTTTTTGGCTTTATCCGATGCATCGCTGCCGGGGAATTGCGAGATCAGCTTCTTCAGGGTCGCCTTGGCATCAGCCTTCTTCTTCAGCGCCAGCTGGCATTCGGCCAGGTTGAGCATGGCCTCAGAGGCACGCGGATGATCGGGATATTTGGTCAGCAGATTACGGTAGGCATCGATGCCGCCCGCATACTCGCGCGACAGGAAATCGGCGTTCCCCAACCAGTAGTAGACATTCGCTTCATGTGCGGATTGCGGGAAACGGCGCAAGAAATCGCCGAATGCACGCGCCGCCTCGCGATAGCTCTCGGCACGATAGAAACCATATGCCGCCTCGAACGCGCGGTCCTCGCCCAGTTGGCCACCAGCATCGCCGGCAGCCGGTGCACGTGCGCCGGTATTATTGCCTGCTTCCAGTTGCTTCAGGCGAGAATCCAAGTCGACATAGAAATCCTTCTGGCGCTTCTCGGCATCCTGCTGCACGTGGGTGAATTCTTCGAACAGACCGCGCTGCTTGCGTGCTTCGCTCGCCTGCATCTCCATCTGCATTTGCAGATCGAGCAGTGAACGCACCGTCAATTTGTTCTGCAACTCGACTTCCGCCAGCCGTTTCTCCAGGGTGGCGATGTGCGCCTCCAGCTGCTTGACCTGCTTGCGCGCGTCCTCATCAGCGAACAGCCCCGCATGAGCGGGGCTGGACACCAACAACAGACCACCCAACAGGGAGGCTGCGTACTTCATGATGCTTTACTGCGCGCTGTAGTTGATATCGGCGCGGCGGTTCTGAGCCCAGCAGGATTCATTGTGCTCAGAGCAGCGTGGCTTTTCTTCGCCATAGCTGACGGTCTCGATCTGGGACGGCTGCGCACCGCCCAGCACCAGTGCCTTCTTGGTATTGTTGGCACGACGCTGGCCCAGGCCCAGGTTGTATTCGCTGCTGCCACGCTCGTCGGCGTTACCCTCGATGCGTACCTTCAGCTCAGGGTGCTTGGCCAGATAGGCACCATTGTTCATGATGGTCTCGCGGTCGGCATCCTGGATCGCATCGACGTCGAACGGGAAAAATACGCTGGTGGCTGCAGGGGCGACATCCGCTGCCGCCTGCACATCAGTGGCGGCCTGATTGGCAGCCTGTGCGTTTGCGTCGGCCGCAGTGGTCTCGCTGGTCGTTGCCGCGGTGGTCGGCGCTGCAGCCTCTTCCTTCGGCGGATTGCTGCTACAGGCAGCCAACAGATTCAACAACAATACACTGATAATCAGTTTTTTCATCACGCATACTCCTTTGATTGATCTATTTCAGGTAAGGGCCCCACATCGGCTCATGGATATCTCCATGCTGGGCGACCATCTTCTGCTTCACTCGGCCATCGCTTGAAACGGTCGCCAATATACCACGACCCTGCCCCTCGGTTGCAAACAGGATCATCTTGCCATTGGGTGCGAAGCTGGGTTTCTTCTCCCAACCGCCGGCCGTAAGTATCTGTGTCTGCCGGGTACCGATGTCATATACCGCGATGTGGAACATGCCATCGGAGAACTGGGTAAACACGAAGCTGTTGCCATCCGGACTGTAACGCGGCGAGAAGGCGTTGCCGCTGTCGAAAGTCATGCGTTCGGCCGCGCCGCCCGCCACCGGGATGCGATAGATCTGCGGACTGCCGCCGCGATCCGAAGTGAACAGCAACCACTGCCCGTCGGGTGAGAAGGATGGCTCGGTATCGATCGCATCGCTGTAGGTCAGGCGACGCAAATGTTTGCCGTTGCTGTCGGCAAGATAGAGCTGCGATTGATCGTCACGCGTCAGTACCAGCGCGAGCTGCTTGCCATCCGGCGACCAGACCGGCGCACTGTTGCTGCCCGGGAAGTCCGCGATCAGTTTGCGTTGCGACGAGGTCAGCGACTGCACGAACACCATCGCCCGCTTGCGTTCGAAGCTGACATAGGCGATCTGCTTGCCATCCGGCGACCAGGCGGGAGACATCAGCGGCTCGCGCGAGGTCAGCAAAGCCTGCTCATTGAAACCGTCGCTGTCCGCCACCATCAGACGATGCTCGCCATCCTCGCGACTCACATAAGCGATGCGCGTACTGAACACGCCCGGCACGCCGGTCATGCGCTCATAGACCATATCGGCGATACGGTGCGCGATCGCACGCAGCTGCGCCGGTTGCGCGCTCACCACCTGCGACATCAACTCGGCATTGCGCACCAGATCCATCAAACGGAACTCCACCGCCAGCGCGCCATCCGGCCGCGTCTCCAGCGAACCGATCAACAAGGCTTCCACGCCCGGCCACTCGTAAGGACGCACTTCGCGCGGTGTATGCGGCACACGACCCGCGGCATCGACCAGCTTGAACAAGCCGGTGCGCGCCAGATCGCTCCCCACCACATCGACGATCTCCTGGGCGACCTTCTCATCCCCGGCGAAGCGCACCAGCGACACTGGCGTCTGGTGCTCACCCGCACCGGTGATCTCGATGTTCAGTACCGCATGTGCGGGCAACGCACATAACGCCAACCACAAACAGATAACACGCATCATGTCCTACTCATCCTCCGGCCTGATGGTCAGGCGCAATTCCCGAAAACGTTTCTTCAACACCGGGTCGGTCGGCATCGGCAAGGGTTGCGCCTTGTAGATCGCCCGCTCGGTCGCCTCGTCGTAGGCGGTGTTGCCGCTGCTCTTCATGCGCACCGCATCCAGCACCGAACCATCCGGCAACAAGATCACCTTGAACTCCACCGAGATGCCCGCTGCAACATTGGGCGGCATCACGATGTTGTGACGGATCTTGCTGCGGATCATGTCCTGGTAGCGCCCCACCTCGGCCGCCGTCGCGGCCGCCACCTCGGCGCGTACGCGCGCACGCGCCGACTCGCGCTGCTGCTCCGCATAGGCCTCCAGCACACGCTGCTCTTCGAGCAATTTGCGCTGTCTTAGTTCCTTGGCACTAGGTTGCGGCTTGGCCGGCTTCTTCACCTTCTTGTCACGCAGCTCGATATCCGCCTTCTGCGTCACCGGTGCCGGCGCTGGCTGCACAGCCTCCTGCGGCGGCGCAACCTGCTTGGGCGGCTCGACCACTTCCTGCTGTTCCGCAGGTTCCGGCAAAGCCTGCCACAACTCGACTGCATATTGCCCCGCATCATGCTGCTGCCAGCGCACACCGAACATCAGGAACGCAGCGAATGCAGCATGCACACCGAGCGCCAGCAGTGCCGCCTGCCAGCGGTAAGGGTCGCGATAGACCTGGACTGCGCTCATCGCCCCTTGGTGAGCAACCCCACCTTCTTCACATTCTGCTGCTGCAACATATCCATCACGTTGATGACCTCTTCATAGCGCACCTTCTTGTCCGCCGAGATCACCACTGCCTGCTCAGGACGCTGCGCCAGCTTCTCTTTCAGCAAGGCCACCAACTCCTCGCGCGACACCGGACGCTCCACGCCCCCCAGGGCATGGTCGCGCAACACCAGCGTACTATCCTTGCTGATCATCACTTCCAGCGGCTGCACCGAAACGCTGGCGGCCTTGCCCACACTGGGCAGATCGATCTGGCCGGGATTCATCAGCGGCGCCGTCACCATGAAGATCACCAGCAGCACCAGCATCACGTCGATGTACGGCACCACGTTGATCTGGCTCATCGGCCGATGCGAATTACGCCGCGACGAGATCATGGCTGCCCCTCCTCATGGTTCTGAGCATGAGCAATCTTCAGCCGCAGTCGGTGCAACGCAGCCATTGGTTCCGGCATAACGTGATTCGCACGTGAGCCTGCACCGTAGCTTCGCTGTCCCGCACCCATCGCTTGCGCGCACCGCGTCATGGCTGCCTCTGCAACACGTTGGAGAATTCCTCGATGAAGCTCTCGAAGCGCGTGGCCAAACGCGATACATCGTGCACATAACGGTTATAGGCCACCACCGCCGGGATCGCCGCGAACAAGCCCATGGCCGTCGCCACCAGCGCTTCGGCGATACCTGGTGCGACCAGCGCCAAGGTCGCTTGCCCCACTCCGGCAAGACCACGGAATGCATTCATGATGCCCCATACCGTACCGAGCAGGCCGACATACGGGCTGACCGAACCCACCGTGGCCAGGAAGGATAGGTTGGATTCCAGATCGTCCATCTCGCGCTGATAGCGCGCGCGCATGGCACGGCGCGTACCTTCCATCACCGCGGCACTATCCACGCCTTGCGTCTTTTTCAGCTTGACGAACTCGGCGAACCCGGCCGCGAAGATACGTTCCATCGCGCCCTGGTCATGGCGCAAGCGGCTACCCGCCTGCTGATAGAGCGCCACCAGGTTGGGATTGCCCCAGAACGCGTCCTCGAATTCGCGCGTCTGGCGCACCGCCGCGCGCACCGCGAACAGCTTGCGGAAGATGTACCACCACGACAGCATGGAAGCGGCGAGCAGCAAGCCCATCACCAGTTGCACCAGCAGGCTGGCATTGCCGACCATCTGCACCAGCGTCAGATCATGTATCAGATCCATCTATCAACCCCATTGTTTGCGCAACACATCCGGCACGCTGACCGGCTTGAAAGTTTCCACGGCGACACACACCAGATGCACCTCGCCCTCCGTCAACAACTGCTCGCCGCGCCGTATCGTCTGTTTGAGCGTCAGCCGACTGCGACCGATCTCCTTGATCTGCGCGGTGACCGTCAGCAGATCGTCCAGCACAGCCGGCTTCAGGTAATCCACCTTGATCGAACGCACCACGAACATCACGCCCAGCTCCTTCATCAAGCCGGCATTGCTGTAGCCGAAGGTACGCAACCACTCGGTGCGTGCGCGCTCCATGAAGTTCACATAGTTGGCGTGATAGGCCACGCCGCCGGCATCGGTATCCTGGTAATACACGCGCACCGTGAGTTCGAACAACGGATGTTCACTCATCCCACAATTCCCGGTTATTGCCGCTGCGCGGCTGCGCCAGACCGAAATGCTGATAGGCGTTCGCCGTGGCGATACGTCCGCGCGGCGTGCGTTGCAGATAGCCCTGCTGGATGAGATACGGCTCCAGCACATCCTCGATGGTGTCGCGCTCTTCGCCGATGGCCGCAGCCAGGTTGTCCACACCGACCGGCCCGCCCATGAATTTCTCGATCACCGTCTGCAACAGCTTGCGGTCCATCACATCCAGGCCACGCGCATCCACATCGAGCATGGTGAGTGCCGCATCGGCCACCTCGCGCGTGGCCTCACCGGCCGCTTTCACGTCGGCATAGTCGCGCACGCGGCGCAACAAACGGTTGGCGATACGCGGCGTGCCGCGCGAACGGTGGGCGATCTCCAGCGCGCCAGCTTCCGACAGGTTCATCTCCAGCAAGCGCGCCGAACGCAGCACGATGCGCTGCAACTCCTGTGGCGTGTAGAACTCCAGCCGCGCCACGATACCGAAACGGTCGCGCAGCGGATTGGTCAGCATGCCGGCGCGCGTGGTGGCGCCCACCAGCGTGAACGGCGGCAGGTCGATCTTCACCGAACGTGCCGCCGGGCCTTCGCCGATCATGATGTCGATCTGGTAATCCTCCAGCGCCGGATAGAGGATCTCCTCCACCACCGGCGACAGACGATGGATCTCGTCGATGAACAGCACATCGTGCGGTTCCAGGTTGGTGAGCAGCGCCGCCAGGTCGCCCGCGCGTTCCAGCACCGGGCCCGAGGTGTGGCGGATATTGACCCCCATCTCGCGCGCAATGATCTGTGCCAGCGTGGTCTTGCCCAAGCCCGGCGGGCCGAACAGCAGCACATGATCGAGTGGCTCGTTACGCTTCTTCGCGGCATGGATGAAGATCTCCAGTTGCCCGCGGATCTTCTCCTGCCCGACATACTCTTCGAGCTGCTTGGGACGCAGCGCACGCTCCAGCGCCTCTTCCTGCGGCGAGGCAGCGGCAGCTGAGATGATGCGTTCGGCGGTGAGGTCGTCGTTATGGATCATGTTTTGGATAGTAACTTAAGCGCCTGGCGGATACCGTCCGATATCCCGACCTCGGCGGGCAATTGTTTGGCCGCCCACTCCGCCTCTTTATCCTTGTAGCCCAGCGCCAGCAAGGCATTGACGATGTCACTACCGGCAGCTTCCATGGCCACGGGCGCAACGCCGCCGGCGCTCACCGAGAACTTGCCTTGCAGCTCCAGCAACAGCCGCTCGGCCGTCTTCTTGCCCACGCCCGGCACCTTGATCAGACGTGACGCATCCTTGTTGGCGACGGCGGCCGCCAGATCGGTGATGCTCAGGCCGGACAGCACCGACAAGGCCAGTTTGGGGCCGACCCCGCTGATCTTCAGCAACTGGCGGAAGGTGACACGCTCTTCCTGCGTGAGGAAACCGAACAGCAGGTGCGCATCCTCGCGCACGATGAATTCGGTATGCAACACGACTTTCGCATTGATCTCGGGCAGGTTGTAGAACGTGCTCATCGGCACATCCACTTCATAGCCCACACCCTGCACATCGAGCAGGATCTGCGGCGGGTTCTTTTCCAGCAAGGTTCCAGACAGACGACCGATCATGCTCACCCCAATATCATTCCTATGGACAACATCGCCCCATGCACCATCGCGGCGGCGATGGTCAACTTGATCGCGCCCGCCAATTGCTGCGGGCGATGCGCATGCCGCATCAATTGATGCGCCGCTTCAAAGCTCAAGGGCAACGACAACGTTCCCAACAAGGCCCACTGCGGCAACAGTCCGACCACCACCGCCGCGAGCAGCCAGGCATAGGCCGACAGCGCGATCAGCAGGTAACCCCAGCGCGCCCGCTGCACCTCCAGCCGCGCCACCCAGTGCAGCTTGCCAGCGGCCGTATCCGCCGTCCGGTCCGGGAACTGGTTGATGTACAGCAGATCGGCCACCAGCAAGGCATAGGGCATCCCCGCGATGAGCGGCAGCCAGTCGAAGGCCGCATATTGCACCATCGTCGCGCCGACCACGATGGCGAGGAAACTCGCGGCGATGCACAACTCGCCCAGTCCGCGGCTGTTCAGACGGAACGGCGGCGCCGAATAGGCCCAGCCGATGAACAGCCCAGCCAGGCCGACGCCCAGCAGTTGCGGCGTGGAGCGCACCATCAGCCACCAGCCGGCCGCTGCCACGCAGGCCATCAACATGAAACCGAAGTTGCGCGTCTGCGCCTCGGTCAACACGCCGTTCTGGATGAAACGACTACCTCCGGTGAACGGGAAGATGCGCTGCGTATTGCGCGCATCGGTGCCGTTCAGCGCATCGTAATAGTCATTCAGCACATTGGCGCCAGCATGTGCCAGTACGGCGAACAGCACGGTAACGACAGCCAACCCAGGGGCGACCCCATCCGCGCCATGCCAGGCCACCGCCAAGCCCAACATGGCCGCCATCAGGCTGGCGCTCAGAAAAGCCGGACGCGTCGCAGCGAAATAACGCGCCAGCGGATTGGCATACAGCTCCAGCGTCGGCTCCAGCGGTGCACTCATACCAGCCTGCCTCCCTTCATGCGCAACCCTTGGGTCGAGAACGCGCCCAAGCCCAGGCCGCCATTCGCATGACAGATCGCACAGGCCAGTGCATCCGCCGCATCCGGGCTGGGCGTGCCGGACAGTTTCAGCAAACGCTGCACCATGGCCTGCACCTGCTCCTTGTTCGCACGGCCGGTACCGACCACCGATTGTTTCACCTGCAAGGCGGTGTACTCCGCCACCGGCAACCCCGCCTGCACTGCGGCACAGATCGCCGCCCCGCGCGCCTGGCCCAGCAACAAGGTAGAGTGCGGATTGACGTTCACGAACACCTTTTCCACCACCGCCTGCTGCGGCAGGTACTGCGCGATCACCTCGCCCAATGAAGACAGGATCACCTTCAGGCGTGGCGCCAAATCGCTTTCCTGCGGCGTCTTGATGCAACCGCTGGCGATGTACTGCAACCTCTGCCCCTGCTTCTCAATGACACCGAAGCCGGTCACTCTCAGGCCGGGATCGATCCCCAAAATTCTTATTGTCATGCGCCGCACCTCAAACTGAGATGCCGGTGACGGGTTTCAATGCAGACTAACTTGCGCATGCCAGTTATGTCGGAACTGAAACCGGTGATATGAATTCCGGGATCGATGCCGAGGATGCGCATCAATCCTCGATGACCGCATTGGTATAGACCTCCTGCACATCGTCCAGGTCTTCCAGCGCATCCAGCAACTTCTGCATCTTCACGGCATCGTCGCCAGTGAAGCTGACCTCGTTCTGCGGCTTCATGGTGACCTCGGCCATCTCCGGTTTGAAACCGGCCGCTTCCAGACGCTGCTTCACCGTGACGAAATCGTTGTTCGGCGCGGTGATGACTTCGATGCTGCCGTCATCGTTGTTGATGATGTCCTCGGCACCGGCATCCAGCGCCACTTCCATCAGCGCGTTCTCATCGGTACCCGGGGCGAACAGCATCTGGCCGCAATGCTTGAACAGGAAGGACACCGAGCCGTCGGTACCGAGGTTGCCGCCATATTTGGTGAAGGCATGGCGCACGTCGGCCACGGTACGCGTCTTGTTGTCGGTCATGCAATCGACCATCACCGCCGCACCGTTGATGCCGTAGCCTTCGTAGCGCAGTTCCAGGTAATCCACGCCCTCCAGCTCACCGGCGCCGCGCTTGATCGCGCGCTCGACGTTGTCCTTGGGCATGTTGTTGTCATAGGCCTTCTCCATCGCCAGGCGCAAACGCGGGTTACTGTCCGGATCGCTGCCGCCCAGCTTGGCCGCGACGGTGATCTCCTTGATCAGTCGCGTGAAGATCTTCCCGCGTTTCGCATCCTGACGTCCCTTGCGGTGCTGGATGTTCGCCCATTTGCTGTGTCCTGCCATCGCCTTTCCTCAAGCCTGAAATGAACCGCGCGCATGGTAACACTTGCCCCTTGCCCGACCCAAATGCTGTGCCATTCACGGTGCGCTATCCGCAGAAAAATTTTCGGGAGTAGAATGGCCGCAGCGTTCTCGTTAACCAAACTGAAGGAGTCCAAAATGAAAGTCCAACACGCCCTGATGCTTTCCGCAGGTCTGCTGCTGTCCGCTCCGGCCATGGCCGCCGACGGTGCCGCCCTGATGAAGCAGCACAACTGCACGACCTGCCATCAGGTGGACAAGAAGACTGTCGGCCCCGCACTGCAGGCCATCGCAGCCAAGTATGCCGGCGACGCCGGAGCGGCCGCCAAGCTGGAGAAGAAAGTGCGCAGCGGCGGTGCTGGCAGCTTCGGCACCATGCCGATGCCGGCCACACCGGCCAAGGTCAGCGATGGCGACATCGAGGTCATGGTGAAGCACATCCTGGCCACCAAGTAACAGGTCTCGCCCAAACGAAACGGGCCGGTGGAAACCGGCCCGTTTTTCATTCTGCCGCCCCGCTCAGGGGTTGCCGCGCATCATGCCTTGACCACGCGGCGGACGCGGATCGCTCATGATCTCGTCCTTGCTGATCTTGCCGTCCTTGTTGGCATCGTTCTCGTCGAAACGGTCAAACAGGATAGGCATGCCGTCCTTGGCTTCTTCCCTGGACAGGAAACCATCGTGGTTGGTGTCTGCCGCATCGAAGTGCTGCTCAAAGCTCATCTGCATCCCGCCGCGCTGCATGCCGTGCATGGGCGGATGCATCGGCGTCAATTCGTCTGCGCTCAACTTGCCGTCCTTGTTCGTGTCCAGTTCCTGGAAACGCTCGGCGTGGTAAGCATCGAATTCCTTGCGACTGACCACGCCGTCGCCGTTCTTGTCCATCAGTTGCGTCATGCCGCCGCCGACCGGACACGGTGCGCCTGCGCCATGCTGTCCGCCGGGACACGCGACCGCCTGTTGCGCCAGCACGAGCAGGCCGCCCGTGGCGATGGATACGATGATTGCCTTCATATGCTATCTCCTTGTCTGGATTGATGTTGAAGCCTGCGACACAGGCGCCGAGCGGATGGACAGCGGCGCAGGATGGAAGTTCGACGGACTAGCGGCAGGTTATAATCCGCCGCATTCCTTTGCGTATCTCCTCATGAACATATTCTACGAAGAAGACGGCGGTTTCAAGGTCGGCAGCATCATGACCGATAACACCACCTCGCTGCAGATCGAAAACCCCCACGGCAAGCGCAGCAAGATCAAGGCCGCCAATGTGATGATCCGTTTCGCCCAGCCCGGCCTGGTCGAATTCATGAACCAGGCGGAAGCAGCCGCCAACGACATCGACCTGGATTTCCTGTGGGAGGCCTCGCCGCCGGAAGAGTTCGGCTTCGAGGAATTGGCGCAGGACTACTACGGTCATACCCCGACTCCGATCGAATCTGCCGCCGCGCTGATGCGGCTGCACGGTTCGCCCATGCATTTCTACAAGAAGGGCAAGGGCCGCTACAAGGCCGCGCCCGCCGACGCCTTGAAGGCCGCGCTCGCCAGCGTGGAGAAGAAACGCCTGCAAGCCGAACTGCAAGCACGCTATCAGGAAGAGCTGACGCAGTTCAGGCTGCCAGCCGAATTCGCCGACAAGTTGCAGATGATCCTGTACAAACCGGACCGCAACACGCTGGAGGTCAAGGCACTGGAGGCCGCCTGCGTCACCACCCACCTGTCCGCCGCCCACCTGCTACAACGCTGCGGCGCGCTGCCTTCGTCACGCGACTATCACCTGCACAAGTTCCTGGTCGAACACTTCCCC
>JAJZSA010000033.1 GCA_021822115.1 Pseudomonadota bacterium
TTATCTGGAGATCGTCAAAGCGGCGGAAAAGTGCACCGCAGGCGTGATCCATCCGGGTACGCCCTGGAACAAGAACGAACCCAACCTGGACAAGCTGCTCGCCCGGGCAGCCAAGTTCAACTGATCCAGGCAGCCAGACATGGATCGACCGGTTTACAGTGAGGCAGGTTCGGAAAAGGGGCTCTCTCTCCTCTCCGCGCCCCCCGCGCATCCCCCCTTGGCGGAAGACTCAACACCTTCCCACGGGCTTGCCTCACTTTTTTCTTCCTGGCGCCGCGGCAGTTTCAAACGCGGCGTCCATCCCGCGCCGCACAAGGGCACGCTGGATCAGCCGATCAAGCGCATGCCTTTTCCGCGCAAGCTGGTGTTGCCGCTGGCGCAGCACATCGGCAAACCTTCGGTACCGCTGGTCGCCGTGGGCGAGGAAGTGGTACGCGGTCAATTGATCGCGCGTGCCGATGGCGCCTTGTCCGCGCCCATCCATGCGCCCGCCGATGGCGTGATCGAAGCCATCACCCCGCAACCCAATACGCGCGGTCTGTGGACCGATGCCATCGTGCTGCGCGTGTACGAAGCCTCGACGCAGGAAGTGCGCTGGGGCGAGCCGCAGGACATCGAGGCGATGGATCATGCGCAGTTGATCGCCGCCATCCAGCAGATCGGCATGGTGGGTCTGGGAGGCGCTACCTTCCCCAGTCATGCCAAGCTCAACGTGCCGGCCGACAAGGCGGTGCATACGCTGATCGTCAACGGCTGCGAATGCGAGCCCTACCTCACCTGCGATTACAAGCTGATGCGCGAATGGCCGCGCGAGCTGATCCTGGGTACGCGCATCGCCATGCGCGCCAGCGGTGCCACACGCGCCATCATCGGCGTGGAAGACAACAAGCTGGATGCGCTGGAAGCCTTGCGTCCGCATCTGCCAGCTGACGGCAGCATCACCGTACAAGCCGTCGTCACCAAGTATCCGCAAGGCGCGGAGAAGATGCTGATCAAATCGCTGCTCGGTCTCGATGTGCCGGCCGGTGGCCTGCCCAGCCAGCTCGGGCTGGTGGTGCACAACGTGGGTACGCTGGCCTTGCTCGGCAAGCTGCTGCCGCGCGGGCAGGGCCTGATCGAGCGCGTGGTGACACTGGCCGGCCCCGGCATCAAGAAGCCGGGCGATTACTGGGTGCCCTTCGGTGTAACTTTGCGCAGTATTCTCGACTGGGCGGGCGATCCGGATTGTCAGGAGCGCGAGGTCATCCTCGGCGGGCCGATGATGGGGCAAGCCGCCAGCACGCTGGACATCCCGGTGAGCAAGGGCACCTCCGGCATCCTGGTGTTCGACAAGCGCATGCTGGAGCCGATCACGAAGCAGAGCTGGCCGTGCATCCATTGCTCGGAATGCGTGAACGTGTGTCCGATGGGACTGAATCCCTCACAGCTCGGCATGCTGTCGGCTAAACTGGAGTTCGACGAGATGGCCGAGCGTCATCATCTCGGCGATTGCTTCGAATGCGGCTGTTGCAGCTATGTGTGCCCGTCGCACATCCCGCTGGTACAACAGTTCCGCGCGGCCAAGGCATTCCTGCGAGAAAGGAAACCGTTGTGAGCATGCAACTGCGCGCCTCGCCGCACCTGCACAGCGGGCGCGACGTCCCTACCATCATGCGCCATGTGGTGTATGCGCTGCTGCCGGTGTGCGCTTTCTCGATCTGGCAATACGGCCTGTCCTCGCTGGCGCTGATCGTCACCGTCACCCTGTCCTGCCTGTTCGCCGAACGTGTTTCCAACAAGCTGTCCGGTACGGTGAACACCCTGTCCGACTGGAGCGCCACCATCACCGGCGTGCTGCTCGCGTTGTCGTTGCCGCCGGCCTTCCCGTTGTGGATGGGAGCGGTGGCCGGGCTGACTGCGGTATGGCTGGGCAAATCGCTGTTCGGTGGGCTGGGGCATAACCCGTTCAATCCGGCGCTGGTCGGCCGCGCCTTCGTGCAAGCAGCCTTCCCCACCGCCATCACCACCTGGGCGCCGGCCTTCGCGCCGCAACGCTTCACCGAATTCATCCCGTCCACGCTGACCTTGCCGTTGATGCAGCCGAACGACATCAGCGCCTGGGTGGCCGCCAATATGGTGGATGGTTTCACCGGTGCCACGCCGCTGGCGCGCTGGAAATTCGAGCACTTCGTCTATCCGGTGCAGGACATGCTGACCGGTGCGGCCACCGCTTCCACCGGCGAGTCGTCGGCCTTGCTGTTGCTGCTGTGCGGCCTGTACCTGATCGCGCGCAAGTTCATGGACTGGCGCATCCCGGTGGCGGTGATCGGCAGTGCCTTGCTGCTGGCGCTGGCCTTCCGCCTGCTGGGCGGTGACGAGTATCCGCCGGTGCATCTGGTGTTGCTGTCCGGCGGCCTGATGCTGGGCGCATTGTTCATGGCCACCGACATGGCGACCTCGCCGGTGAGCCCGCGCGCGGTGTGGCTGTATGGCGCGGTCATCGGCGTAGTGACCATATTGATCCGCTACTTCGGCGGCCTCACCGAAGGGGTGATGTACGCCATCCTGTTCGGCAACGCGCTGGCGCCGCTGCTGGATAAATATCTGCAACCGAAGGTGTTTGGCGGGGGGCGCAAATGAATGACATGAGCCTGACATTTGCGCCCCCTCTCCCGCAAGCGGGCGAGGGGGCAAACGCCATGCTGCGCATCTATTTTGGAGTCCTGAGATGAGCAACGGCACGCCGATGAATTTCACGCCGCCGCCGGTGAACAGCCTGCGTCTGGTGCGCACGCTGATGGGGGTGACCGCTTTGTGCGGCGGGCTGATCGTGGCGGTGTGGCAATGGACGCAACCGGCCATCGCGGCCAACAAGAAGGTGGTGCTGGAGCGCAGTGTGCGCGCGTTGATCCCCAACGCCGCCGAGATCGTGGAGTACGATGCGAGCAGCCAGGGCATCGCTCCCGCCAAGGGCGATCCGGCCGAGGGTGCCATCCGGTTCTATGCCGCCTATGACCAGGACGGGCAGCTCGCCGCCATCGCAGCCGAAGGTGCCGCGCGCGGCTATGCCGATACCGTGCGTGTGCTGTACGGTTACCGCCCGGATTGCGAATGCATCTTCGGTATCCGCGTCACGCAGATGCGCGAGACGCCGGGCATCGGCGACAAGATCATCACCGACCCGGCGTTCCTGAAGAATTTCGAGCAGCTGGACGTGAGCGTGACGCAGGACATGAAGTCGCTGTACAACGCGGTGAAGACGGTGAAACATGGCACCAAGCAGTTCGGCTGGGAGATCGATGCCATCGCGGGTGCGACCATCACCAGCAAGGCGGTGGGGCGTGGCATCAACGACAGCGTGCAGAAACTGCTGCCCTGGCTGAAGCCGCACTTGGCGCAACTGGAGCGGAAAGGAGGCGCGCAATGAGCGGCCAACCCCTGCAAGCGAGCAACATGGAACAGTTGCTGGAAGGCATCTGGAAACAGAATCCGGTGTTCGTGATGACGCTGGGCATGTGCCCCACACTGGCGGTGACGGTATCGGGGTTCAATTCTCTGGGCATGGGCGTCGCCACCGCCTTCGTGCTGGTGTTCTCGTGCGGACTGATCTCGCTGCTGCGCAACTTCATCCCCAAGGAAGTGCGTATCGCGACCTACATCGTGATCATCGCGACCTTCGTCACACTGGTCGATTACATCATCCAGGCGGTGAGCCTCGCGCTGTACGACGCGCTGGGTGCGTTCATCCAGTTGATCGTGGTGAACTGCATCATCCTCGGCCGTGCCGAGGCGCATGCAGCGAAGAACCCGCCGCTGCCGGCCATGCTGAACGCGCTGGGCATGGGCATCGGCTTCACCATCGGCCTGCTGGCGCTGGGCTGCGTGCGCGAGATCCTTGGCGCGGGCCAGTTGTTCGGCGTCTCGCTGTTCGGTGCCAACTTCCAGCCATGGGTGGTGATGGTGCTGCCGCCGGGCGGGTTCTTCGTGCTGGGCGGCTGGCTGCTGCTGTTCGCCTGGTGGGCAAAACGCAAGGAGACGTCCCATGGATGAAACGCTAAGCCAGATATTCATCATCACGCTGCTGTCCAGCAACTTCGTGCTGGCGATGTTCCTCGGCCTGTGCCCCTTCCTCGGCGTGTCCGGCAGGCTGGATACGGCGGTGCCGATGGGCATAGCCACCAGCCTCGTGATGCTGGTCGCATCGCTGTGCGCCTACGGACTGAACTCGCTACTCGGCTACTTCGAACTGGAGTTCCTGCGCTTGATCGCCTACATCGTGGTGATCGCCTCCACCGTGCAACTGGTGGAGATGGCGATGAAAAAATTCTCTCCCGCCCTGTTCCGTGCGCTGGGCATCTATCTGCCGCTGATCACCACCAACTGCGCGGTACTGGGCGTGGCGCTGTTCCAGACTGCGCGCGGTTACGACCTCGGCCAGTCGCTCGCCTTCAGCTTGGGCGGCGGCGCCGGGTTCACGCTGGCGCTGGTGCTGATGGCGGGGGTGCGCGAACGCCTGAAGCTGTCGGACATCCCCGGCGTGATGCACGGCACTGCGTTGTCGCTGATGCTGGCCGGCCTGCTGTCGTTGGCCTTCATGGGCTTCGGCGGCATCGGGGTGTCACGATGAAATACCTGGTCACCCTGCTGCTGCTGCCGACACTGGTATTGCTCTGGATCGGGGTGCAGCACGCTGCACGCAGCTTCGCCGCACGCCATCCCGAATTCGGCCCGGCGCGCGAAGAAGGGGAAGAAGGCTGTGGTGGCTGCGGCGGTGGCGGCCATTGCTCCAATCATTGTGTGAGCAGCGCTCATCATCACTAGCAAGTTCTTAACGAGGGAGAAACAGCATGCAACCGTATGTCATTCCATTCGAATCGCTGGGTATCGCGGATATCCCCGAAGTGGGCGGCAAGAACGCCTCGCTCGGCGAGATGATCTCCAACCTGAGCTCGTCCGGCGTCCAGGTGCCGGGCGGCTTCGCCACCACGGCGCATGCGTATCGTGACTTCCTCGCCAACGACGGTCTGGACAAGCGCATCGAGGCGAAGCTCGCCACGCTGGACATCGAGGATGTCTCGGCACTGGCCGAGGCCGGTCGCACCATCCGCAATTGGATCGTGGAAGCGCCGCTGCCGGCCAAGCTGGAAGCCGAGATCCGCGAGCATTACGCGCGCATGAGCGCAGCGGGCGAGGGCAGCTATGCCGTGCGTTCCTCGGCTACGGCGGAAGACCTGCCGGATGCGTCGTTCGCCGGTCAGCAGGAGACCTTCCTCAACATCCACGGCATCGACAACATCCTGCATGCGATCCGCGAAGTGTTCGCCTCGCTGTATAACGATCGTGCCATCTCCTATCGCGTGCACAAGGGTTTCACTCACGCCGAGGTGGCGCTGTCGGCCGGCGTGCAACGCATGGTGCGTTCCGATATCGGTGCTTCCGGCGTGATGTTCACGCTGGATACCGAGTCCGGTTTCAAGGATGCGGTGTTCATCACTTCGTCCTACGGTCTGGGCGAGATGGTGGTGCAGGGCGCGGTGAACCCGGACGAGTTCTATGTGCACAAGCCGCAACTGGCGGCCGGCTTCCCGGCGGTGATCCGTCGCGGTCTGGGTTCCAAGCTGCAACGCATGGTGTTCGACGAGCAGCGCTCGGCCGGCCGCTCCTGCCGCATCGAGCCGGTGCCCGCCGCCGACCAGTCGAAGTTCTCCATCACCGATGAGGATGTGCTGCAACTGGCACGCTACGCGGTGCTGATCGAGAAGCACTATGGCCGCCCGATGGACATCGAGTGGGGCAAGGATGGCAACGACGGCAAGCTGTACATCCTGCAAGCGCGCCCGGAGACGGTGAAGTCCAACGCCACCCACGGCACCACCGAGAAATACCGCCTCAAGCAGCGCGGCGACGTGCTGGCGGAAGGCCGCGCCATCGGCCAGAAGATCGGCGTGGGCCGCGTGCGCATCGTGGCCGGTCCGCACGAGATGGACAAGGTGCTGGCCGGCGACATCCTGGTCACCGACATGACCGACCCGAATTGGGAGCCGGTGATGAAGAAGGCCGCCGCCATCGTCACCAACCGCGGCGGCCGCACCTGCCACGCCGCCATCATCGCGCGCGAGCTGGGCATCCCCGCCATCGTCGGTTGCGGCCATGCCACCACCGAATTGCAGGATGGCGAGATGGTGACCGTGTCCTGCGCCGAGGGCGATACCGGCTTCGTCTATCACGGCGAACTGCCGTTCGAAGTTGCGGTGCATAACGAAGAAGCGCTGCCGCAGATCCCGGTGAAGCTGATGCTCAACGTGGGCAACCCCACGCTGGCGTTCGAGTTCGCGCAACTGCCATCGGCCGGTATCGGTCTGGCCCGTCTGGAGTTCGTCATCAACAACATGATCGGCGTGCACCCCAAGGCGGTGCTGGAGCACAACCGCCTGCCGGGCAAGTTGCATGAGGCGGTGATGAAGCGCGCTGCCGGTTATGCCGATCCAATCGAGTTCTACGTGGAGAAGATCACCGAGGGCGTGGCCACGCTGGCTGCCGCGTTCTGGCCGAAGAAGGTCATCGTGCGTATGTCCGACTTCAAGTCGAACGAGTACCGCAAGCTGCTGGGCGGCGAGATCTACGAGCCGATGGAAGAGAATCCGATGATCGGTTTCCGCGGCGCGGGTCGTTATGTGGCCGCCACCTTCAGCGACTGCTTCGAGCTGGAATGCCGTGCCATGAAACGCGTGCGCGAAAAACTGGGCTACACCAACGTGGAGATCATGATCCCCTTCGTGCGCACCGTGCAGGAAGCCAAGGAAGTGGTCGCCACGCTGGAGAAGAACGGCCTCAAGCGCGGCGAGAACGGCCTGCGTCTGATCATGATGTGCGAGATCCCGTCCAATGCGCTGCTGGCCGAGGAGTTCCTCGAACACTTCGACGGTTTCTCCATCGGCTCCAACGACCTGACCCAGCTCACGCTGGGCCTGGATCGCGACTCCAGCCTAGTGGCCGACCGCTTCGACGAGCGTGACGGCGCAGTGAAGGCCTTGCTGTCGATGGCGATCAGCACCTGCAACCGTCTGGATAAATATGTCGGCATCTGCGGTCAGGGCCCGTCGGACCATTTCGACTTCGCGCAATGGCTGATGGAACAAGGCATCCAGACCATGTCGCTGAACCCGGACACCTTGCTCGACACCTGGCGCAAGCTGGGCCAGGTCAAGAAGTAAGCGGCCACCCTGTTCGCCCGTCCCCCCGCTATCTCTCCCTTTCTCCTCGGCGGGGGGCGCCGGGCCCTTGATCTGTAGCGGTTCTGTGGCATGGAGTGCCATTCAGTCATGCGACTTAATCATTTGACTTAATCGTTTGACTGAAATATCGTGCGCGCCTTCACTGGTCATTCGGAGTGGGTGTGAGCAAAGCCGCAGACAAACCTTGTTGTCCCCTGATGGAGATGGCCCAGCGTCTGCTGGGGCATGAGCCCAGTTCGCAGGAGGAGACGCGCTGGCGCCTGTTGCAGGCGGCCACCGAGGTGTTCGCCGAGGTCGGCTACCGCGCTGCGACCACGCGTGAGATCGCCAGCCGTGCCGGGGTCAACCTGGCTTCCATCCATTACCACTTCGGTGACAAGGCCACGCTCTACCGCGAGGTGTTCCGTCTGCCGTTCCTGAACGAGTGCAACACCTTCGCCACGCTGGACATCGCCCAGGCCTCGCTGGACGAAGCGCTGCGTGCGTTCTATCTCTGGATCTTTCCACCAGCCGCGGAAGAGGATCCCATGATGGGCCATTTCCTGCGCCTGCATGCACGGGAAGAGGGCGATCCCAGTGGCATGCTGGGCGATGCGCATGTGCAGGATTTCCGCCCCAATCACGACAAACTGATGCAATTGATCTGCCGCGAACTGGGCTTGCCGGCGCCGGACGACGAAGCGATCCGTCTGGGCTTCTGTCTGGCCGGACTGGGCACGGTGTATCTGCATGGCGGACGCGCCGTGGCGGAAACCTTCGCGCCACAACTGGTCACCGGCGTACCGGCGCGCGAGCAGATGGTCGAACGGCTGGTGGACTATGCACGGATCTTGATCGCAGGCGAACGCGCAAGGCGCGCAGAACAACAAAAGGAAAACGCATGAACAAGCTCTCAACGCTGAAGAACAATCCCTTGCTGCTGAAGCTGATGCTGGCAGCTTTGCTGCTTGTCGGCGGTGCAGCCTGGATGGTCGGCAACAGTCAGGCACAACCGCCCGAAGCGACGGCGGAAGTCCAGGGTCGCCCGGCGCTGACCGTGCGCACCGTCAGCTTGCGTACTGATCGCTGGTCGGAAACGCTGTCAGCCAATGGCAGCATCCTGCCCTGGCAGGAAGCCATCATCGGTTCGCAGTTGCAGGGCGTACGCATCGCCGAGGTGAAGGTGAGCATCGGCGACCAGGTGCAGCGCGGCGAGGTGCTGGCGACGCTGGACAATGCCATTCGCCGCGAAGGCGACGACGCGCCGCAAGGCAAGATCCTGGCGCCGGATGATGGCGTCATCTCGTCCACCAGCGCCAACGTAGGTTCCATGCCACAACCGGGGGTGGAGCTGTTCCGTTTGATCCGCAAGGGCCGTCTGGAATGGCGCGCCGAGCTGACCGCAGACGAACTGATGCGCCTGCGCCGCGGCATGAAGGGGCATGTGGTGCTGACCGGTGGGCGCGTGTTGCACGGCTCGGTGCGCGCCATCGCGCCGGCGGTCGATGCGCGTACGCGTTACGGTTATGCGCTGGTCGCGCTTGATGACAGTCGCGGCGTGATCGCCGGTGCCTTTGCGCGCGGCACCTTCGCGGTCAGCGAAGCACGCAAAGTGAATTGGTTGCCGACCTCGGCGGTGATGCAACGCGGCGAGATGACTTTCGTGCTGGTGGTGGATGCTGCCGGGCGCGTGCATGAGCGAGAAGTGGTGATCGGACAGCGCAAGGATGCCAAACTGGAGATCGTGAAAGGGCTGGCCGTCGGCGAGCGCGTGGTCGAGAGCGGCGGACCGTTCCTCACCGAGGGTGATCTGGTGCAGGTGGTGAAGGAATAAGCATGAACGTCTCCGCCTGGTCCATCCGCAACCCTATCCCGGCAGTACTCGCCTTCATCCTGCTGGGGTTCATGGGCATCGCCGCGTTCAAGGCGATGAAGATCCAGTTGTTCCCCGACATCGACCTGCCGATGATCACGGTCTCTGCCTCGCTGCCGGGCGCCTCGCCCGATCAGATGGAAGCCGAGGTCGCGCGCAAGATCGAGAATGCGCTGGCCAGCGCACAGGGCTTGAAGCACATCTATACCCAGGTCAAGGACGGCAGCGCCATCATCTCCGCCGAGTTCCGTCTGGAGCGCGATTCACGCGAAGCGCTGGAGGATGTACGCTCCACCGTGTCGCGCATCCGCAGCGACCTGCCGCGCGAGATGCTGGACCCGGTGGTGAACAAGGTCGAACTCAGCGGCAAGCCATTGCTCACCTATACCATCTCCTCGCCCGACATGAGCGAGGAAGAACTCTCCTGGTACGTGGAGAACAACATCGCCAAACTGTTGCTCGGCGTGAAGGGCGTGGGTGCGGTGAATCGCGTGGGCGGTGTGACCCGTCAGGTGCGTGTGGAGCTCGATCCACTCAGACTGCTGGCGTTGAACCTGACCGCAGCTGAAGTCTCGCAGCGACTGCGCGAGATCCAGCAGGAAGCGCCGGGTGGGCGTATGGACCTGGGTGGCCTGGAGCAATCGGTGCGTACCCTGGCTACGGTGAAGACGGCCGAAGAATTGGGGCAGGTCGAGATCGCACTCAAGGATGGCCGCCACATCAAGCTGGAACAGGTGGCGGATGTCAGCGACACCATCGCCGAACGCCGTTCGGCCGCCTTGCATAACGGCAAGCCGGTGGTCGGTTTCGAAGTGGTGCGCTCGCTTGGCGCCAGCGATGTGGCCGTGGCCGATGGCGTGGCCCGGGCATTGGCGACGCTGAAGCAGACGCGTCCCGACATCCAGACCGAGTTGGTGTTCACTACGGTGGAGACGGTGCGCGAAGCCTACGAGGGTTCGATGGAGATGATCTTCGAGGGCGCCGCGCTGGCGGTGATCGTGGTCATCTTCTTCCTGCGCAACGCACGCGCCACCATCGTGGCGGCGACTGCGCTGCCGATGGCCATCATCCCCACCTTCGCCTGCATGTACCTGTTCGGCTTCACCATCAACATGGTCACCTTGCTTGCCCTGTCGCTGGTGGTGGGCGTGCTGGTGGACGATGCGATCGTGGAGATCGAGAACATCATGCGCCATCTGGAGATGGGCAAGACCCCGTACGAGGCGGCGATGGAAGCCGCGGACGAGATCGGCATGGCAGTGATCGCGACCACCTTCACGCTGGTTGCCGTGTTCCTGCCGACCGCGTTCATGAGCGGCGTCGCCGGACGTTTCTTCGTGCAGTTCGGCTGGACCGCGGCGGTGGCAGTGCTGTTCTCGCTGGTGGTGGCGCGCTTGCTGACGCCGATGATCTCGGCCTACTTCCTGCAACCGCGCGCCAAGCACGAGACACCGGGCTGGATCAGGATCTACCTGCGCTGGGCGGAATGGTGTCTGCAACATCGCAAGACCACCATCGTCGCGGCTGTGGTGTTCTTCTTCGGTTCCTTCGCGCTGGCCGGTACCTTGCCGACCGCGTTCCAGCCCAAGGACAACCAGTCGCAGACGCAGGTGTCGCTGACCCTGCCACCGGGCAGCAAGTTCGAGCAGACCTATGCCCTCGCCGAGCAGGCACGCGAGATCGTCATGCGCAATCCCAACGTCGAACTGGTGTATACCGCGATCGGCGGCGGTGCGGCGGGCGGCAATGCATTCGAACCGTCCGGCGCACCGGAAGCGCGCAAGGCGACCTTGTCCATCCAGCTCAAGCCGCGCGACCAGCGGCCGCGCAAACAGGAGATCGAGGACGAGTTGCGCGAGGACTTGCGCGTGTTGCCGGGCGTGCGCGTGAAAGTGGGACTCGGTTCGTCGTCGGACAAACACCAGTTGGTGCTGACCAGCGAGGATAACGAGTTGCTGGCCGCGCATGCGCTGAAGGTGGGGCAGGAACTGCGCACTATCCCGGGCATCGGCAACGTGGTGTCCAACTCCAGCATCCTGCGCCCCGAGATCGTGGCGCGCCCGGACTTTGCGCGCGCTGCGGACCTCGGGGTGACCACCGCAGCCATCGCCGAGACATTGCGTGTGGCGACCAATGGCGATTACGACCAGTCGCTGGCCAAGCTCAATCTGCCTGACCGCCAGCTGCCTATCATCGTCAAGCTGCGCGACGATGCGCGTCAGGATCTGGAGCTGTTGAAGCGCCTGGTGGTGCAAGGTGCGCGCGGTCCGGTATTGCTGGGCAATGTGGCCGAGCTCAGTCTGGAGAGCGGTCCGGCGCAGATCGACCGCTATGACCGCCAGCGCAACATCACCTTCGAGATCGAGCTGGCGGGGCAGCCGCTGGGCAAGGTGCAAGCGGCGGTGGCGGCCCTGCCATCGATCAAGGACATGCCGGAAGGGGTGCAGATGGCAGCCATCGGGGATGCCGAGGCGATGAATGAACTGTTCGCCAGTTTCGGCCTGGCCATGTTCACCGGGGTGATGTGCATCTACTTCGTGCTGGTACTGCTGTTCAAGGATTTCATGCAGCCGGCGACCATCCTGTGGGCGCTCATCCTGTCCATCCCGGGTGCGTTCCTGGCCTTGTTCCTGAGCCGCACGGCGATCTCCATGCCGTCCATGATCGGCCTCATCATGTTGATGGGGATCGCCACCAAGAACTCTATCCTGCTGGTGGAATACGCCATCGTGTCGCGCCGCGAGCGCGGCATGGAACGGCTGGAGGCCATCCTGGACGCCTGCCGCAAGCGCGCCCGTCCCATCGTGATGACCACCATGGCGATGGGCGCCGGCATGTTGCCGGTGGCGCTCGACTTGGGCGTGGGCGATGGCAGCTTCCGCAGCCCGATGGCCATCGTGGTCATCGGTGGACTGATCACCTCCACCTTCCTCAGCCTGTTGGTGATCCCGGTGGTGTTCACCTATGTGGATGACGGCATCGTCTGGCTGCGCCGCCTGTTCGACAAAGTACGCCGGGTGGCTCCCGGGACGGCGGGTTGAGGGGAGGGGGGGCAGTTGCTATACTCGCGCGCAAATTTGCCCGCCAGTGGGCGCCATAACAGACAAGGAGAGGGGAATGAACCAGGAACAGGCACGCCATTTCATGATCGAGCAACAGATCCGTCCGTGGGACGTGCTCGATCCCAAGGTGCTGGAACTGTTGAAAGTGGTGCGCCGCGAACAGTTCGTCCCCGCCGACCGCAAGGCGCTGGCCTTCGTGGACACCGAGATCCCGCTGGGCCATGGCGCCAGCATGTGGCAACCCAAGCTGGAAGCGCGCGTGCTGCAGGCTCTGGCATTGCAACCGACCGACCAAGTGCTGGAGATCGGTACCGGCAGCGGCCATCTGACTGCTTTGCTGGCACGTCTGGCCGCGCAGGTGACCAGCGTGGAGATCGAACCGGAGCTGAGCGCGCAGGCTTCCCGCCATCTGGCTACGCACAACATCGACAATGTGACCCTGCAAGTGGGCGATGCCGCCCAGGGCTGGGGCGAGGCGGAATACGACGCCATCGTGCTGACCGCTTCCGTGCCGGTGCTGCCGGAAGCCTTCAAGCAACAGTTGAAGGTGGGCGGCCGTCTGTTCGCCATCATCGGCGATGCGCCAGCGATGCAGGCGCAACTCATCACCCGCACTGCGGCCGACACGTTCGCGTGCCAGAAGCTGTTCGAGACGGTGGTGACTTCGCTGCGCAATGCGCCGCAGCCAGAACGTTTCGTATTCTGAAATCTTTAGACCTAGTACGCTTGTCAGGATTGCGGCTAGCGTTTAATATTAGCCAATTCTAATATTCTAATGGAGTGCCCCATGAAGCCATCCGCAACTCTGATTAGCGTCACACTGGCCGCTGCGCTGGCGGCGCCGGCCCATGCTGACGATCTGCTTGATATCTACCGCGCAGCGCAATCGCAGGATGCAGTGTTCGCTGCTGCCCGCGCCGCACAGCAGGCGGGTCAGGAGAAGCTGACGCAGGGCCGCTCGCTGTTGTTGCCGTCCGTCACGCTGACTGCCAACAGCACTTACAACAACATCGATACCCAATATATGGGCGCGACGGTGTTCCCTTCGGGCGAGAAGCGTTACAACTCGCATGGCTACGGGGTGACTTTGGTGCAGCCCTTGTTCCGCGAGCAGAACTGGGCGATGTACAACCAATCCGAATTGCAGGTGGCGATCTCTGAAGAGCAATTCAAGGCTGCCCAACAGGACATCATCCTGCGTACCGCACAGGCTTATTTCGATGTGCTCATCGCACAGGACACGGTGCAACTGACCGCAGCCCAGAAGGATGCCATCGCCCAGCAACTGGAGCAGGCCAAGCGCAATTTCGAGGTCGGCACCGCGACCATCACCGATACCTATGAAGCGCAAGCGCGCTATGACTTGATCCTGGCCCAGGAGCTGGCTGCGGCCAACAATCTGGAAGTGAAGCGGCGCGACCTGCAACAGCTGATCAATGCCGATGTCCCGGCGTTGAACGTTCTGGGTGGTGCCTTCAAGCTGGTCTCACCGGAACCGGCCGACGCGCAAAAGTGGGTGGAGACGGCGCAGCATAACAATGTGCAAGTACGCATGGCCGAAGCAGCCTATCAACTGGCCGAGGAGGAGGTGGCGCGCAATCGCGGCGGACACCTGCCGACAGTCGACTTGGTGGCGAACTATTCCAAAAACACTTCGAACGGCAGCAGCTTCGGTGTCGGTAGCGATGTGCGCAGCACGTCGGTCGGCGTGCAACTGAACATGCCGTTGTTCCAAGGTGGCGCGACCCAGTCCAAGTGGCGGGAGGCGGATGCCAATCGTGAAAAAGCGCGCCAGGATCTGGAGAATGCCCGTCGCAGTGTCGCAGTGCAGACGCAGCAGGCTTATCTGGGCGTGGTTACTGGCATTGCCCAGGTACAGGCGCTGGAACAGGCGCTGAAATCGAGCGAAAGCCTGCTTTCCGCCAGCAAGCTGGGGCAGGAAGTCGGTGTGCGTACCAGTCTGGATGTGCTCAATGCGCAGCAGCAAATGTATGCCACCCGTCGCGATCTGTATCAGGCCAAGTACAACTATCTGGTTAGCCAGTTACGCTTGAAGGCAGCAGCGGGCAGCCTGGAGGAGGGCGATCTGGCGCAGGTCAATCAGGCCTTGCACTGAACGCGTTCAATGGTCGGATGTGGCGAACATCAAACGCATGCATTCGGCCAGATCAGCCTGCCAGTCCGGCAGGGTCACACCGAACGCCGCCCTTAGCTTATCTGTGGCAAGTTCTGAATTCGCGGGGCGCGCTGCTGGCAACGGATACTCTTGTGTGGGGATGCCCTGGATGGTCAGCGCCTTGTCGCGCAGTTCGCGGTCATACAGGCGCGCCAGGCGGATGATTTCCTGAGCATAGTCGTGCCAAGTGGTGCGGCCGGCGGCAGTGAGATGATACAGGCCCAGTTTGCGGGTATCGAAGTCGGCTTGCATGGCCTGCTGCAGAAGTTCATTCGTCGTCTTTGCGATCAAGCGCGCCCAGGTCGGGGCGCCGAACTGATCGTTCACGATGCGCAGGCTGTCGCGTTCCCGCGCAAGGCGCAACATGGTCTTCATGAAATTCCCGCCATGCAATCCATACACCCAGCTGGTGCGCAGGATCAGGTGGCGGCAACCCGAGGCCTGCACCGCGCGTTCCCCCTCCAGCTTGCTTTTGCCATAGATGCTTTGCGGATTGGGCGTGTCGGTCTCCAGATATGGAGCATCCTTGCGGCCATCGAATACATAATCCGTCGAGTAATGCACCAGCAAGGCATTCAGCTCTTTTGCGGCAAGCGCTAAAGCGCCGGGCGCATAGGCATTTACCGCATAAGCATGCTCGCTGTCGGATTCCGCCTTATCTACGGCAGTATAGGCGGCCGGATTGACGATGATGTCAGGGCGATGGCGCGTGACGACGGTACGTATCGAGTTGATATCAGACAGATCGAGTTGTTCGCGGGTGAGTGCGATCACGTTGCCTAATGGGGCCAATACGCGCTGCAATTCCCAGCCTACCTGACCATTGGCACCGGTGAGCAGCAGTGTGGTCATGCGTAGAGCTCTGCTTCCGCCAGCAGCTTGCCTTGTGCATCCTTGCCGGAGAGTATGGGAGGGGCGGAGAGCGGCCAGTCTATGCCCAATGCCGGATCGTTCCACAAGATGCAGCGCTCATGTTCGGGCGCCCAGTAATCGGTGGTCTTGTATAAGAATTCCGCATATTCGGAAACGACCAGGAAACCGTGGGCAAAGCCGGCCGGTATCCACAGCATGCGCTTGTTCTCGGCACTGAGATTGACGCAGACCGAGCGAGCAAAGGTGGGCGAGGTGCGGCGAATATCGACCGCGACATCGAATACTTCGCCGGCGATCACGCGCACCAGTTTGCCCTGCGGCTGTTGAATCTGGTAATGCAGGCCACGCAACACCCCCTTTGCCGAACGTGAGTGATTGTCTTGCACGAAATCGACATCATGTCCGGTCAGGGCGGCGAATTTGCGCCGGTTGAAACTTTCATAGAAAAAACCTCGGTCATCGCCGAACACTTTCGGCTCGATGATCACGACATCCGGGATCGCCGTGGGGATGGCCTGCATGGTCAGAATTTCTCTTTCATGATGCTTAGCAGGTACTGGCCGTAGCCGTTCTTGGCTAAGGGGGCGGCCAGCGCTTCGAGCTGTTGGCGCGAGATATAGCCGCGGCGATAGGCGATCTCTTCCGGACAGGCGATCTTCAGGCCCTGGCGCTTCTCCAGAGTCTGGATGAACAGCGAAGCCTCCATCAAGGAATCATGGGTGCCGGTATCCAGCCAGGCACTACCGCGCCCCATCACCTGTACGTCAAGCTTGCCGCGTTCCAGATAGATCTGGTTGACGGTGGTGATCTCCAGTTCTCCGCGCGCGGAGGGCTTGATCGACTTGGCGACCTCGACCACTTCGTTGTCGTAGAAATACAGGCCGGTCACCGCATAGTTGGATTTCGGGACTTGCGGCTTCTCCTCGATGCTCAGTGCGTGGCCGGTGCTATCGAAATCCACCACGCCATAGCGTTCAGGATCGTTTACGCGATAAGCGAAAACAGTACCACCGTCATCGCGTGCGGCGGCGGCGGAAAGCTGCTGTTCTAGTCCGTGACCGTAGAAGATGTTGTCGCCCAGCACCAATGCACAAGGGTCATTGCCGATGAACGATTCACCGATGATGAATGCCTGCGCGAGTCCGTCTGGAGAGGGCTGAATCGCATAACTGAGGTTCAAACCCCAGCGCGCACCATCGCCGAGCAATTGTTCGAAGCGCGGTGTGTCCTGCGGTGTCGAGATGATGAGGATGTCGCGGATCCCGGCCAGCATCAAGGTACTGAGCGGATAATAGATCATCGGCTTGTCGTAGATCGGCAGCAGTTGTTTGGAGACCGGCAAGGTGACCGGATACAAACGAGTGCCGGAACCGCCGGCGAGGATGATGCCTTTCATCAGATGCTCCTGTTCGTGTAGTTCTGAGTGACCCAGTGTTGGTATTCCCCGCTGGTCACGCCGCGCACCCATTCGTCATTGGACAAGTACCACTCAACGGTTTTGCGCAGACCGGTCTCGAAAGTCTCCCGCGGCTTCCAGCCGAGCTCGCGCTCGATCTTGTTGGCATCGATGGCGTAGCGTTTGTCGTGGCCGGGGCGATCCGGCACATAGGTCTTCAACCTGGCATGTGGTGCACCTGCGGGGCGCAACTCATCAAGAATGGTGCAGATCGCATCCACCACTTCGAGGTTGGTCTTCTCGTTCCAGCCGCCGATGTTGTAAGTCTCGCCCAGCCGGCCGCACTCCAGTACGGTGCGCAGGGCACGCGCATGGTCATCCACATATAGCCAGTCGCGGATGTTATCGCCTTTGCCGTAGATGGGCAGCGGTTTGCCGTTGCAGGCATTGAGGATCATCAGCGGGATCAGCTTCTCGGGGAAGTGATAGGGGCCGTAGTTGTTCGAACAGTTGGTGGTCACCACCGGCAAACCGTAAGTGTGGTGCCAGGCGCGTACCAGATGGTCACTGGACGCTTTGCTGGCAGAGTAGGGCGAATTGGGCTCATAAGCGGTCTCTTCGGTGAAGAAACCTTCATTGCCCAGGCTGCCATACACCTCGTCTGTAGAAATGTGGTGAAAACGGAAGCCTGTCTTCTTGGCGCCTTCGAGTCCGATCCAGTACTGGCGTGCGGCTTCCAGCAAGGTATAGGTGCCGAGGATATTGGTCTGGATGAATGCAGCCGGGCCGCTGATGGAGCGGTCTACATGCGATTCGGCGGCAAGATGCATGACCGCATCCGGCTGGTGTTCGCGGAATACACGGGCCACTTCAGCGGCATCGCAGATGTCCACTTTTTCGAAGGCATAGCGGGGTGAGTCGGAAACTGAAGCCAGCGACTGCAGATTGCCGGCATAGGTCAACTTGTCGACATTCACCACGCTGTAATCGGTGTCGAGGATGAACTGCCGGACCACGGCAGACCCGATGAAGCCGGCGCCGCCGGTGACGATGATTTTTTTCATGATGGCTGAGATTCTACCGGAGAACCGACGGGATCACGCGGTGCGAGGACCTTCGCAATCAGGGCTACGCTACGGCGCGTTGCGCCCTGATTGGCGGTAACAAAACGCAGGGCATTCTGACCCATGCTGACGAGTGCGGGATTGTCATGCGCCAGCAATAGATTCAAGCGATTGATCAGTTCATGGGCATCTTGTATGCGCAACGCGGCATGACAATCTATGGCCAGTTCCGTGGCCTGACTGAAATTGAAGGTATGCGGTCCGATCAGTACGGGTTTGCCGCAGGCGGCGGCTTCGATCAGGTTCTGCCCGCCCAGCGGTAGCAGGCTGCCGCCGATGAAGGCGATATCGCAGGCGGCATAGTAGGCGAACATCTCGCCCATGCTGTCGCCCAACACGACTTGGGTTTCGGGGGCGATCGCTTCGTCGCGGCTGCGCCGCTGCATGCGCAGGCCATGCGATGAAATCAGCCGTGCGACATCCTCGAAGCGCTGCGGGTGGCGCGGTACGATCACGGTCAGCAGATCGGGGATGTCGGCGTGGTGCAGGGCGTCGAGCAATAAGACTTCCTCTCCCTCGCGCGTACTGGCGGCGAGGAACACCGGACGATGTTCATCGAAGCGAGCACGCAATTGTCGTCCCAGTTCCAATTGGGCGGCGGGCGGTTCGATGTCGTATTTCAGGTTACCCATCACCACGATATCCCGTTCACACAGCCTGTGCAGGCGGGATGCATCCTCTACTGTCTGTGCGGCGATGAGGTTTACAGCGTTGAGTCCATCGCGGGTCAGGTTGGGGAAGCGTGCATAGCGGCGAGCGGAGCGTTCGGACAGGCGCGCATTGAGTAACAGCAACGGGACATCGGTTCGTGCGCAAGCATGGACGAGATTGAACCAGACCTCGGTTTCCAGCAGCACACCGATCTGCGGCCGGAAATGCTTGAGGAAGCGGCGCACCGCGAACGGGTAGTCATAGGGCAGATATACGCGCAGCACGTCGCTCCCATAAAGCTGTTCGCTCGCGGCGCGGCCGGTAGGCGTGGTATGGGTGAGCAGGATCTGGTGTTGCGGGTAACGTGCACGCAGTTCGCGCACCAAGGTGGCGGCTGCGCGGGTCTCGCCCACCGAGACGGTATGCAGCCAGAGCACGGGTTTTTCGCTACTTACGGCATAGCGCCCAAAACGCTCGCCGATGTGGCGCAGATATCCCGGCTGCTTGCGTGCACGCCATAGCAGGTGCAGCAGGGCATAGGGCAACAATAGCCACAGGGCGAACGTGTACCAGAAGCGAGGACTAGACATGTAACCCCATGCGGGCCAGGTTTTCCAGAACGGAGGTCACGGCCGGTTGCTGCATCTTGCCGCCGAGGTTGATGGCGCGAGCGCCCGCATGCAGGCCGGTCAGTCCGGGGTCGGTGGCGGTGTAGAGGCCGATCGTCGGCACATCCAGCGCGGCGGCAAGATGGCTGAGTCCGGTATCCACGCCTACTACCGCATGCGCACGCCCGAGCAGGGTCGCGGCTTCGGGCAGGCTCAAGCGCGGCGCCATCAGTGCATCTGGGATCTGTGCGCACAGGCGTGCAGCGCGGGTCTGTTCGGCGGTACTGCCCCAGGGTAGCACTGCGCGCAGGCCGCGTTCATGCAGGGTGCGGCCTAATGCGATCCAGTTATTCTCCAGCCAGAGTTTATTGTCGCGGCTGGTGGCATGCAGGAACACGACATAGGGCGAGCTGCCCAGCCATGGCAGCTCAAGTGCAGGGACGGCAAGCCCATATACCGGTGGCCCGCTTACCTCGTAGCCGAGCGCCGCAGCGGCCAGCAAGCGGTTACGCTCCACTGCATGCAGCCGGCGGGGGACGGCGAACTTGCGTTGGTAGAACAAGCTGGCGAGCGGTTCGCGCGCACTGCCCCAGTCATAGCCGCAACGCACGCCTCGCGCGCAGCGCGTAATCAAGGCGCTCTTCAGCAGCCCCTGGGAGTCGATCACCAGATCGTAGGGGAGGGTATGCAAGGTATGGCAGGCTTGACGCATCTCGTGGCGAGCGGCCAGCCAATTGTGGCGCCAGCGGCGTACAGCAACCGACAGCACCTGGCGTACACCGGGATGCAGTGCGGGCAGTGCGGCAAAACTTTCTTCCGCTACCCAATCAATGCGAGCGCCCGGGAAATGACGCAGGATATCGGTCACGGCCGGCAGGTTATGCAGCACATCGCCCATGGAAGAGGTCTTGACGAGCAGCAGTTCGGGTGCGTGCATGAGGGAAAAGGTGAAAACGCCGGGGCGCAATGATACACGAGCCGTCGAAGCGGCTTGACAGGGCCATGCGTGGACCCGTCTAATGCGTGCGTTCAATGATTGAACGCACCGATATGCTGGACGAAAACACCCATTACACCTTGCTCAAGATACTGGAAGACAATCCTGGAATATCCCAGCGTGATTTGGCCAAAAGGCTTGGGATCAGCTTGGGTAAGGTCAATTTCTGCCTGAAAGCGCTAGTCGAGAAGGGCAGCGTCAAAATCGACAATTTTCGCAAGAGCGACAACAAGTTGGGGTATGCCTACTTACTTACACCCCACGGCATCGAGCAGAAAGCGCGTATGACGGTGGAGTTTTTGCAGATCAAGATGCAAGAGTATGAGCGGTTGAAGATAGAGATCGAAGAGTTGATGTGCTCGCTTCAGCAAGGCGAGGGGGCTCATGAGGGAATGAGGCTTCGCGAGTGTCAAAAAAATATATAGACCAATAAAGGGCGGAAAGAGGTAATGGATACATATAAAATGCGCGCCATTTTATTGCGCAAAGTGTGAGGCAGTTGTTCTTATCATGAAAAAGCTCATTCCAACAATCCTTTGCGGGGGCGCGGGCTCTCGCCTCTGGCCGGTCTCGCGGGAACAGCATCCCAAACCATTTATCCGACTTGAGGATGGGCAAAGCTTGTTGCAAAAAGCTTGGCTACGAGGAGTGATGCTGCCGGACGTGGTGGAAGTGTGCACAGTCAGTAACCGAGAATTCTTTTTCAAGACGGCTGACGATTATCAGGAAGTTGCGCCGGTTGTTGGTAAAGATATTTTCAATCGCTACATTCTTGAGCCTTTCGGTCGCAACACTGCTCCAGCCATAGCGGCGGCGGCGCTCCAGGTTGCTACGACGCATGGCGAAGATGCTTGCCTGTTGGTGTTGGCGGCAGACCATCTCATCGCAGATCAGATGGCTTTTGCTGCGGCAGTCGAGGTGGCGATGAAGCTTGCGCAGCAAGGCAAGCTTGTAACTTTTGGTATCCATCCGGATCGTCCCGAGACGGGCTATGGCTATATCGAAGCCAATGGCAATGAGGTTGCGCGATTCGTGGAAAAGCCGGATCTGGAGACGGCCAAGGACTATGTGGCTTCCGGACGATTCTTGTGGAACTCCGGTATGTTCTGTTTCCAGGCCGGGGTTATGTTGCAGGAGATGCGCCAGCATTGCCCGGAGATCTTGGCAGCGACCGAAGTGAGCCTGAGTGCGTCGCGCAAGGCAGCAGGCGAAATGTCTTGCCAAGTCGAGCTGGATGGCAAAACCTTCGAAAAGGTGCCGGACGATTCGATCGACTATGCTGTCATGGAAAAGTCGAAGAATGTCGCGGTGGTGCCGTGCGATATCGGCTGGAGTGACATCGGTTCTTGGTCGGCGTTGGCTGAACTGACGGAAATGGATGCGGAGGGGAATCGAATCCAGGGGGAGGCGATCCTGCACGATGTGCGCAATTGCTATATCCAGAGTGGAGATCGGGTAATTGGCGCAGTGGGCGTGGAAGATCTGGTTATCGTGGATACGCCGGATGCCTTGCTGGTTGCTCATCGTGATCATGCGCAAGACGTCAAGCGTATTTATACCCGCCTTAAAGCCATGGATCATGAAGCGCATCGTCTGCATTCCATGGTGCATCGTCCTTGGGGTACCTATACCGTGCTGGAAGAGGGGATGCATTTCAAGATCAAGCGGATCGAAGTCAAACCGGGTGCCAGCCTGAGTTTGCAGATGCACCATCATCGCAGTGAACACTGGATTGTCGTGAATGGCATGGCGCGCGTGGTGAATGGAGAGCAAGAAATCTACGTGCAGACAAATGAGTCGACTTATATCCCGGCAGGGCATCGGCATCGCTTATCCAATCCGGGGTTGCTCCCTCTGGTGATGATAGAGGTGCAGAGCGGAGAGTATCTCGGTGAAGACGATATCGTCCGTTTTGAGGATCAATACGGAAGAACAGAACAATGACATTGACCTGTTTCAAGGCTTATGACATCCGCGGCAAGTTGGGTGACGAACTGAACGATGACATCGCATATCGAATCGGTCGTGCTTATGCCGAGCATCTCGGGGCGAAAAAAGTGGTGATTGGTGGCGATGTCCGACCAACCAGCGCAACACTCAAGCAGGCTCTGGCGAATGGCTTGATGGACAGTGGGGCGGATGTCATCGACATCGGCATGACCGGTACGGAAGAGATCTATTTCGCGGCTTTCCATCTGGACGTGGATGGCGGTATCGAAGTCACGGCCAGCCACAATCCCATGGATTACAACGGCATGAAGCTGGTAGCGCGAGGTGCCGTGCCGATCAGCGGGGATACGGGTCTCAAATCCATTCAGGCATTAGCAGAAGCCAATGATTTCAAGCCAGTCGCCCTGCGTGGCAGCCTGACGCAATCTTCAATTCTCAAGCCTTTTGTTGATCATCTTCTGACTTATATCGAACCGACGGCACTGAAGCCGCTCAAGTTGGTGGTGAATGCCGGCAATGGCGCAGCCGGTCATGTGGTCGATGAGATGGAGCGCCGATTCCTGGCGCTGAACATTCCCATCACCTTCATCAAGGTGCATCACCAACCGGATGGCACTTTCCCCAACGGTATCCCCAATCCCTTGTTGCCGGAGAATCGTGCCGCTACCAGTGAGGCCGTGCGGGAACATCGCGCAGACATGGGAATCGCCTGGGATGGAGATTTCGACCGCTGTTTCCTGTTCGACGAGCAGGGCGAGTTCATCGAGGGCTATTACATCGTTGGTTTGCTCGCGGCGGCTTTCTTGTCCAAGCATCCGGGCGAAAAGATCATCCACGACCCACGCCTGACCTGGAACACCATCGAAGTAGTTAAGCGGTCGGGCGGTCTTCCTATCCAGTCCAAGACCGGACACGCCTTCATTAAGGAGCGCATGCGCGCAGAGAATGCCATCTATGGTGGTGAGATGAGCGCGCATCATTACTTCCGTGACTTCGCCTACTGTGACAGCGGCATGATTCCTTGGCTGTTGGTCGCAGAATTGATGTCGCGTAGCGGAAAAAGTCTCTCCGAAATGGTCGGCGAGCGCATTGCAGCCTATCCCTGCAGCGGAGAGATCAACTACCGCGTGCATGACGTCAAGCAGACAATTGAGCAAATCTTGCAAGCGTATCTGCCTGCGCATCCCAGCGTGGATCGCACTGACGGTGTGAGCGTGGAATTCGACGATTGGCGCTTCAATTTGCGCGGTTCGAATACCGAACCGGTATTGCGATTGAATGTTGAGGCGCGGGCTGATATTGCTTTGATGCGGGAGCACACTGAAAAAATCGGCGTCCTCATTGAGCGCGCATCGCGATAGATTAGATCGAACCGAATAACGATATAGAAGGCTGAGAAAATGAAAGCAGTGATTCTGGCAGGTGGATTGGGAACCCGTATAAGCGAAGAGACTTCAGTTAGACCCAAGCCCATGGTGGAGATCGGCGGCAAACCGATCCTTTGGCACATCATGAAAACTTATTCGGCTCATGGCATTCACGATTTCGTCATTTGCTGCGGTTATAAGGGCTATGTCATCAAGGAGTATTTTGCCAACTATTTCCTGCACATGTCGGATGTGACCTTTGATATGGAGCATAACAAGATGGAAGTGCACCAGCGTTATGCAGAGCCGTGGAGGGTGACGCTGGTGGATACGGGTGATGAGACCATGACCGGCGGGCGGCTCAAGCGTGTAGCTGACTACGTGAAGGGCGAAGAGGCTTTCTGTTTCACTTATGGCGATGGCGTGGGTGATGTGGATATCACCAAGCTGATCGCCTTCCACAAGGCACAAAAGGTGAAAGCCACCTTGACCGCAACCATTCCGCCAGGACGTTTTGGAGCGCTGGATATGATGGGCGACAAGGTTAATAGTTTCAAAGAAAAACCTAAAGGCGACGGCGCCATGATCAATGGCGGCTTCTTTGTGTTGTCGCCGCAGGTCATCGATTACATCGCTGAAGACAAAACCATCTGGGAACGCGAACCGTTGGAGCGGTTAGCCGAAGAAGGGCAGCTTGCCGCCTATCAGCACAATGGCTTTTGGCAACCGATGGATACCTTGCGCGACAAGAACCATCTGGAAGAATTGTGGCAAACAGGCAAGGCGCCGTGGAAGGTATGGGAATGAACGCGGTATTCTGGCGCGGCAAGAAGGTCTTTCTGACCGGCCACACCGGCTTCAAGGGAAGCTGGCTGTCGTTATGGCTGCAACAAATGGGTGCGCAGGTGACAGGTTTCTCATTGCCGCCACCGACGAATCCCAGTCTGTTCGAGGTAGCCAACGTCGCACAAGGCATGATCTCCCTCATCGGCGACATCCGCGATGGCGAGGTATTGAGCCGTGCGATGCGCGACGCGGCGCCCGATATCGTCATCCATATGGCGGCACAACCGTTAGTGCGCTACTCCTACGTCAATCCGGTCGAGACCTACTCCACCAACGTGATGGGTACGGTGCATGTGCTCGAAGCAGTGCGCCAGACACCTTCGGTGCGCGCCGTGGTCAATGTCACCAGCGACAAGTGTTACGACAACAAGGAATGGGTGTGGGGCTACCGCGAGAACGAACCCATGGGTGGCTTCGACCCTTACAGCAACAGCAAGGGCTGTGCAGAGTTGGTGGCATCTGCTTATCGCAACTCGTTCTTCAACCCGGCAAAATACAACGAGCACAAAGTGGCGCTGGCTTCGGTGCGCGCCGGCAACGTCATCGGCGGCGGTGACTGGGCGGCGGACCGGCTCATCCCGGACATCCTGCGTGCGATCAGCGCGGGTCAGCCGGTGGTCATCCGCAGCCCGCACGCCATTCGCCCTTGGCAGCACGTGCTGGAGCCATTGTCCGGCTATTTGCTGCTGGCGCAGCATTTGTACGAGCGCGGGGCTGAATTTGCCGAGGGTTGGAACTTCGGCCCCAATGACGAAGATGCCAAGCCCGTGCAATGGATCGTCGAGCGCCTCACGCAGCAATGGGGGGCGGGCGCGAGCTGGCAACTGGATGGTGGCGATCACCCACACGAAGCACACTACCTGAAGCTCGATTGCTCCAAGGCCAAAATGCGGCTGCACTGGCAGCCGCGCTGGCACCTTGAGCATACGCTGGAGATGATCGTCGCCTGGCAACGTGCCTGGCTGGCGAAAGAAGACATGCGCGGCTTCACCCTGCAACAGATCGAACAATATACAAAGTGAGTAAAGACATGAGCACCAAAGAACAATTGCGCGCCCAGATCGCCGAACTCGTCCAGCAATATGCCGACCAGGCCTATGCTCCCACCACATTCGAAGCGGGCAAGAATGTCGTGCCGCCTTCCGGCAAAGTGATGGGTGCGAAAGAACTGCAATTGATGGTGGAAGCGTCGCTCGACGGCTGGCTCACCACCGGCCGCTTCAATGATGCCTTCGAGAAGCGCCTCACCGAATTCCTCGGCGTCAAGCACGCCCTTACCACCAACTCCGGTTCTTCGGCCAACCTGCTGGCATTCTCCGCGCTCACCTCGCACAAGTTGGGTGAGCGTGCCATCCAGCCCGGTGATGAAGTCATCTCGGTCGCGGCAGGTTTTCCCACCACGGTGAACCCCATCCTGCAATTCGGCGCCGTGCCGGTGTTCGTCGATGTGCAACTCGGTACCTACAACATCGATCCAGCCAAGATCGAAGCGGCGATCAGCCCTAAGA
>JAJZSA010000034.1 GCA_021822115.1 Pseudomonadota bacterium
CCCTTCTGCGCGGCGTCCAGTTCATTGAAGGTGAGGTCGAGGCCGATCAGCTTGCCGGCGAACACTTCCTGCAACAGCGGCGAGGCCATGCCGATGATGCCGATGCCGGCGGTCACGTTCAGGCACAGCACGCTCCACACCAGCCAGAACTGCGGCGTCTTCCAGGCCACGTCCAGATGCACGTTGCGGTCGGTGACCATGCTCTTCTTCTTGGTCTCCTGCGGCGGTGTCCAGCCGGCGGGCTTCCAGTTATCGGCCGGGATGCGGTAACCCAGTGCGCCCGCCATCATGAACACGAAATAGATCAGCGCCATCACCACGAAGGTCTCCCACACGCCGACGGAAACAGGCGTGGCGAAATACTTCATCAGCATGTCGGCCAGCGGGGCGCCGATCATCGCGCCGCCGCCGAAGCCCATGATGGCCATGCCGGTGGCCATGCCGCGCCGGTCGGGGAACCATTTCATCAGCGTGGACACGGGCGAGATGTAGCCCAGGCCGAGACCGATGCCGCCGATCACGCCCGAGCCCAGCCACAGCATCCAGATCTGGTGCAGGTGGATGCCCAGCGCCGAGATCAGCAGGCCGCCGCTCCAGCAGATGGCAGCCACCACGCCGGCGCGGCGCGGGCCCACGCGTTCCAGCCAGCCGCCCCAGATGGCGGCCGAGATGCCGAGGAATACGAAGAACAGCGTGTACATCCAGCCCAGCATGGAGATCTTCCAGTCGCAGGTGGTGGCGAACAGTTGCGCGAAGAAGCCCATGTCTGCGCCGCAGGCGATGGATTCGCTGATGCCCACCGCCTTGGACAATGGCAGCCAGAACACCGAGAAGCCATAGGCCATGCCGATGCACAGGTGGATGGCCAGCGCGGCGGGCGGTACCAGCCAGCGGTTGAAGCCCGGGCGGGCGATGATGCGGGCGCGGTCGAGGAAACCGGGCGCCTGTGCGGCTTGCGCATGTTGCATGGGAGACACTCCTTGTCGATGGTGAAGCGGGCCGGCAGCGGGCAGCGGAAAGATCGCGCCCCCGGCGAGGGCGCGCATTATCTTGCCAACCGGATGCCCAGGGCAAACGTTAGCCCCCTATACGCCTACGCCAATCGGGGGATTGCCGGCATGGCGGGGGGCGATGTTCTAATAACGACCGGGGAAAATGGATAAGGGGGAGCGATGCACAGCAAACAACATTGGGAAAGTGTGTACCACAGCAAGGCGACCGACACGGTGAGCTGGTTCCAGCCGCATGCCGAGTTGTCGCTGGATCTGATCCGCAACACCGGGGTCGGCAAACAGGCGGGCATCATCGATGTGGGCGGCGGCGCTTCCACACTGGTGGACGACCTGCTGGCCGATGGCTATGTCGATCTCACCGTGCTCGACCTGTCGCGCGCCGCGTTGGCGACGGCCCGGCGCCGGCTGGGTGCTCAGGAGAGCATGGTGCGCTGGATCGAAGCGGACATCACCGAAGTGGAGCTGCCGCGCAAACGTTACGACGTGTGGCACGACCGCGCGGTGTTCCATTTCCTCACCACGCCGGAAGCGCGCGAGGCTTATGTGCAGACCGTGTTCCAGGCGGTGAAGCCGGGCGGCCACGTGATCGTCGCCACCTTCGCCGAAGACGGCCCCGAACAGTGCAGCGGCTTGCCGGTGATGCGTTACCGCCCGGATGAATTGCATGACGAGTTCGGCGAAGCGTTCACCTTGCTCAAGCATCAGAAGGAAGCGCACCACACGCCGGCCGGCAAGGTGCAGCAGTTCGTCTATTGCTATTGCCGACGCGCGGAGAGCTGAGCGCGGCGGCTCACTTCTGCAACACGATGCGCCGGAACCAGCCGCCGGCCAGTGCGCCTTCGTCGCACACCACGCGCAGTTCCGGCGCGGCGCTGAGCACTTCCTCGAACACCACGTCCATGCGCGTCGCCAGCCGGCGCGACAGCGGGTTGAGCAGGCGGCGCAACGGCGCGCGCTGACCCGGTTGCAGGAACTTGTCGAACAGCAGGATGGTGCCGCCGGGTTTGAGCACGCGCGCCGCCTCGCTCAGCACGCGCTGCGGTTCCGGCACCACGGCCACGATCAGGTGCAGCACCACATGGTCGAACTGCGCATCGGCGAACGGCAGCGCCATGCTGTCGCCCAGCACGAAATCCACTTCCACCACAGTCTTGCGCGCTTGCGCACGCGCCAGCATCGGCGGACTGAAATCCAGTGCCGTATAACGATGACGTGGGGGCAGGAGCGGCAGATCGAGGCCGGTGCCGGCGCCGCTGATGAGCACGCGTTTCTCGCCGTTGCTGGGCAAGGCAGCCAGCGAGTCGCGGCGCGCAAGGCGCATGGGGCGTTCGATGACGTAATCGTAGAGCGGTGCGATGAGGCGATAGCTCAAGCGCAGCAGAGGGTTCTGGCGGTGGGGCGTGTGCGGGGTGGTCATGGGTGGCGCCCCCGTTGCGCGGGCATCCGCTGGATGCCCGGCGGTCAGGTTCAGGCGACGGCGATGGCCGCGCTCTGGTTGCTATCGTTGCTGCTGTTGAGTTCCTGGTTCTTCTGGTACTGCGCCTGCATCAGCGCGGCCTGGGCGCTTTGACTGCTGGCACTGGCTTGCGGCGTCTGGCCGAACTGGGTCAGCGTGTCGGCGGGCGAACTGCCGTTCTGTGCGGCATCGGTGTTCAGCGTGCCTTGTTCCTGCGTGATGGCATCCTGTGCGTTCCTCACCGCGTCGCGTGCGGCCTGTTCGGTGTCGCTGCTGCCGGCTTGCGGCACTGCCTGCTGGAACTGGGTGAGCAGGCCGGAGGCGTTATAGGTGAGCGCGGAGCTGGCGGCGTTGCGGTCGTTGCTGGTCAGCGTGGCGATGACCGAGCTTTGCGCATTGGCGGCCTGTTCCTGGGGGTTCTGCTTCTGCTGCGCGGCGGCCGCCGCGTTGGCGTCGCTGGGCTGTACGCTTTGCGAATAGCTGTTCAGGCTGTTGGCGGAAAGACCGGGGATGGTGGCCATGGTGCGCTCCTTGCGATTGCGGGTATGGGCGGCATTCTACGACGCCGTCCGGCGCGCGCCAACCACGACTTATAGCGTGTGGATGCCGGGGATTTTTGCCTGCCGCACCGCCTCGGCCAGCACTTCGATGGCTTGCGGCCGGGCAAAGCTCTTGCGCCAGGCCAGCGCGATGCGGCGCGAGGGGGCGGGCTGGGTGAACGGCACCACGCTGAGCAGCTTGCTGCGATAGCGCGCGCTGTTGGCCGAAGCCGGCAGCACCGTGATGCCGAGACCGGAAGCCACCATGTTGCGCAGGGTCTCCAGCGAAGTGCCATGCTGGATGTCGTTGCGCTTGCGGCTGTCCGGGCAGGCCTCGGCCACCTGGTTGCTGTAGCAATGGCCGGAATCCAGCAGCAGCACTTTCTCCTGCGCCAGCTCGCCGGGCTTCAGGCTGCGTCGTTTGGCCAGTCGGTGTTCGACGTTCAGCACCACCTGGAACGGTTCGTCGTACAGCGGGCGGGTGAGCAGGTTGCCGTCGCCGAAGGGTAGCGCGATGACGATGGCATCCAGCTTGCCGTTGCGCAGCAGCGTGTCCAGGTTGGCGGTGATGTTCTCTTCCACTTCCAGCGCCATGTCGGGCGCGAGCTTCTTCAGTGCCGGGATGAGGTCGGGCAACAGGTAAGGGCCGACGCTGTGGATCACTCCGAGACGCAGCGGCGCCGCCAACTGGTCGCTGCCTTCGGCGGCGATGGCGTGGATGCGTGCCGCTTCTTCCAGCACGCGCTGCGCCTGTTCCACGATGGCGGTGCCGACCGGCGTGGCGCTCACCTCGGTCTTGCTGCGTTCGAAGATCTGCACGCCCAGCTCGTCTTCCAGCTTCTGGATGGCCAGCGACAGCGCCGGCTGGCTGATGAAACAGCGCTCGGCGGCACGCCGGAAATTGCGTTCCTGGGCGACGGCGACGATGAAACGCAGTTCGTTGAGGGTCATGGCTGCCTCCTTGGTGATTTGGATACTAAATCACCATTGCCAGAACAATCAATTGGATTGATGTCGTGCGCATCACTAGATTGGCAACCGTGGCTCAACGGCCACCGTCAACCAACCAAGGAGAGAATCATGTCACGACCCGAGATCAAGACCCGTGCCAATCTGGAAGCTGCGCTGGCCGGTGAATCCATGGCGCATACCAAATATCGCTACTTCGCCGCGATCGCCCGCGCCGAAGGCAACGAGGAAGTGGCGCGCGTGTTCGAGGAGACCGCCGCGCAGGAAGTGCAGCATGCCTTGGGTCATCTCGACCTGCTGTATCCGAAGAACGAGATGAGCACCGCACGTTGCTTGCAGATGGCGATCGACGGCGAGACCTACGAATACACCGAGATGTATCCGGGCTTCCTCAACACCGCGCAGCAGGAAGGGCAGGCCGCCGCAGTGGCTGAGATCAGCGAACAGATCGCCGAATCGCAGGAGCACGCTGCGCTGTTCAAGGCCACGCTGGAGAAAGCGGCCAAGCGTTTCGCCGCCCTGGCCAAAGTGGAAGAACGTCATGCCAACCAGTACCGCGCCGCTTTGGCCAAGGTCACGGTTTAACCGGATAGTCGAAGGAGAACATCATGAAAGTATGGCAATGCGTAGTGTGTGGTTTCATCTATGACGAAGCGGCGGGATTGCCCGCCGAGGGCATCGCTCCCGGCACGCGCTGGGTCGATATCCCGGAAGACTGGGCGTGTCCGGACTGTGGCGTGGCCAAGGCCGATTTCGAGATGGTCGAGGTCTGAGCGGAGGACATAGTCATGGCACCCATCGTCGTCATCGGCAGCGGCCTGGCCGCCTACAGCGTGATCCGCGAATTGCGCAAGCTGGAGCGCGACCTCCCGCTGACCCTGGTGACGCGCGACAGCGGGGACTATTACTCCAAGCCCATGCTGTCCAACGCGCTGGCGCAAGGCAAGGATGCCGCCGGTCTGGTATCGACTCAGGCGGCGGAGATGGCCGCGCAATGGAACTTTACCTTGCACAACCGCTGCCAGGTGGACGCCATCGATACGGTGGGCAAGCGGGTGTCGACTTCGCAGGGTGAACTGGCTTACAGCCGATTGGTGCTGGCGCTTGGTGCCGATCCGATACGCCTTCCGTTGCAGGGCGCTGCGGCGGATGCGGTGATGGCGGTCAACGATATCGACGACTATGCCCGGCTGCATCAGGCGATGCGCGACGTGCGGCACATCACCATCCTGGGCGGTGGGTTGATCGGGTGCGAGTTCGCCAACGATTGGGCTGCGGCTGGATACGGCGTCAGCGTCATCGATCCCGGCACTTATCCGCTCGCTAGCCTGATGCCGGAGCGCGCCGGCAGGCAATTGCTCGCGCCGCTGGCGCAGCTCGGGGTGGATTGGCGTTTCGGTCGTGCGGTCAGCCAGGTCGAGCATGCGCCCGAAGGTTATCGGCTGACGCTGACCGATGGTGAGCATCTGCACACCGGACTGGTGTTGTCCGCTGTCGGCCTGCGGCCGCGCACCGCGCTGGCACAGGCTGCCGGGCTGGCGGTGGGGCGCGGCATCCAGGTGGATGCGGCCTGGCGCAGCAGCGTAGCGGACATCCATGCACTGGGCGATTGCGCGGAGCTCGACGGCCGGGTGCTGCCCTTTGTGCAGCCGATCCTGCATGCTGCGCGTGCCTTGGCGCAGACCTTGTGCGGCCGCGAGACGCGGGTGGATTTGCCGGCCATGCCGGTGGTGGTGAAGACCCCGGCACACCCGGTGGCGATCCTGCCGGTCGCACGCGAAGCGCGCGGGGTATGGCGCCAGCTGGAGGATGGCGGCGGCGTGAAGATGGGATTCTTCGATGCCGAGGATGTGTTGCGCGGATTCGCACTGACCGGACGGCATGCCAGCGCGCGTGTGGAAATGATGCGGTATGTCGGACAGCGACTGCCAGCCGCGGTAACATGAAAGCCCGGTACCTGCTATCGCAACATGGTTTACCACTTCATTCAATGAAAGGAGAACGATCATGAGCAAGACATCCGACATCAATATCGGCATCAGCGACAAGGACCGCAAGAAGATCGCCGAAGGCCTGTCGCGCATGCTGGCCGACACCTACACCCTTTATCTCAAGACGCACAACTTCCACTGGAACGTCACCGGCCCCATGTTCCAGACGCTGCACCTGATGTTCATGACGCAATACACCGAGATCTGGAACGCCGTGGACCTGGTGGCGGAACGCATCCGTGCATTGGGCCATCCGGCGCCGGGCAGCTATCAGGAGTTCGCCGCGTTGACCCGCATCAAGGACAGCACGGGCACCCTCCCGGCCAAGGAGATGATCAAGCAGCTGGTGGAAGGGCAGGAGACCGTGGTGCGCACCGCACGCGAAGTGCTGCCCATCGCCGAGAAGGCGGGCGATCAGCCGACCGTCGACCTGCTCTCCGCCCGCATGGAAGTGCATGAAAAAAACGCGTGGATGCTGAGAAGTCTGTTGGAGGAATAAGCGGATTCGAGAGCACTGCCGTGCCTACGCGTTTTTTCGGTGAAGACTCATGCGGCGGTCTCATCGCCGCGTGATGTCGCAATCCAAAGGACGCCGTTGCACACCTCGGCACTGGCGTTCCAGTGCCACACGCTGCCGCAGTCAGGCGACCCCGCGTTTATCCAGTACTTTGCCGGTATAGGCGTCGATCAACACCTGGTGTGTGGTCTCGCCGCGCCGGATGTGCACCTGATAACAGGCTGCGGCGGCCACGGCTGGGGTGGCGGTCGTTGTACCGGCGGGCGCGCTCTTCAGCGGGCTCACTGTGATGACGGTACGGCTGAAGGCATCCTCTTCGCGTTCGCGGTCTTCCTGGGCGAAAGCCACGGTGGCGGTCAGGGCGATCACCCCGGCGGCGGTGGGTAGTATCTTGGCTAGCTTCATGGCATCCCTTTCCTGGTTACTGGCTCGTGTGCCGGCGCGCGTGGCGCCTGTCGCAGGTCATGGATGCGCGGGGCGCGAAATAGTTCAGTCGATGTCGTCGCTATCGTTGCTCGACTCCGGAGGTACCTTGGGTGCGCGGTCGTGTTTGTACAGCAGCGGCACCAGGCCCAGCGAGGCGAGCAGCATCAGGCCGGGGCCGAACAGCCAGAACACCAGCGGCACACAGTAATAGTAGGTGCGCATGCCGATGCTGTAGTACTTACCGGCGGAGTTGAGGTGGGCGGCTACGTGGTTGGCGGTGAGCGAACGGTGGTTCAGGCTGAGCGGCACGTTGATCAGGAAGCCGACGTGGTTGTAGATGCGGATCGCCATCGAGAAGCTGAAGAACGCCACGAACAGGTTGATGAGCAGCAGCAGCAGCTTGAACAGCCACAGGTCGGGATGGTTGGAGCCGGAGGTGTTCAGCACCTGCCAGGCGCCGCCCTGGTGCTGCCCGCTCAGTGTGAGCACGCCCATGATGAACAGCACGGCGGTGGAGGCGAGCAGGGTGGCGGCCATGGTCGAATTGCGCAGGGTCTGCACCGAGATCACGTCCGGCTTGCCCAGTTCCATCAGCGTCTTCACCCACAAGCGGCGCGCGGTACGGTTCACCGCTTGTACCGTGTAGTGCGGGTCCTTGCGCACCTTGTGGCGCAGGTAGATGTGGTACAGCGTGAGTATCGCCACCGAGGCCAGGAAGCACAGGATGTCGCTCTGGAAAGTGTGATACCAGATGATGTATGTGTCGAGATTGAACATGGCTACTCCGATCTGGCGTGATTGTAGGGGCGATCTGGTGAAGGCACCGTGAGCAAAGTGTGCGGGGCGGGTGAATGCGGCATGCTTCAGCGCGGCAGATAATCGCCTGCCAGCCCGGCGAACACGGCCGCGCCGAACCAGTTGTTGTGCAGGAAGGCGGCGAAGCAGCGCTCGCGCTGGCGGTCCTTGATCAGCGTGTAGTGGTGCAGCGCCACGCCGGCTGCCGCCAACAGTCCCAGATAGAACACGGCTCCCAGGCCCGCCATCACCCCGGCCAGCATCAGCAACCCGAGCGTGGCGGCGTAGCAGGCCATCACGGCGGCCACGTCGAAACGACCGAAGAACAGCGCCGAGGAATGGATGCCCAGGTGGATGTCGTCGTCACGGTCCACCATGGCGTATTCGGTGTCATAGGCGATGGCCCAGCACACGTTGGCGGCGAGCAGCACCCAGGCCACCGGCGGCACATGGCCCAGCTGCGCGGCAAAGGCCATGGGGATGCCGAAACCGAAGGCGATGCCGAGATAGGCCTGCGGGATGGCGAAGAAACGTTTGGTGAACGGGTAGCTGGCGGCCAGGAAGGCGGCCGGGAAGGCCAGCACCCAGGTCAGCGGATGCAGCGGCACGATCAGCGCGAAGGCGAGCAGCGCCAGCACCACGGCCAGCCACACCGTCTCGCGTTCGCTCACCTTGCCGCTGGTGAGCGGGCGTTCCCTGGTGCGCTGCACATGCTTGTCGATATGACGGTCGGCATAATCGTTGATGGCGCAGCCGGCGGAGCGCATCAGCACGGTGCCCAGCGTGAAGATGACGACGATGGACCAGGCCGGTTGGCCGTCGCCCGCGATCCACACCCCCCATAAGGTAGGCCATAGCAACAGCAGGATGCCGATGGGGCGGTGCAGGCGGGTGAGCTGGATGTAGAGCTGTAAACGTTCGCGGATCATCATGGGCGCGATTCTACCTGTCGCGCGCATCATGCGCAGGGGTCACCTGAGCCACTGCGCGGCATAACGGCTCTGTGCCTCGATCGGCGGCATGTGGCGCTGTAGCCTGTTCATCTTTCCCGCATGGCGTCCGGTGCCACTCCCCGTACCGCGTTCAGATACGGAAATGGCGTACCGAGCCTTGCAGTTCGTGTGCGAATTCCTGCAGCTTGTGCGCAGTGCGGTCCACGCTCTCCACCGCCACGCGATTGGCCTCGGTCATCAGTGCCACCTTCTCCACGTTGCTGGCGATCTCGTGCCCGGTCTGGGTCTGTTCCTGCAACGAGGTCAGGATGTCGTTGATGCCGTGCAGCACCTTGTCTGCCCCTTCGTTGATGCCCACGATGGCGCGCCCAGCCTGCGCGGCATGCGCCGCCCCTTGTTCCATCTGCTGCATCGCCGTCTGCATCTGTGCCACGGCGTGCCGCGTGGTGCCGCTGATGCCGGTGATCACTTGCTGGATCTCCTGCGTCGCATTGGCGGTCTTCTCCGCCAGCTTGTGCACCTCGTCCGCCACCACCGAGAAACCGCGCCCCTGTTCGCCGGCACGCGCCGCCTCGATCGCCGCATTGAGCGCCAGCAGATTGGTCTGCGCGGCGATCTCGTTGATCATGCCGACGATCTGCTGCACCTGCTGCGTGCGTTCACCCAGCTCGGCGATGGTGCCGGCCACCTGCTTGATGGCGTCGTTGGTCTCGCTGATGGTGCGCGCGGCTTTCTCCACCACTTCGCGCCCCTCGTCGGACAGGTGCTTGGACTGGTCGGAGATGTCCTTCACCTGCTGCGCATTGGTGGTGATCTGATCCACGCTCACGCTCATCTGCTCCACGGCGGCGGCCATGTTGCTGGCGGAATCGGACTGCGCACTGGACGACTCGGTGAGCTTGGCCACCGCCTGGGTCAGGCGCTGCGAGCGCTCGTCGACATGGCGTGCCGCGCCGGTGATCTGGTCGATCACCGAGCCCATCATCACCTTGGTCGATTGCACCGAGCACAGGATCTTGCCCATCTCGTCGCGGCCGCGGATGTCGGCATGGTTGCTCATGTCGCTGTTGCCGTTGACCAGACGTTCCAGGTGGCCGGTGATCTGCTGCACCGGACGGTTGACGAAGCGGCGCACGATCCAGCGGATGAAGAAGAACAGGAACACCTGGGCGAAGATCTGGCCGGCGATGAGCTTGGCGATGAACAGCTTGAAGTCGCGGTAATCCGCGCTCAGGTCGATGGTGATGTCGGCCGCCCCCAGTACCTCGCCCTCGGCCACCTGGTGGCAGCCCAGACAGTCGGTGCCGCGATGGTTGCTGCTGCCGAGGAAGGGGATCACCGCATGGAACACCGGTTTGCCGTTGGCATGCTCGAGCGCCATATAAGGTTCGCGCGCTGCCAGTGCCTGACGCTGGATGTCGTTCTGCACCTGCTCTTCCGGCAGGCCGGGGCCGTACAACGCCGTCACTTTTTCCGCGCGCAGCATGTGCAGCGACAGGATGCCTTCGCCCTCGGCCAGTTTCTGGCGCAACAGCTTGCGGTTCTCCGGATCGCTGATCTGGCCGGTGACCATCAGCAGGTTGGCGCTGTCCAGCATCTCGTTGGCGATGGCTTCCACGCTATGCCGCGCGTTGTGGTGCAGTTGCTCGTTCAGGTTCACGGCGGTGGTCAGCGCCGACAGGATGAGGAACACGAACAGCATCGGCTGGATCAGCCATTGCAGCTTGACGCCCAGCGACAGGTCGTTGAAACGGCGGCGCCAGCCGGCTTGCCGCGGCGACTGGCGCGTGCGGTACAGCGCCTCCGCCGCGGCCACTTCCTGGCGCGTGGGTTTCTTGCGCAGCGAGATGTAGCCGAGGATGTTGCCGCCCTCGCTGATGGGCGAGACCGACGCCTTGACCCAGTAATGGTCGCCGTTCTTGGCGCGGTTCTTCACGATGCCGGTCCACGGATAGCCGGCCTGCACCGTCTTCCACAGATCGGCGAACGCCCATTCCGGCATGTCCGGATGACGCACGATGTTATGGTTGCTGCCCAGCAGTTCCGCGCGCTCGAAACCGCTGATCTGCACGAAGCAATCATTGGCATAGGTGATGATGCCCTTGGGGTCCGTCTTGGTGATGAAGACGCACTCTTCCGGGAATCCGATCTCGCGCTGGGTGACTGGCTGGTTGTTCTTCACGCTTCCCTCTCCTGATTATCGTTCTGTTGATTATTGTTCTGTATGCGCGGCAGCCACAGGGTGACCTGGGTGCCGCTGCCGGGCGTGCTGACGATGTCGATGCTGCCCCCGTGCAGCATGACGATCTCGCGCGTCAGGCACATGCCGAGGCCGGTGCCCGGCGTGCTGCCGGATTTGTCGCCGCGCCAGAAGCGCTCGAACACGCGTTCCAGTTCCGCCGGCGACATGCCGATGCCGTGGTCGCTGACGCGGATGCCGATGCGCCCCCCTTGCGCATCCTCGATCATCTCGATGACGACCTCGCCGGCCGCGGAATATTTGTAGGCATTGTCGATCACGTTCAACAAGGCCTGCTGCATCTTGCCCGGGTCCACATGGACCATCATGTGCGGCATCAGGGCAAAACGCGGCGGCGTGCGCCCGGCCACCGGCGCATGCAGGCCCAGCGTCGCCTGCACCAGTTCTGCACAATCCAGCGTGGCCGGATGCAGCAGGCCCTTGCCACGTGCATCGATGCGGCTGAGATCGACCAGGTCGTTGATGATGCGCACCAGCCACTTCGCCTGGCCGTGGATGACCTGCAACGCCTCTTCGCGCATCGCGCCTTCCAGGCGGCCTTGTAGCAGCAGTTCGGCGTAACCCAGCACGCTGGTCAGCGGTGTGCGCAATTCGTGCGCGGCGAGGGCGAGGAACTCGCTCTTCATGCGCACTAGCTCCTCTTCGCGCGTGATGTCGCGCATGTAGATCACGCTGCCCGCATAGCGCTCGCCGTCGCCCTCCGCCAGATGGATGGCGCGCGTGGCGCACAGCAACTGACGCACCTCCGGCTGGCGCAGTTCCAGACGCAGCACTTCGCCATCGCCGGGCACTGTGCGTGCATCGCCGTCGGCCAGCAGGCGCTTCCACAGCTTGTCCTTGTGCATGCCCAGCCAGGTGTCCGCCGTGCTGCCGGTCCAGGCGAGGAAAGCGGGATTGACCAGCACGATGCGCGCGTCGGCATCGGTGGCGATGAAGGCATCCGGGCTGAGGTCGAACACCGATTGCAGGCGTTGTTTCTGGCTGGACAGTTCGGTTTCGGCGCGGTCGCGCTGCTGCCAGGCGCTGTCCAGCTGCTCCGCCATGTGCGCGATGCCGCGCGCGGTGCGGTCCAGCTCGGTCACCGGCAGCGTTTGCAACTGCGGCCGATAGCGACCGTTGCCGATGTCGGCCACCATGTCGTCGATGCGTTGCAGCGGTTCGGACAGGAAGCGGCTCATGGCGCGCGCGCGGCGATACAGCAGCAGGAAGAACACCACATAGAACAGCACCATGCCCAGCACCATCAGCAGCGCGATGCGATTCAGGCGAGCGGCCAGGGTCTGCGCCGGCAGGTAGATGTTGCGCTCCGGCGCCACCACCACCAGCTTCCAGCCGGTCTCCGGGATGGTGGCCCAGGCCACCAGGCTGTCTTGCGACAGATGCACATGCTCCAGACCGCTGGCCTGGGCGCGGATGTGCTGCGGCAGGTCGCCGTAACCGGTGCGCTTGAACAGGTTGGCGCTGTCGGCGCGGAAGGTGTCCTGCTGGATGGCGGCGGCATATTCGTGGCGGGTGGTGCTCTCCTTGCCCCAGTCGGCATCGCCCGCCTGCGGCATGGCGATGATGGCGCCCTCGCGGCTGAGCAGCATGCCGTAACCGGCCCACGGGATGCTCAGGTTGAGCACGTCCGACACCAGCGCGTTCACCGTGATGTCGGAGCCGATCACCCCTTCCAGCAGATCGCCGCGATACACCGGTGCGATGCACGAAGCCATCCAGCCCTGTCCGGCCGGGTCGACATAGACGTCGGTCCACACCACGTTGCGCTGCGGGTTGTGCGCCAGATCCGCCTCGTAATAGAAATTGAACGCGGGGATGTCCATGTGCGGCGCGTACTGCGTGACGACATCGAAGTAGGGGTAGATGCGGTTGAGCGAATCGTGGGTGTTGTAATAGACCTGCACGATCAGCGGGAACGCCTGCTGGATGCCCTTGAAGGCGGGATCGAGGCCGGCCGAGCGCATGGCCTTGGCGCGTTCCGCTGCGCCGATGGGGCGATAGCCGCTGTAGAACAGCGCGCTGCCGCCGTTGTCGCGCGTGGTGTAGTACGCGCCGTCCTTGGAGTAGGCGTAGCGCTCCGGGTCGTCGCGCATGGCGCTGTCGCCCTGCACCATCACCCGATGTGTCTCGCGGCGCAGGAACTCGGTGGCCTGGGTGATGCCTTTCAGTTGCTGGTTGATGCCGCGCGCTTCGCGGCTGGCGAGCTGCGCCAGTTCGTGTTCGGCCTGTTCGCGCACCGCTTCGATGTTGGCCTGGGTGGAGATGGCGTTGCTGGCGAAATAGATCACGATCAGTCCCACCTCGACCAGCAACAGCGGGATCAGCGAGGTGCGGAAATAGGCGCGCCAGATCCAGCGGATGAGCGGGATGCCATGCGTGGGGGGCAGGCGTTGTGCGGTGGTCATCTAGCGCGCCTCCATCAGTTGCGGCGCCGGCACCGGCGAGGTGCGCAAGCCGTCCATGAATTCGTCCATGGCCAGGTTGAGGGCACGCACCACCTTGGGGTCGTAGCGCGTGCCGTAATGCAGGAACACCTCGTTGAAGGCTTCCTGGGCGTTCAATCTGGGATGGCCGTGCAGCCCGTGCAGCAGGTCGTCGAAGTAATCGGCCACCGCCACGATGCGCGCTTCCAGCGGGATGTTCTCGCCGAGCAGGCCATTGGGATAACCGCTGCCGTCGAAATGTTCGTGATGCGAACGCGCGATCATGGCCGCGATGGACAGGATGTGGTCGTCGGCGGTGAGGATGGCGGCGCCCAGTTCGGTGTGCCGCTGGAACGTACGCGTATCGCTGCCGTCGCTATAACTGTCGCTCGACAACGCCAGCATGCCGATGTCGTGCAGCGGCGCCGCCAGTTCCAGCATGGAGCAATAGGAGCGATCGATCTCCATGCGGTGCGCCAGCAGGGCCGCCAGGCGCGCCACGCGCAGGCCATGCTGGTGACTCGCCGGGTCGCGCAGTTGCAGCAGCACCGTCATGTGGCGGATCACCGCCAGCGAGGTGATGCCGAGTTGGCCTTCCTTGTTCATCCTGAGCAGCGACAGGTAGTTCGCATGCAGCTTGGCCAGGTCCTGCGCCATGCGCAGGTTCTGCTGCTGGCTGCGATGCAGGCGCATGGACTGGCGTTGCAGGTACATCGTGCGGAACAGGCGTTTGATGCGCTTCATCGTGCGGCCCTGAGCGCCATCTCCTTGGCGGAGGTGGTCATTTCCTTGGTCAGTTTTTCCAGTTCGTTGGCCAGTGTCATGCGGTCGCGCACCATGTCGTCGAAGCCGTCCAGCAGGCGGCTCATGTCGTCGCGCAGCGATTTCCAGCTATTGGAGATGTCGGCGATCAGCAGCAGATGGTGGCGCAGCTCGACCATCTGTTCCGGTGTCGCCTGGTCGCCGCTGCGCAGCGCATTGACGATCTGCAACGCTTCGGACAGCGCCTGCTGCATCTGGCTCTTGCCCTCGCGCATCTCGCGCAGGTCCTCGAAGATGTCCTTGCTGATCGCGGTCTCTTCGATCACGCCCTTGCGCACCTGGGACGAGATGTCGGCGGCGATCCTGGTCAGGCCGAGCAGCATGTGGGCGTTGTCGGCGATCAGGGCATGCGAGGCGGTCAGGTCCTTGACCATCTGGCGCATCAGTTCGCGCAGCTCCAGCAGTTCGTCGAGGTGCACCTCGCATTCCGACAAGGTCTCGGCCGGTACCTCGCCGCGTCCGATGCGTTGTGCGATGCGCCCCATGTCGCGCAGCGGCCTGACCAGCAGATGGAACACCAGCCACAGCATGAGCGCCACCAGGATGGCCAGGCTGCTGCTCAACCAGTTGAGCTGTTGTTCGTGGCGCGCCAGATCGAGTGCGGCATCGTGGTTCACCTGATGCTGGCGGCGCGCCTGTTCGCCGCCCAGGGTGTCGAGCAGGATGAAGGCTTCTTCCACATGGCGGCGATAGGCGTTCACCGCGGTGCGTGAAGGCGGTGTCTGGCGCAGGTTCGCCAGCTGGGCCATCAAGGCATCCAGCTGCCGGTAGGCGCGATGCTCCTCACGCAGTTCGGCATCCAGCTGAAGCTGGTATTCCTGCCACAGGTCGAGGATGCGGCCGTTCAGGGGTGCCAGCGCGTCATAGGCCTCCGGGTCGTGGGTGAGGCTGGACAGTTCGTGCAAGGCACCCTTGAGGTCGGCGGCGAGCGTGTTCTGCACAGCCTGGCGTGCATTGTCGGCGACGATGCGTTGCGACAGCGAAGTCAGCGCATGGCGGGTGAACATCGCACCCAGCACCGCAGTGGCGCAGATCACCAGACCGGACAGCAGCATCAGGTTGCGTACGCGCAGCAGGCGGGCGGGGAGCAGGCGGATCATGATCGTTGCAGGCTGAAATGGCGCGACACTTCGCGCGACGGGTTGCTGCCGGCATAGGCGAGGAAGGCGCCGGCATCCACCGGGCGGCTGAAGAAGTAGCCCTGCGCCTCGTCGCAGCCGCTACGTGCCAGCGCCAGCGCCTGACGCTTGTTCTCCACGCCTTCGGCCAGTGCGCGCATGCCCAGGCTGTGTGCCATGCGCACCGTGTTGCGCACGATCAGATGGTCGACCGGATTGTCCAGCATGTCGCGCACGAAGGACTGGTCCACCTTGATCTCGCTGGCGGGGATCACCGATACCTGGTGCAGCGAGGAATAGCCGGTGCCGTAGTCGTCGATGGCGATCTCGATGCCGAAGCGGTACAGCTCGAGAATGGTCTCCAGCAGCATGTCCAGGTTCTGCACCATGGCGCTCTCGGTGAGTTCGATGGACAGGCATTCGGGATCGAGATGCGCGGCATCGATCATCGCCAGCACGTTGGCGGCGACGCCGGGCAGACTGAAGGTGCTGGCGGAGAAGTTGACCGCCACCTTGAAGTCGTAGCCCAGTCGCCGCCATTCCCAGGTCTGGCGCAGTGCATCCTCCAGCACCAGCCAGGTCATGTCGGGCATCAGCTGGAACTCTTCGATCAGCGGGATGAAAGTGTCCGGCGTGATCAGGCCGTGTTCCGGATGCTGCCAGCGCACCAGCGCCTCGGCGCCGATGATGTGCCCGGCCTTGAGGGCGATCTTGGGCTGGAAGTAGGTGGTGAACTCGTGTTGCCTGATCGCCTTGCGCAACATCTCGCCGGTGATCTCCAGTGGATTGTCTGCGCGGTGATGGCCGACCGGATGCAGCTGGCGATGGGCCAGCGCCTGGATGTCGCCGAAGAACACCGGCACGTTGAGTTTGACCGCTTGGCGGATGCCCTTGGCGCGGGCATACTGGAAAAAGGCTTCCTGCACCCGTTTGCCGGTGGCGTCCTTGTTCATCAGCAGGCCGAGCACCGGCAGCGGTTCCATCTGCGCGATCTGCTTGATGGTCTCGATCGGTGCGACGCCGTGCGCCAGCGCGTCCATGATGATCAGGTCGTAGGCTTCTTCGATCGCCATGCCTTCGCGGTGGCGCACCACCGGGCAGTCGCCCAGGCGCTCGCCGTATTCCAGCAGGTCGTTGTACAGGGCGTCGTCGCCCCCGATGAGCAGGATCCCTTTCATCGCTTGTCTCCTTCTCTTTCGGCGATCAATTGCAACAGCACATCCACCAGTTCGCGATCGAACAGGCGGCCACTCTCGTGGCGCAGCAGTTCGGCCAGCTCGCCATGGGCCAGCGGTGCCACTTCCTGGTCCGGATACAGCGCCTCGGTGAGCGAGGCGGCATATTCGGCCAGCGCGAAGATGCGCGAGGCCAGCGGCAGGTCGCTGCCGGAGGCGCCGGGCGTGGCGCCGGGGCCGCAGAACAGCGCGATCTCCATGGCCATCTGTTGCACCGCTTCGGAAGCCGCATGTCTGTCGCTGCGATGTGCGGTGAGCGCCGTGCGTACCGCCTCGGCCAGCGTGGTGTGGTATTCCGTCGATTGGCCGAGACGCTCGGCGATCTGCTGGCACAGGCCGGAGACGGCGGCGATGTAGGCCAGCGAATAGCGGCGCGGCTTGGGAGGCTCCGGCAGCGGCCGCGCGGCGCGGAAGCGAGCCGGTGCATCGTCGGCCGCCAGCAAGGCGCGGAAGTCCTCGGCGTAGCGGTCCAGCTGCTGTTGCAGGCTGGCCTTCTCGCTCTTGAGCAGGTCGATGTAGGCGAGCAGGAACGGGCGCCCGCTGTGGTCGCGATGGGTGTCGGGCATCACGCGCTCCTGTGTTCCAGATGGCCGGGACGGGTCTCGATCAGTTCGATCAGTTCGATGGGCGAGAACGGCTTCACCACATAGGCATCGGCGCCGGCGGCCAGCCCAGCGGCGCGGTCCGCCTGTTGGCCGAGTGCAGTGAGCAGCACGATGTAGGCGTGCTTCAGCGCCGGGTCCCGCTTGATGCGGTGGCACACTTCCAGCCCGTTCAGTTCGCCCGGCATCATGATGTCGAGCAGGATCACGTCCGGACGGATCTCCTGCGCCAGCTGCAAGGCTTCGCTGCCGTTGCTGGCGAAGTATTGCTTGTACAGGCCGTAGCCCAGGGTCACCGACAGCAGTTTGCGCAGGTTGCCCTCGTCATCGACGATCAACAGGTTCTCGTGGGTGGTGGGGGTCGTATCCATTTCAAGCATCGCCTTTCTGGTCTGACGGGTCTATGGGGAAACGCAAAGTGATCGAAGTGCCCGCGCCCGGCCGGCTATCGAGCGACACGCTGCCGCCGTGGATCTGCATGATCTCCTTCACCAGCGACAGGCCGAGGCCGGTGCCGGGGATGGCGCCCGAGGTGTCGGCGCGGAAGAAGCGGTCGAACGCCTTGAGCTGGTGTTCCTTGCTCATGCCGATGCCGTGGTCGGTGACGCTCACCGCCAGCATGGCGCCGGCTTCGCCGTGCTCCAGCATCTGGCGGATCTCGATGGCGCCGCCGTGCGGCGAGTATTTCCAGGCGTTGCTCAGTACATTGACGAACACCTGCTTGATCTTGTCTTCGTCGATACGCACATCGGGCATGCCTTCCTCGCCGGCGATGAAACGCACCGGGTGTGTATCCTGCGGCAGGTTGAGTTCCTGCAAGGCCTTGCGCATCACTTTGGCGGTCTGGTGTCGCTCGAAGCGGAAGTCGCGCCCGGCGCGCGCTTCGATGCGCGTGAGGTCGAGCAGTTCGTTCACCATGCGGATCAGGCCGCGCGTCTGCTCGTAGACGATCTGCAGGTATTCCTTGCGGTCCTCTTCCGCCAGCGGACGGGTGAGCATCAGTTCCACGAAGCCGTAGATGCTGGACATCGGCGCGCGCAGCTCGTGCGCGGCGGTGGCCAGGAAGTCGCTCTTCATCTCGTCGATCTCCACCTCGCGCGTGATGTCGCGGAAGAAGATCACCGTGTGCAATTCGGCCGAATCCAGTTGCCGCGATTCCCAGCGGATCACCCGCTTGGGGTCGCGCAGGCGGAAGCTGCCTTCCTGCGACTGGTTGTCCAGGGCATGGCGCAGGGCGCGCGTGTCCTTCATGTCGAGCAGGTTGCCCAGCGCCTGGATGAAAGTGTCGATGGTCAGCTTGCCATCCGGCTTGCGCTCCAGCGCGAACAGGTCGAGCAGGCGGTCGTTGCAGAAGGTGATCTGCTGCGACAGCGACAGCGCCAGCACGCCTTCCGGACTGTTGGCGAAGATGCGGCGCAGGTTGTCTTCGCTGGCGCTGAGCGCGAGCTGGGCCAGCTTGCGCTCGGTGACGTCGGCGATGCTGCCGATCATGCGCAACGGCGTGCCGTCCGCGCCGCGTTTCACCAGTTCGCCGCGGTCCAGCACCCAGATCACGTCGCCGTTCTCCTTGCGCATGCGGTGCTCGCTGACATAGGGCAGGCCGCGTCCCAGATGGTCGGCCAGACGCTGTTTGACCTGCGCACGGTCGTCTTCATGCAGGTGGCTGGCGAACAGTTCGAAGTCGCTCTCCAGCGTGGGCGGGGTGATGCCCAGCAGTTCGCTCCATTTGGCGTTGTGCATCACCTTGCCGTTGGCGATGTCCCAGTCCCACAGGCCTTCGCCGGTGGCCGACAGGGCGAAGCCGAGGCGCTCCTCGCTGGCGGCGAGGCTGGCGCTTTTCTCTTGCAGCTCTTCGGTCAGCGTGTCGGCGATGCGGCGTGCGTTCTGCTGTGTGTTCTGCATGGAGCGGATGAGCGAGTACAGCAGCAGCGTGAGCAACAGGCCGATCAGGGTGGTGGCGGTGCCGTTCTGGCGTGCATGCGCATGCATGTCCTGTGCGGATTGATCGAAGTCCAGCGTCCAGGTGCTGCCGTTGAACAGCACGCTGCGCGAGATGTGCACCGGGTCGGGCAGGCTGGCGCCGGGCAGGCTGTCGTACAACAGTGCCTGCGCATCGCTGAGCGCACCGTCATACACGCGCATGCGCACCGTGTCCGCCGGGAAATTGCCGGTGGAGAACACGGTGCCTTGCAGCATGTCCTTCATGCGGAACGGGCTGTAGACCCAGCCTTGCAGGGCGGCTTGCCGTTGCGCCAGGGTGTCGATGGGAGTGCCCTTGCGATAGACCGGGACGTACATCAGGGTGCCGGCCTGGATGTCCTCGCTGGTCTCCTGCACCAGATGCACCTTGCCGGACAGGGCCGGGGTGTTGTCGTTCATGGCGCGCGTCATGGCCTGGCGGCGCACCTGTTCGGAATACATGTCGTAACCGAAGGCGCGCAGGTTGCGCCCGCTGAACGGTTCGAGGAAGACGATGGCACTGTACAGCTCGCGCTTGCCGGGCGGCCATACCGCATAGTGCGGGAAGCCCTCGCGGCGTGTTCCCGCTTCATGGGTAGGCAGCTCTTGCGGCGTCAGCTTGCGCGCGAAACCGAAGCCGAGGATGCCCTTGAAGTGTTCGTCCAGACGCAGGCGTTCGGCATAGCGTCGCCAATCCTCGCGCGTCACGTTTTCCGAGGCGTCGAACAGTGCGGCGCCGCCGAGCAGCACTTGTTTGTGCGCTTCCAGACGGCCTTCGGCCTTGAGCACGATCTCGTCGCAATAGCCGGCGAACTCGCGCTCGGCCTGCTTCAGCCGGTTGTCGTAGACCAGGTAGCCGGCCAGCAGGCTGAGTCCGGTGCCGCCCAGCAGGGTGAGCAGTGCGGTCGAGCGCGGCAGGTTGTTGCCGGAACGCGGCATGTTCAATGCTCCTCGCCGCCCAGTTGCATGAGGTCGTCGGCGATCATCTGCACCCGTGCCTGGATCAGACCGAACGGTACCGGCTTCATGAACACCGACACCCCCTCCGGTATGCCACCCAGTTCGGCCAGGCGTGTGGCGTCCATGCCGGTCACCACGATGATCTCGCTGTCGTCGCAGGCATGCTCCTCGCGCAGTTTGCGCAGCATCATGATGCCGTCCATGCCGGGCATGTCGATGTCGGTGATGAGGATGTCGGGGGCGTGCGCGCCGATGGCGACCAGTGCCGCGAACCCGTCGTGCACGATCTTCAGGTCGATGGGCAGCCCCCAGCTCTTGAAGGTGGCCTGGTACAGCTTGCACAGGGCGAGGTTGTCTTCCACCACCAGGATGCTGAGCGCGGCGGGCCGTGCCGGCACCGCTACTGCGCGGGGCTGGCTGGGCAGGTGTTGCCGGTCGAGCATGGCCTGCACCGATTCCTTGAGTACCCGGCGATGGCCGCCCGGCGTCTTCCAGGCGCGCAGGCTGCCGTTCTCCACCCACAGCTGGATGGTGCGCAGGGATACGCCCAATAGTTTGGCGGCGTCCTGGGTGGTGCAGACCTCTTGTTCTGGCATGGTGGCGGCTCTCGTTCCGTGTGGTGCTGAAAGGTCGTCGGGTGGCGACGGATGTGCATTATTATCAAATTTATCAAATTGTCAATTTTTGATAATCATCATTAATTAATGATTTATTGATGGATATGCGAAGCGCTGCGCACGGGCGGCGCAGCGGAAATGCGAAATCTGATAATTTCGAAAGCGGCTGGATTCAGCGCGTCAGCGGCTGGATGGCGGGCAGGAACACTTCGGTAACCAGCAGCGGTGCACCGTGCAAGGTGAACAGGGAGCGGCGTGCCCATAGCAGTTCGGGGACGGCGTGCAGCTCGGCGATGCGCCGGTGCAGCGGGTGATGTTCGCGCAGCGCCTTGAAATGCAAAGGCTGGCGCGTGACTTGCGGGTGCGAGAACAGCATCGCGCCCAAGGGGGTGTTGCCGAGTCCGGCCAGGGCTGCCCATTCCCCTTGCAGGTGTTGCGGGGCGCAGGCGGAGTGGGCGAACACTACCGGTACGCCGTCGGCCAGCAGGAACACTTCGCGCGAGAAGGCCAGTTGTTGCGGGCGCACGCCGAGCAGGGCGGCTTCGTCGTGGGCGATGGCGGCCAGACCGCTGCGTACCGGGTCTACCGCGAAATCATGGCAGTGCTGCTGGATGCGCTGGGTGAGCGAGCCGTGGTCGTGCAGCCAGGGGTGCAGTTCGGGCGGACAGCCGATGGTGGCGGCGCTCCAGAAAGTGTCAGGTGTGCAGGTAGTCATGTCGGTTCGCCATCCAGCGTAGCAGGTGCGCCTGTGCCGCGTCAGGGAAACTTTGCAGCAGGCGTTCGGCCAGCTCGCGTGCGGCGTCCAGCAGGTCGGCGTCCTCTGCCAGATCGGCGAAGCGCAGCATGGGCACGCCGCTCTGGCGTGCGCCCAGCAGCTCGCCGGGGCCGCGCAGTTTGAGGTCGTGTTGCGCGATGGCGAAACCGTCGGTGTGCTCGAAGATCACGCGCAGGCGTTCGCGCGCCAGCTCGGACAGCGGCTGCGCGTAGAGCAGCACGCACAGGCTCTCCGCCGCGCCACGGCCGACGCGGCCGCGCAACTGGTGCAACTGCGCCAGCCCCATGCGTTCGGCATGGTCGATCACCATCATGCTGGCATTGGGCACGTCCACGCCGACCTCGATCACCGTGGTGGCTACCAGCAGGTGCAGTTCGCCCGCCTTGAACGCGGCCATGGTGGCGGCCTTCTCGTCGTTGGCCAGCTTGCCGTGCACCAGCCCCACGCGCAGGTCGGGGAAGATTTGCGTCAGCGTGGCGTGCGTCTCCAGCGCGGTCTGCAATTGCAACGCTTCCGATTCGTCGATCAGCGGGCACACCCAATAGGCCTGGCGCCCGCCGAGGCAGGCGTGGCGCACGCGTTCGAACACTTCCTCGCGCCGCGCATCGCTCACCAGTTTGGTGACCACCGGCGTGCGGCCGGGCGGCAGCTGGTCGATCACCGATACGTCGAGGTCGGCGTAATAGCTCATCGCCAGCGTGCGCGGGATGGGGGTGGCGCTCATCATCAATTGATGCGGTTCGCTGCCCTTGTTGCGCAAGGCCAGACGTTGCTGCACGCCGAACTTGTGCTGCTCGTCCACGATGACCAGGCCGAGGCGGGCGAACTCGACTTCCTTCTGGAACAGCGCATGGGTGCCGACGGCAAGTGGGGTGTCGCCGGCGGCGATGCGAGTGGCGGCTTCGCTCTTGGCTTTCTTCTTCAGGCTGCCGGACAGCCAGACCGGGGTGATACCCAGCGGCGTCAGCCATTCGTGCAGCTTGAGGTAATGCTGTTCGGCGAGGATCTCGGTCGGCGCCATGAAGGCGACCTGATGATCTGCTGCGATGGCCTGCAAGGCGGCCAGCGCAGCGACGATGGTCTTGCCGCTGCCCACGTCGCCTTGTAGCAGTCGTTGCATGGGGTGCGCTTGTTGCAGGTCGTGGCCGATCTCGGCCAGTACCTTCTGTTGCGCGGCGGTGAGCTGGAACGGCAGGCGCGCCAGCAGTTGTGGCGCCAGCTGCGCATCCGGCGGCAGCGGCGGTGCGTTGCGCGAGCGGCGCTTGCGGTAATGCGTGCGCATGGACAGTTGCTGCGCCAGCAGCTCGTCGAACTTGATGCGACGGAAATAAGGCTGCAGGTGGCGGGTCAGCGCTTGCTCATCCAGCCCCGGCGGCGGGTTGTGCAGGTGTTGCACGCTGCTGGCGAAATCGGGCAGCTGCAAGCTGCGCAACAGGTCCGGCGGCAAGGTGTCAGCCAGTTCCAGTTCGGCCAGTGCCGACTGGATGTGCTTGTGCAAGGTGGCTTGCGGCAGCCCGGCGGTGGTGGGATAGATCGGCGTGAGCGCCTGCTTCAGCGGGGTGTCTTCGCCGCCGCTGCGGCACTTGGGGTGCACCATCTCCAGGCCGAAGAAGCCGCCGCGCACTTCGCCCAGCGCGCGGATGGTCTTGCCGACGGCGAGCTGTTTCTGCTGGCTGGGATAGAAGTTGAGGAAACGCAGGGTGAGTGTGCCGCTGGCGTCCTGCAACTGGCACACCAGCGAACGGCGCGGGCGGTACATCACTTCGGCGTGCATGATCTCGCCTTGCACCTGTGCCGTCTCGCCCGGCAGCAGGTCGGCGATGGGGGTGAGCCGGGTCTCGTCCTCGTAGCGCAGCGGCAGGTGCAGCACCAGGTCGAAGCGCTGGTGGATGCCCAGCTTGGCGAGTTTGGCTGCCGTGGCGGCAGGGGATTTGGCCGGTGCGCGCACCATCACTTCGCTGCCCGCTGTTGCTTCAACTGACCAGCTTGGCGACGCGCATGTCGGCCATGCGCAGCCGGTCTGCCATCACGCGCAGGAAAGCCTGGTTGAAATGCAGCTGGCAGTGGTCGGACAGGCCGGCCAGCAGGCGCGGCGCGATCTTCATCACGGTGACTTCGGTACCGGCGGTGACCGTGGCCGAGCGCGGCACCACGCGGCCGCTGATGTAAGACATCTCGCCGAAACAGTCGTCGCGGCTGATCAGGTTGAGCAGGTAGCCGTTCTTGGTGATGTTCACCGTGCCGGCGATCATCACGTAGAAGTCGTCGCCCATCTCGTCCTCGCGCATGATCACGCTCTGCGCCGGCAGTTTCTGCCAGTCGCCGATGCGCAGGATCTCCCACAGCTCGGTATCAGAGAAGTCGCCGAACAGTTTCATGCCGCGCAGGGTGGTGAACTTCTCGGTCTGGTTGTTGGCGTTGTCGCTGCTCTGGTAGCTGCCCAGCAGCGACAGGTCGTTGCCGAAGTCGCGCCAGTTCTGGTAGCGCTGTGCCTTGTCCTTGTGCATGGCGCGTTCCACGATGCGCACCAGTTCGCGCGGCAGGTCCGGGCGGTAGGTGGTGATCGGCGTGGGCGGCATGTTGAGGATCTGGTGGCACAGGCTGGCCAGGTTCTGCGCCTTGTACGGCGCGTGGCCGGTGAGCAGGCGGTACATCACCACGCCCAGCGAATAGATGTCGGTCTGGTGAGTGAGCGGCTCTGCGCTCAACTGCTCCGGCGACATATAGCTGGGCGAGCCCAGGTTGCTGACCTGGGTCTGTTCCAGATCGAGCAACAGTGCGGCGCCCATGTCGGAGATCTTGATGTCGCCTTCCTCGGTCAGCATCATGTTGGCCGGCTTGATGTCGCGGTGGATGACGCCGTTGAATTGCGCGTAGTTCAGCGCGCGGCAGCACTTGAACATGTATTCCACCACGCGTTCCAGCGGCAGCAGGTGGTCCGGTTCGACGTGTTTCTCCAGCGTGCCGCCGCTGACGTATTCCATCACGATGTAGCTCTCGTCGTCGCCGATCAGTGCGTCGTAGATGGCCACGATATGCGGGTGCGACAGGCGGCCGGCGAGCGAGGCCTCGTTATCCAGCTGGCGCCGGAACACCTTGCCCATGCGCGCGTCGTTGAGGATCTCCTGCTTGAGCACCTTGATCGCCACTTCGCGTTCGGCGAAGTGGTCGTAGCCGTGGTAGACGGTACTGGTGGTGCCCTGACCGAGCACGCCCTTGATCAGGTATTTGCCGATCGCCTTGGGTGTCGCCACTGTGTCTGGATCCCGCGCTCAGTCGCTGATGACCATCACGCCGTCGGCTTCCACCAGGGCGCCGCGCGGCAGTTCCGCCACGCCCACTGCGGCGCGTGCCGGATAGGGCTGCGGGAAGTAGCCGGCCATGATCTCGTTGACCTTGGCGAAGTGGCCGAGGTCGGTCAGGAAGATATTGAGTTTGACCACGTCGCTCAGGCTGCCGCCGGCAGCCTGGGTGACGGCGCGCAGGTTCTGGAACACGCGATGCACCTGCGCTTCGATGCCGTCCACCATCTGCATGGTGGTCGGGTCGAGGCCGATCTGGCCGGACAGGTAGACGGTGTCGTCCACGCGCACGGCTTGCGAGTAGGTGCCGATGGCGGCGGGGGCGTCCGGGGTCTGGATGATGGTCTTCTGTGCCATGTGGTGTTTCCTCCTGTGCGAAAAAGGCGCGGATTCTAACCGAGCCGGGATATGCGTTCGTCCGCCATGCGCAGGCGCTCCGCCAATACATAGAGGAATGCCTGGTTGAAATGGTTCTGGCAACTGTCCGACAGTTGGGCGATCTGCAAGGGGTCCAGCTTCATCACCGCGATCTCGGTGTTGGCGGTGACGGTGGCGGAGCGCGGCATCTGCTTGCCGCGGATGTAGGCCATCTCGCCGCAGCAGTCGCCGTTGCGCAGCGCCAGCAGCAGGCGCGCGCCGCGCGTGACGCTGACGCTGCCGTCGATGATGAAGTAGATGGCGTCGCTCATCTCGTTCTCGCGCATCAGCACGGTCTTCTCCGGCTGCTTGTGCCATTCGGCGATGCGCAGCACCTCCCACAGTTCGAGGTCGCTGAAGTCGTCGAAGAAGGTCATCTTGCGCAGGATGCCGAACTTCTGGTTCTCGGCCACTTCCAGTCCGCTCTTCTCGAAAT